>NZ_CP045369.1:4455000-4683451 GCF_009363535.1 Microbulbifer sp. THAF38
CGCTCGTAGATTCCTCTAGTGGAGCCCACAAACCACGACGATTTAAAAGAGAAAAAACCATTGCGATTACAAGCATTGAAAGTATAAGAATGATGCGTAAGCTGCTGTCCGGAAAGCCTTCCACTAAAAAGACATTGAAAGCATAAACTGCTACGAAAATTGCAAAGAGCCATTCAAAAGTTACTACCATCCACATTCGCCGCTCTTGACGACGTACCCACTTCAATATGGCAGCAGGCACTTTTGTGCTAACCCGTTGCTGCTTCCACAAAGTTTCCAGTTCAGACCACTGTTCTTCGCTGCTCGCTTTATTCATTACTCACCTCCTGACAAGCAGATGTTCAGCCGTTCTTTTGCTCTGTTCAAGCGCACAGCAATATTGCTTTCACTGATACCAAGCACTTCGGAAATTTCCGTATAGCTTAACCCCTCTAAACGCAGAGTCAGGGTTTGACGCAGGCCCAATGGTAATTTTTTAACCGCAACTAGCAGACGCTCTGATTTACGCTCTTCCGCCAGGCGCTCATCAGGACCCGCTTGACTATCTGGCAGCGTCATCAATTCCTCCTCACCAACATGTTGAGGCTTTCTTCTGGCTATTTCGGTTACACAACGGTTGTGCGCAATGCGGTAGACAAAGGTTTTTAAGCTGGCATCCCCTCGAAAGGAAGGCAGCGCTCGCCATAGCCCCAACCATATCTCCTGAAGAAGATCCTCATGCTCTGCAGTAGTGCGCACATAGCTGCGTGCTATTCGGGAGATACCCTCGGCATACTCGGTTATCGCCTGCTGAAATAATTGATCCCGTAAATCCACCGGTTACTCCACTTTTTTGTAATGGGTACTGTACCGACGACGCCAAAAACCTTACAAAAAATTTCATTAACCTCCTCAATAATTGTCGATACCTTCGTCTGACACGGATAACCCAGGTTCGCCTCAGGCTTTACACACCGACACAAGCCGAGACAACTACACTTCGTCTGCATAATTTCTGAGGACACACTTATGAAGGCTCTCTATACAGCAGTCGCCACGGCCACTGGTGGCCGTGATGGACAGGCGGCATCGTCGGATGGTGCCCTGGATGTAAAGCTCAGCATCCCCAAAGAGCTGGGCGGGGATGGCGGAAGTGGCACCAATCCCGAGCAATTATTTGCGGCAGGCTATTCAGCTTGTTTTATCGGTGCGATGAAATTTGTTGCGGACAAGGAAAAGGTCGCCACACCGAACGATACCAGCGTGCGAGCTGAAGTTGGTATAGGGCCCAGCGGAAAGGGCTTTGGCTTGGAGGTGGACCTCTATATTGAACTACCAGGGATGGATAAGGTGGTGGCAGAAAGAGTGGCATTAAAGGCACACGAAGAGGTCTGCCCCTATTCCAATGCGACTCGCAATAACATTACCGTAAAGTTGCATATTACCGTTTAACTATAAAGGGCTGCCAGTCACTGGCAGCCCTTCTTGCAAACCTCTTTCCCCTCTTACCCCTGATGCGAGGCGCGTGCGGCCTTATTGGCCATCTGAAAAGCCAGCCGTGCGGCGGTGCGCGCGCCATGATCCTCAATATCGAAATAGGGGTTAAATTCGGCCATATCCGCCAAGCAAACCTTATTTGAATCCAAAGCGGTATCCAGAAGCTCTTCGAGCAACTCCAGTGCTACCCCACGCCCAGAGGGCGCACTGACCGCGGGCATTACTGCCGCTGGCAATACATCCAAGCAAACGGTGAGATAAACAAAGTCCACCTTATCGATAAAATCCTGGATTTGCTGCTTAACCTTATCCAGGTTCCAGCTACTGATTTCTCGATCGCGAATGACTTCGGCACCCAGCTCATCGGCGCGGTTGTAGAGTGCCGGGGTGTTAGCATTATCGGCAGCACCGACACAGAGATAGTTAAAGGGACGACCATTGATCTGGCACTGTTCCGCAATTTGATAGAAAGGTGTGCCTGAAGATCCTTTAGGAGAGGGTATACGGAGATCCAGGTGAGCATCGAAGTTGATAATGCCCAACGTCTTTTCCCGGTGCAGCTCGCGCATCCAACGCGCTATACCCAGATAGCTGCCATACGCAATTTCATGTCCTCCCCCCAGAACCAGGGGAAAGTGACCATTGTCGAGCAATTCATTGATACGCGCACCGAGCAAAGCCTGTGCGGATTCCAGATCCTCGCGGTCAACGCGCACATTACCGGCATCATAAAGAGGTAAGTCAAAAGTAGCGGGCAGATTGGCCATGGCCAAGCGCAGGATTCGCGGCCCTTTCGTCGCACCGATACGCCCTTTATTGCGTCGCACCCCTTCATCTGAGGCAAAACCGAGAATGGCGATCCCGGGAGGGTTATCCAGTTGCAGCGGAGAAATACGCTGGTGCCAGCGCTCTCCGGCGCGACCGTCCTCGCTGTCGGTGCGGCCACTCCATAGGCGCATATCAGCCAGCTGTAACATCTTTACCTCCCAGGAAAATCTGTGCAGGTTTCAGCGCGCCAAACTCATAAGCCAGCTGGTCCGGGGTATCCATTGGCCAGAGCACCATATCCGCGCGCAACCCAGGGCGCAGCACACCGCGAGAACAACAGAGCCCCAAAGCGCGTGCGGCAGCGCGGGTCACGCCGGCCAACGCCTCAGCCGGGGTCAGGCCAAACAGGTTGCAGCCCATATTCATCATTAACCGCAACGAACCAATGGGACAGCTGCCGGGATTCAGGTCGGTGGACAGGGCCATGCAAACCCCCGCCTCGCGAAGCTTTTCTACCGGCGGCACCTGGGTCTCGCGCAATGTATAAAAGGCTCCGGGGAGTAATACCGCCACGGTGCCGCTTTCGGCCATGGCCAACACATCGGCATCGCTGATGTATTCAATATGATCCACGGAGAGGGCGCTGGACTTAGCTGCCATCCTCGTAGCACCGGTGCGCGCCAGCTGTTCAGCGTGCACTTTTATTGGCATATCCAGTTGCTTGGCGGCATCGATCACCCGCTGGCACTGCTCTACGGTAAAGCCAATGGTTTCGCAGAACATGTCCACTGCATCGGCCAGTTGCTCGCGCGCAACTGCCGGCAATATCTGCTCGCAAATCAGATCGATATATTCATCGGCACGACCATCGTATTCCGGCGGCAGGGCGTGCGCGGCCAGGCAGCTAGTGACGATTTCCACAGGATTGTGCTGTCCCAGTCGACGCGCTGTGCGCAGCTGTTTCAGCTCCGTATCCAAGTCCAGGCCGTATCCGGATTTAATTTCGACAGTGGTAACCCCCTCAGACATCAGGGCGCGCAGGCGCGGCTCCGACAGGCGATACAACTCCTCGGCACTGGCGGCACGAGTGGCGCGCACGGTGGAAATAATGCCACCGCCAGCACGAGCCACTTCTTCGTAGCTCTCGCCCCCCAGGCGGCGGGCAAACTCCCCGGCGCGATGACCGCCGTAGACCAGATGGGTGTGGCAGTCGATCAGGCCCGGGGTCAACCATTGGCCCTCGCCATCGATCACCTCGTCTGGAGCGCAGTCCGGCAACTCGCGGCGCGGCCCCAGCCATACAATCTTGCCACCGGTTACCGCCACAGCGGCATCCTCTACAGCACCGTAGCCCCCGACAATAGAAGGGTCCATAGTGGCGGCATTCACATTAGTAATCAGTAGGTCACAGCGTTCTGTCATAAGCTTCTAGCGGCGCGCTTTTCCTTCTTTAACCATAGATGCCCAGTCCAATACCGAGCGGGATTTAGGGCGGTCAGGATACAGACCATCGCCCCGGCTTGACAGTCATCTTTAAGACAACCATAGTAGCTATTATTATTTCTTGTATATACAACCATATACAAGCCTAAAAGGCATCTAACTCAAGCCTATGAATACTGCAAGCGAGCCACGCTACGCGGCCATCAAGCGCCATATCCGGCAACAAATCGAGAAAGGCGCCTGGCCTGTGCATTTCCAGGTACCCTCGGAAAACCAGCTGGCACAGGAATTCGGTGTCAGCCGTATGACCGCCAGACGCGCATTGAGTGAATTAACCGATGAGCGAGTACTGATGCGCGCTCAGGGACTCGGTACTTTTGTGGCCGAACCGGTGCCGGCAGGCTCCCTCTTAGAAGTGCGCAATATTGCCGATGAGATTTCCGCACGCGGTCATAGCTACAGCAACCGAATTTTGCTGGCACAGCAGTGTATGGCCAACGCCGAAGTGGCCCGTGCATTAAAAGTACCGGAGCAGGCCAAAGTTTTTCATACCATTATTGTGCACTGCGATAACGGCGTACCCATTCAGTGGGAGGAGCGCTTCACTAACCCGACCCTGGCCCCGGAATATCTACAGCAAGATTTCGCCCACACCACACCCAACGCCTATCTTTCCAGGGTCGCGCCATTGACCGAGGCCGACACCACGGTGGAGGCGATTGCCGCAGAGGCCTCTATTGCCTACGCGCTGGAGATCGCCACCGGCGACGCCTGCCTACAGGTGTGGCGGCGTACCAAGAGTAGCGCCGGCACTGTGAGCTTTGCCCGCCTGGTGCACCCGGGTAACCGCTACCGCCTGGGCGCGCAACTAAGATTCTAATTTTGAATGTATCCCCTACGCCCCAACAATATGTGATTGATAACTACAGGGCGTAAGAATTTTTACCAAATATATTGAGAGGAATTTATGTCCGCTGATAAACGTCACGATCCCAGTCGCAAAATCCGCGCGCCTCGCGGCAGTTCGCTCAATGCCAAGAGCTGGCTGACCGAAGCCCCACTGCGCATGTTGATGAACAACCTGGATGCGGAAGTGGCTGAACGCCCGGAAGACCTGGTGGTTTATGGTGGTATTGGCCGCGCCGCGCGCGACTGGGAGTGTTACGACAAAATTGTCGAGGTACTGAAACGCCTCGAGGACGACGAAACCCTGCTGGTACAGTCTGGAAAACCGGTGGGCGTATTTAAAACCCACGCCGATGCGCCTCGTGTATTAATTGCCAACTCCAACCTGGTACCGCACTGGGCCAACTGGGAACACTTCAACGAGCTGGATAAAAAAGGCTTGGCCATGTACGGCCAGATGACTGCAGGCTCCTGGATTTATATTGGCTCCCAGGGCATCGTCCAGGGCACCTATGAGACCTTTGCCGCTGTTGCTCGCAAACACTTTAATGGCGAAGCGAAAGGCAAGTGGATTCTCACCGGAGGCCTCGGCGGCATGGGCGGCGCGCAGCCACTGGCGGCTACGATGGCCGGATTCTGCATGATTGCAGTGGAATGCGATGAAACGCGCATCGATTTCCGCTTGCGCACCGGCTATGTAGACAAAAAAGCCACCAGCCTCGATGAAGCGCTGCAAATGATTGAAGAGGCCATGGAAAAAGGTGAAGCTATTTCCGTTGGCCTGCTGGGCAACGCAGCAGATATTTTCCCGGAAATTGTGCAGCGCAATATTCTGCCAGATTCCGTTACCGACCAAACCTCAGCACACGATCCTTTAAATGGTTATCTGCCTAAGGGCTGGACCATGGAATACGCCGCAGAAATGCGTAAAAAAGACGAGGCCGCAGTGGTAAAGGCAGCCAAGCAATCTATGGCGATTCAGGTCGAGGCCATGCTGGAGCTACAAAAGCGCGGTGCCGCCACTCTCGATTACGGCAACAATATTCGCCAGATGGCTCTCGAAGAAGGTGTGGAAAATGCCTTCGATTTCCCCGGTTTTGTGCCCGCCTATATTCGCCCGCTGTTCTGTGAAGGTGTCGGTCCTTTCCGCTGGGCGGCCCTTTCCGGCAACCCGGAAGATATCTATAAGACCGATGCCAAAGTTAAAGAACTGATCCCCGATAACCCGCAGCTGCACAACTGGCTCGATATGGCCCGCGAACGCATTCACTTCCAGGGACTGCCCGCACGTATCTGTTGGGTGGGATTGAAAGATCGTGCGCGCCTGGCATTGGCCTTTAATGAGATGGTTGCCAATGGTGAGTTAGAAGCACCGGTTGTGATCGGCCGCGATCACCTCGACAGCGGCTCTGTAGCCAGCCCCAACCGCGAGACCGAATCCATGATAGACGGCTCCGATGCTGTCTCCGATTGGCCACTGCTAAACGCCCTGCTAAACACTGCCTCTGGTGCGACCTGGGTATCCCTGCATCACGGCGGTGGCGTAGGCATGGGCTTCTCCCAGCACTCAGGTGTGGTGATTGTCTGCGATGGCACCGAAGCGGCACGCAAGCGCATCGAGCGCGTTCTCTGGAATGACCCAGCCACCGGCGTAATGCGCCACGCCGACGCCGGCTACGAGATCGCTAAAAAATGTGCGAAAGAGCAGGGCCTAGACCTGCCCATGCTAAAAGACTGATTTTTTACCGCAATAAAAATACCGTCGGAAAATTAATGCGCGGCCCTATATTTTTCTGCCGCGCACTGCCGACACCAAAGCTGTAAATTTTTTTGGTGAAATAATTTATGTATCAATTGGAAATCGATCCCGGCCAGCTAAGCCTTGCGCAACTGCGCCGCGTTGCCCGCGAACCAGTACAGCTATCCCTGGCAAAAAGCGCTTATCCGGCCATCGAAGCCTCCGCCCACACGGTTGCCCAGGTAATTACCGAGGGCCGCACGGTTTACGGTATCAATACCGGTTTTGGCTTATTGGCCAACACCCGTATCGAAAAGCACGATCTGGAAAACCTGCAACGCGCTATCGTGCTGAGCCACGCCGCCGGTACCGGTAACTTTATGAGTGAAGCTACCGTACGCCTGTTGATGGTGCTGAAAATCAACTCCCTCGCACGGGGTTTTTCCGGGGTGCGCCCGCAGGTTATTGAAGCTTTAATGCAGCTGGTCAATGCTGGGGTTTACCCTGCAATTCCAGAGAAAGGTTCTGTGGGCGCTTCTGGGGATTTGGCGCCGCTGGCTCATATGAGCGTAGTGCTTCTCGGTGAAGGGGAAGTCTTTATAAACGGCGAACGCAAAAGCGCTCACGAAGGCCTCAAAGCCGCGGGGCTAGAGCCAATTACCCTGGCCCCCAAGGAGGGCCTTGCCCTGCTCAACGGCACCCAGGCCTCCACCGCCTTTGCCCTGCTCGGCCTGTTCGCCAGTGAAGATTTGTTCGCCGGTGCTCTGGTTACCGGTGCCATGACATTGGAAGCCGCCAAAGGATCGCGCCGCCCCTTCGACGATCGCATCCACAACGCCCGTGGCCAACGAGCACAGCGCGACGTAGCGGCGATTTACCGGGACCTGCTCGGCGAAACCAGCCAGATCGGTGACTCCCACCAATTCTGTGAAAAAGTGCAGGACCCCTACTCGCTACGCTGCCAACCCCAAGTGATGGGTGCTTGTCTGCAGCAGATGCGTTTCGCTGCCGAAGTACTGCTGGCCGAAGCCAATGGTGTTTCCGATAACCCGCTCGTCTTTACCGACGAGGAGAATCCGGAGAATTCGGACATTATTTCCGGCGGTAACTTCCATGCGGAACCAGTAGCTATGGTCGCCGACAACCTGGCACTGGCACTGGCGGAAATCGGCTCTTTATCCGAACGACGCATGGCGCTGTTGATCGACAATAACCTATCCGGCCTGCCGCCCTTCCTGGTGGAAAACGGCGGGGTGAACTCCGGTTTTATGATCGCTCAGGTTACTTCCGCTGCATTGGCCAGTGAAAATAAATCCATAGCGCATCCCGCCAGCGTGGACTCCCTGCCCACTTCCGCCAACCAGGAAGACCATGTATCCATGGCCACCTTTGCCGGCCGCCGCTTGCGGGATATGGCCGATAACACCTGCGGCATTCTGGCCGTAGAATTGCTCGCGGCCTGTCAGGGACTGGATTTCCGCACACCATTAAAATCCACAGAAAAACTGGAAGCGGCCAAGGAAAAACTGCGCGCGCGCGTCTCCTTCTACGACAAAGACCGCTATTTTGCCCCGGATATTGAAGAGGCTAAACAGCTCCTCAGTAGCGGCACCTATCTGGAATCTATTGATCCGACCCTGCTGCCGAGCACCCATTGATTTCCAGAAATTTCTATAAATAGGTTTTTATAGAAGATCAAGTTACAAAAGACCGGGGCAGGAGTTCCCGGTCTTTTTTTATCGTTTTGGTCCGGCAACAACAGCGACCTTAAAGTAGCCAATTATCCACTGACAGAAGTTGCAACGTGGACAACTCCCATCAGTTTCCCGACACATCTATTAAAACCTACTAGAACAATTTTTTTTCTTTGTGAGGAAATTTACGCCAAAAGTGCTAGGCTGAGAATTAGACGTTTTACCCGCCAATAGGTGTGGAGGTCTAGATGAAACCGCTGTCGCTTCGGCTGCTTCGTCACTCGGGCTATGCACTGGCCATTGCCGCAGGGTTCTCCCTGTCAGCCTGCAATGGCACAGGCTACCCCTGTGGAGGTTATGACTGCTCAGCTAGCTATTACGGATATAGCCCTTATTACAGCAAGTCATATTACAACCTACGGGGCCGCTACGCCCACTGCCACCCCGATGGGGTCTGCCACAACATGCAGCACTGCAACTTTTATTGGGATGGGAATTTTTACCGCCTGAGACCGCCTGCGGTAGTGAACAGAGGCTACCAGGTTATCGATCCGCCCGACCCGCCCTATCAAGCCAGGCCCTACTAAGACCGGAATTCTGTGTGCGCCCATTTGGCACACATAAAGGGGCTTGGCCCCTGCCGGGCCTCTCCGGGGGGAAATTCCGCTTACCGGAGATTGCACTATGAATAGAGCTGTTAAGGCGGCTTTCATTGCCGTCACGGTATGCACGGCGCTAACACTGGGTGCCTGTGCAACCGATAGTTACTATAACGGTGGCTACTATGGCGGTTACTATAGAGGGGGAGGAGTGGCCTATACCTCTTCTTTTGTTTACCCCTATGCAACCCCCAACTACTACCCTTCCAGTAATATCTATGTCTCTTACCGTACGCCGGTTTACCAGTATTACCGGGTAACCCCGCGCTATGGGTACTACTATGGTGGCTATGGCGGTGCCTATTCCTATTACCGCGCACCTGGCTTCCGCGGCAATGCCCGTTACCGGGCCAGGTATTATTATCGCGGGCTTCCCTACTACAACCGCTTTAATTCTCCCGGTGCTGCCCAAATGCGCTATCGCGCCCAACACCGTGGTTATCGCGGAGGCCATCGGGGATATCGCAGCCACCGTGGTTATCATCGCATTCGCGGTGGGCACCATCACAGAAGACGTTAAGGCGTAGCTGCCATTAACTTAACCGTGAAATAGCTGAGAATTCTGATGTTTCACAGCACCCGCGAAATGCCTGTGCAAATTAATAAATGCACTGGTATTTCGCGGGTTATTCTGGCGATAACTCTGCGACCATAAAGTTTGCTCTCTCCTAGCCCATCAACTTCATTGAAAAATTTACTGAAAAAATTCAAACCTGTAATTTTGTAATTAACTGCGGATCACTGATTAATTTTTGCGGTTACGCCTACCGATAACCCGCAGAAAATGCACAGGAAAACCCTTGATCACTTATCAAAAGCGGGGGAATCTAGTTTGTTTTAGTAATCTCTGCCTTACTGTCGCCACATTTCACAAAATGACGCCTTATTCCTCATAATGACAGCTATTCCCTCTACTCTGAGATAAGACAAACGAAAAACCCAGCCAACCCGGCTCAATCTGTGAGGTAACCGCAGTGCAAAAACTCCTGCCGACGCTGCTTGCCGTAGCACTGGTAACAGGTATTGCCGGTTGCTCCACAACTGCACCACAGGGAAGTCCAAAGTCGCTATCGCTAAACGGAAAAAAATTTCACTGTGTTGAACAAGAGCTGGAAACCAAAACCCTGGTGCGCTGTGCCCGATCAGGTTAAAAATTCAAGTTGTTGTAAAAACATTAAAAACTAAATATTTTAAGTAGTCTCGGGTATGAAAAATTATTCAAAGTACACAAGTTTTAATTCACAGAATATCGTACGGGCGCTGCCCTTGCCTTTCGAGAAAAATATCTAGTTTTCAGTTTTGTCAGAAGTGATTGGCCCGGGGCGAAAGAAAATTTTATTCAACCCTGACGACCCGAAGGGTATCGGTCTGACCACCGGTATCTTGTCGATAACCCCGGGAAACCAGCACAAAGTCGCCCGCCTTCAAAAGATTGCGCTGCTTTAAATGACTGATTGCTTTATTGTCCCTCGATGGTCCATCCATACCCGCCACCGCCATCAAAACCGGATCGACTCCGCGATAGAGGGCAACCCGATTGCAAATTCTGCGGTGCCGGCAAAAGGCATAAATCGGGATCACCGCACGCACCCTGGACATCAAAAGGGCGGTATTACCAGTCTCTGTCTGGCAGATGATAGCCTTGATATCCTGACAGTGATTGGCAATGGTGATCGCGGCCATGGCGATACAAGCATCGCCGGCCGGATAATCGCCGCGCAGACTATCCGAAGGTCTCTGTGTTGCACGGTGTTTTTCCGCCCCAATGATGACCTCGGCCATATGGCGTACTGTCTCAACCGGATAGTCCCCACTGGCGGTTTCCGCCGATAGCATGACCGCATCGGTACCATCCAGCACCGCATTGGCGACATCGCACACCTCCGCCCGTGTGGGCACAGGGCTGGAAATCATCGACTCCATCATCTGGGTTGCGGTGATCACTGTGCGATTCAGGTAGCGAGCAAAGCGGATTAAATGTTTTTGCACCCCCATCAATTCCGCATCGCCAATTTCCACAGCCAGATCGCCGCGCGCCACCATGATCACATCACTCGCCAAAATCAGATCCTGCAGGTGCTCATCGGTCGAGATCGCCTCTGCCCGCTCAATCTTGGCGACAATCTGGCTGTTGCCTCCCGCCTGCTGCAGAAGCTCCCGTGCCCGGTGAATATCTTGCGCATCGCGGGGAAAAGACACCGCCAGATAATCCAACTGTAGATCGGCAACAACCTGAATATCGCGCAGATCCTTATCCGTTAGTGCGGGCGCGGTGAGGCCGCCCCCGCGCTTGTTAATTCCTTTTCGATCGGAAAGCCAGCCCCCGTCCTGTACTTCAGTGGTAACCACATGGCCGTCAATTTTCTTTATAAGCAGGCTGAGGCGCCCATCATCCAGAAGCAGCGTATCCCCCGGGCGACAATCCCCGGCCAGCTCGACATAGTCCACCGATACCCCGGCGCTGCTGCCCCGCTCCCTGGGCCAAGAGGGGTCCAAAATAAACTCAGTACCAGCGGTGAGCTGCACACCCCCATCGGTGAATTTTCCCACGCGGATTTTCGGCCCCTGCAGGTCACCCAGTATGGCGATATGGCAGCCCTGACGGGCGGCCTCTGCCCGCACCTGTTCGGCGCGGCGACGATGCTCCTCAATTTCGCCATGAGAAAAATTCAAGCGCACGATATTCACACCGGCGGCGATCAACTGATGCAGGGTGTCCCCCTTATCGGTCGAGGGGCCGAGTGTAGCGACTATTTTTGTCCGTCGGATCATGCCGCACCTAGCCTTACTTTGCGCCTGGGTAGCGCCTTCTTTCACAGGGGAAGCATAGCTTGTCATGCCTGACGTCTCTTAACAGAGGGCAGCGACTAAGCTTTGCGTAGACCGGGTTTCAGGTTATGTCGACAGGCCCGTTCGAGTTTGTAGATGCAAGGGTCAGGGAGTAACTCGCCGATGAGCAGGTTGGTGCAACTGTGGCTAATGGGAGCTCTGCTGGTCATCGGCGGATGCCTATCGAACAGTGTGGAAGAAGCCAGAGTTGTACAGAATGCGGGAACGGCAAGTTCCGTATGTAATAAGAAATGGCAGTTGGTGCGTTTGCGCATTAATGGCGGCGCCGTGTCGATCCATAAGCCCGCAGACTTTACCTTCGTGTGTAACCTCGATGGCAATGTGATGGGGCGCAGTGGCATCAACACTTACCGCGGTGAGCTGCAGGTTACCGACAATGGCCTGATGCTGTGGGACAGCTCCAGCTTCGCTTCCACCAAGATGGGTGGTCCAGAGGACCTGCTTCAACAGGAGAACACCTACCTGCGCGCCCTTGCTGGAACTCGCCAGGCATTTACTAAGTCCCGCGGGAAGCGTTTAATCCTGCGCGATGCCTCCGGCGATATTTATATCGAATATGTCAGGGCAGGATCTTGAACACCACCACAGACCACTGATAGCTTTTACGATTAAATGTCGCAAAAACAATGAGAACGACATCATGCCGCGATCTCACCTTCGCTTGCAGCTTGTAGTCCCAACCCTATTGAGCCTGTTTTTTTCCGGGTGCATGTCCTTCAATGAGCCGGCCCCCCAACCACTCAGACAGCCGGCCTGGTCCGCTTGTGAGCACGACTGGATACTGTCGAACCTGCAGGATGGCGAGAACAACTACGAGTACACGCTACTGTGGAAAAAGTTCTGGCGCGAACGTCCGTTCTTCACCTGTGATCGGTTCGGCTACGTTCGTGGCAATGGCGGCATCAATCCCTATTTGGGGCGCTTCTCCCTCGAGAACAGCGGAGAACTTTCCTGGCCCAGGTCACCGGTCATTTCCAGGGTGGGAAACGGACGCCCCAGTGATGAACTGGAAGCCGATTATCTGAGAGCCCTGCGCAAAACCCGCTTTCTCGAAGTGGTGGGTGACAAGCTGATCCTAAGCAGTAACGACAGAGCCACACGGCTCGAATTTAACCGGGTCCATGACATTATGCGCTGAGTCGCTGGTATCGCTACCACTGGAACAGCCATAAAAAAGGCGACCCAATGGGTCGCCAATATCACAATCAAGAAGAATCAAAAAGATGAGTCAGATGCGCATTCGCATTGGAAAGCCTCGGCGCGCATCATAGTTCTCACAGATGACAGAAAAATGACATAGCGGACCTCAAAAACGCCGCTGATGCCTCTCCAGATTCTCCTGACGCTTGCGTTCACTCTTGCGCAGCAATAGGTAAGTAGCCCCCATGCCGCCGTGCTGTTTCTGCGCACTGTGAAATGCCAATACTTCATGCAACTGCGGCAGCCAGTGATTAATACAGCTTTTCAAAAGGGCGGGCTGCTTGCGACCCTCACCTTTGCCGTGGGTAATTAGCGCACAGCGCACATCCGCCTCGACACAGTCGCGCACAAACTCCACAACGGCACTGCGCGCCATTTCCACCGAGTGACGATGCAGATCGAGGCGTGCATCCACCGTGTACTTGCCCAGACGCAAATTGCGATAGACCCCGTTCTGCACCCCGTCGCGCTTGAACTCGATGGGGTCCCAGGGCGCCACCAGCTCGATATATTCACCGGAGAGGGGGTTCATTTCGCGCTCGCTTAAACGCGTCGCAGCGGCGCGACGCTCACGCAAGATACCCTCGGAAGGCTCGTTTTCCTTTCGCAGGGTTACACGGCGCTCCTGCACTAGCGGTTTGACGTCTCCCAATTCACCGAGAGCGTCTTTAAATAACTTGCTGTCGCTGCTCATGAAATACCCCCCGCCAGCGTCAGTCCAAAAATAAATCCTTGGTCAGATTCCCCGCATTATCGGGGTTATGGGCATAGTCGGTAAAATCTTTTACCCCGCGTTCCACCAGAAGTTCCTCATCGATCAGCTGGCACCCGCTCAGAGCGGCCCCTTTTGTGACCAGTACTTCGTAGGCGGCATCGGCCATAATCGCCGGTTTGCGACTCTGCTCGAACATCTCGCGGTTACCCACCGCAAACTCAATGGCGGCAGTAGCCACCAGAGTGCGCGGCCACAGAGTATTGACGGCGATCCCCGCCTCGCGCAACTCCTCCGCCAATCCCAGGCTTAGGATGGTCATGCCAAATTTGGACAGCGCGTAAGGCGCGAAGGGCCCCAACCATTTGGGCTGCAGATTGAGCGGGGGGCACAGGCTGAGGATATGGGCGTTATCCGACTTTTTCAGGTAGGGAATCGCCAGGTGCGCAGTCAGATACACAGCGCGGCTATTGATGTTCAGCATCAGGTCATAGCGCTTGGGCGGGGTGGACTCCACGTTAGTCAGATTAATCGCGCCGGCGTTGTTGATCACCATGTCGATACCGCCGAACTTGTCCGCCGCCTGAGCCATCGCTTCTTCGACCCGCTGCTCATCGCGCACATCCACTTGCAGGGCCAGGGCCTTACCGCCAGCGCTCTCCACTTCCTGTGCCACAGAAAAAATGGTTCCGGGTAACTTCGGGTGGGGCTCTGCGGACTTGGCGGCGATCACAATATTAGCGCCGTCCGCCGCGCATTTGAGCGCTATGGCACGGCCGATACCGCGGCTGGCGCCGGTGATAAAGATGGTCTTGTCCTTAAGCGCCCCTGTGTTTTCTGTCAGGGTTACAAACTCTTCACTCATTGTATTCAGCCTCCGGGGCAGTCACTGCCGGACTGTAGATTTCCTTGAAGATCGCCGGCATGCGCTTCGGTCTACCACTGGAAAGCTCGATGCATACCAACCGCCACTGGGCCCGCAATACCAATGCTCCATCGGCGGCGCGAAAGACTTGAAAGTGGCGGGTCATATTCAGGCGCCCGTCCACCTCTGTGAGCCAGGTACCGAATATCAGTTCATCCCCCTCTTTCGCCGCCAGTATATAGTCATACTGCCCGTGACGAATGGCCATTCCCCGATCGAGATCCTGGTAATTTATGACATCCAGGCCCAGTGCCGCACTGTGGGCCCAGGCGGCAGCTTCGCACCAGCGCACATACTCGGCGTTATTGGCGTGGTGTAAACCATCCACATGCTCAACCCCTACCCTTACCTTGTGGGTAAACGGATTGGGTAAATCCCATTGCATAGGCAGCCCCCGGCTAAGTTTCGAAACCATCGGATTTTATTTCTACTGAGTCCCCAAGGTGCACAAATAACAGATATAAAAAAAGGCCCCTGATGGGACCTTTTTCACAAGCTGGCGGGATTATGCGTCCGCTTTAGCCTGGGCGCCTTCGGCTTGCTGCTGCGCCTGATTCAGGGCTTGAGCAAACAGGGCGTCGAAGTTGACCGGCGGCAGCATCAGTGCTGGGAAGGAACCTTTAACAACGGCATTGTCGATCACTTCGCGAGCATAGGGGAACAGAATCTGCGGGCAGGCAGTGTTCAAAGCCTGAGCCAGCTGCTGACCTTCCAGACCCTTGATGCCGAACAGGCCGGCCTGCTTCACTTCCACCAGGAAAGCGGTGTCTTCTTCCAGCTTCACGGTGATGGTGAGCGTCAGCGCCACTTCGTACAGGTCTTCATCAACCTTGGCGGTCTTGGTGTTCAGCTCCTGGTTTACCTGGGGCTTCCACTGTTTTTTGAAAACCTCGACACCCATGGGGGTCTCGAAGGAGAGGTCCTTCAGGTAGATACGCTGCATCGCGAATTGTACTTGTGGAGCCTCTGCGTTTGCCGCGCCGTTTAATTCTTCAGCCATGTTACTGCCTGTTTTTATAAAAAGTTTATTGATGCCTTCCGTGAGAAAGACTCCTTGTATGAGCCTTCAGATGGGGGCCTGCAAATACCGTTTCAAGGCCCGGACCGGATTAATAGCAAATATCCAAAGCCGCGTGAGGCACGCGGCGTCAACCTTTATCAGCCAGTCGCTTTCAGCAATTTATCGAGCTTGCCTGCACGCTCATGGGCCATCAGCTCATCACAGCCACCTACGTGGTACTCACCCACCCAGATCTGTGGCACCGTGCGACGACCGGCTTTTTCCGCCATCTGCGCACGCAGTTCAGGATCGTTATCCACCGCGATCTCGCAATATTCCACACCCTTGTTATCGAGCAGCAACTTAGCGCGAATACAAAAGGGGCAAAAGCGCGTGGTATAGATGACTACTTCCTGCATTACAAAACTCCGCCTGAGGCCGTCAATTGAAAGGTTTAGCTAGCCCTTGCCCTTTACTAGAGGCAGGTTCTGGTTGCTCCACTCACTCATACCGCCCTGCAGGCGGCGCACCTGGAAGCCCTTCTGCTTAAGCAGGCGACCCGCAGGCCCGGCGTGCTGCCCCATTTTATCGGCGACAATCACCACCTTATCTTTGAAAGGTTCCAGCTCGGCGATGCGCTCGGCCACTTCCCCGTGGGGAATATGCAAGGCATCGACGATATGCCCAGCGGTAAACTCGCTGCGGTCGCGCACATCCAATACCTTGGCCCCATCGCTGTTGATCAGCCGGGTCACTTCGTGCAGGGAAACCGGCACACCCGCCTTGTAGCGCTCGCTCAGGACCAGCGCATAAAGCAGTGCCACGAGCAGGCCGACAAGCAGCCACTGCTCACTCAAAAAGACGAAAAAATCCACTCCGCCCCCAAAATCCATAGTGGTTATCGTTACGGCGCAGCTGCGCCAAAGCTGGCGGGAGTATACACGATTGTGGCGAATTTCTAACCAGCAAAATCATACCCCGGCGGCACCCTTATAGATGCTAATGGACTCACATAGCGCTATTCGACATGGTTAAACGATGGCCGAACGGGTTAAAATCCGCGTCCGCAACCCAAACCACCCGATAGAGGAAACCCGTCGCTATGGCCGCTTCGCAAGCCCCGCACAAACGCCCCTTGGTCCTGCTGATTCTGGACGGCTTCGGCCACAGCGACAATGCCGAGTACAACGCGATTCGCGCCGCAAAGTCCCCAGTGTGGGACAACATCTGGGCTACGCGCCCCAAGACCCTGATTCAGACCTCCGGCATGGCGGTGGGCCTGCCCGAAGGGCAGATGGGCAACTCTGAGGTGGGACACATGACCCTGGGAGCCGGGCGTGTGGTTTACCAGAACTTCACCCGTATCAATAAGGCCATCAAGGACGGCGACTTCTTCCGCAATCCCGCCTACACCGCTGCGGTGGATAAGGCCATCACCAAGAACGGTGCGGTTCATATTATGGGACTGCTGTCCGAGGGCGGCGTACACAGCCACGAAGATCATATCGTCGCCATGGTGACCCTTGCGGCACAGCGCGGTGCCCGCGCCATTTACGTACACGCCTTCCTCGATGGCCGCGACACACCGCCGCGCAGCGCCGAGCCCTCTATCGCTCGCCTGATGCAAGTCTGTGATTCCGTCGGCAATGCCCATATGGCCACTTTGGCTGGCCGCTACTTCGCCATGGACCGCGACCAGCGCTGGGATCGCACTGAATCTGTCTACGATATGCTGACCCTCGGAACCGCGGAGCACAAAGCCAGTGACGCCCTGGCGGGCTTGGCTGCCGCCTACGAGCGCGGAGAAAACGATGAATTTGTCGCGCCGACCGTGATCGGCGAACCCGCTCCCATCAAAGATGGCGATGCACTGATCTTTATGAACTTCCGCCCGGATCGCGCGCGCCAGCTGACCCGCGCCTTTACCGAAGCAGACTTCAGCGGCTTCGAACGCAAGGCCCAGCCCAAGCTGGCAGACTTTGTCATGACTACCGAATACGCCGCCGATATCCACGCCAGTTGCGCCTTCCCCCCGGAAAACCTGGTGAATTCCCTCGGTGAATACCTGTCTGCCCAGGGTAAGACCCAGCTGCGCATCGCCGAAACCGAAAAATATGCCCACGTGACTTTCTTCTTCAGCGGCGGCCGCGAAGAGCCCTATCAAGGGGAAACCCGCGAGCTGATCAAATCCCCAGACGTAGCCACCTACGACCTGCAACCGGAAATGAACGCGCCGGAAGTGACCGACAAGCTGGTCGCGGCGATTGAAGGCGGCGAGTACGACGCCATTATTTGTAACTACGCCAACGGCGATATGGTCGGCCACACCGGTGTCTTCGAAGCCGCGGTAAAAGCCGTGGAAGCCCTGGACCAGTGTGTAGAGCGCGTCGTGGACGCAGCCCTGGCTGCCGGTGGCGAAGTGCTAATCACCGCCGACCACGGCAATGTGGAAGAGATGTTCGATACCAGTTCCGGCCAGGTCAGCACCCAGCACTCCACCCTGCCGGTACCTTTTGTGTACATCGGCGAGCGCAATGTGCAAATGTGTGACGGAGGCAGTCTGGCGGATGTGGCGCCAACCATGTTAGCGTTGATGGATCTGCCACAGCCGGCGGAAATGACCGGCCATAGCTTGGTAAAAATGGACTGATGAAAACTCTCGTACTCTTCCTGATCGCCCTGCTGTCACTGCCCGCCTGGAGTCAGGCGGAAGCGGACCAGCAGGCGCGCCTCACAGAAATCAAGCAACGCATTGAGTCCCTGCAACAGGAACTCAATCAGGTGCGCGGCCAGCGCGACCAGCTGCTCAAGGATCTGGAAGAGAACGAGAAAGACATCTCCGGGCTACACCGGCGCATAGACCAGATCAGACGGGATATGCGCAGCCGCACAGATAAACTGCGAGAACTGCAAGAGGAGCAGAAGCAGCTGCAAGAGGCGCGACGAAGTATGCAGCGGCGGGTCGAACAGGAGATCGCCGCCGCTTACCGACTGGGCCGACAAGAACAGATCAAGCTCCTTCTCAACCAACAAAATCCACAGAACATCGCCCGCCAACTTCGCTACCACGATTACTTCCTCCAAGAACGCAGCCGCGTTATCGACAACTACCTGCAAACCCTCGCCTCGCTGGAAACGGTTTCCACCTCTATCGAGCGCGAGCGCAACAGTCTGCAGGCGGAGCGGGCCCAACTGCAGGAGCGCCAGGACAAACTGCGCAGCGCGCAGCAGGTGCGCAAGCGCACCCTGGAGAAACTGGCAGCGCGGCTCGCCAATGGCGGCGGCGAACTCAAGCAGCTGCAGGGTGACCGCAAACGCCTGCAGACTCTGATTGACGAGGTGGGTCGGGCTATTGCCACACTGGTCAACCCGGACCAACACAAGCCCTTCGCGAAGCAGCGGGGCAGATTGCAGTGGCCAGTTCAGGGCCGCCGCGCCAATGCCTATGGGCAGCGCCGCGCCAATGGGATTACCTGGAAGGGAGTGACTATCCGCGCCAACGAGGGAGAGCCCGTGCGCGCGATACACCGCGGGCGCGTCGTTTTTTCCGATTATCTGCGCGGTCACGGCATGCTGGTGATTCTCGATCACGGCGACGGCTATATGAGCCTTTACGCCCACAACCAATCCCTCACCCGCGATATTGGCGAATGGGTGGAGAGCGGCGATACCATCGCACGGGTCGGCAACAGCGGTGGCATCGCGCACAGCGGCCTCTATTTTGAAATACGCCACCGCGGCCAAGCCCAGGACCCCACGGCCTGGTGCCGGGGCTAACCGAACCCCGCCTTTTCCAACTGCTTTTTACCGGTTTTTCTAATCTGGCGCCGTACCCGTGCGCCAGTACTCATAGCCGCTGTAAGGGAGTTCGGTTTTTCGCGACTAAGCTTCTGGCACAGTAGAATTTGGCGGCGCATTAGAATCCCTGCCAATCTCTGCGGTCTACACTTTCGCAAAGCAGCGAAGAAATAAGGCAGAGGTCACAACAATATGTCCATCTCTAAGGCGCTCACCACATTTCTCGGAGCCGCCGCCCTCACAACCCTGCCATTGATGGGTTTCAGCGAAGGTGGCCAGCAACCCGATGCCGCCACCGTAAATAGCGGGCGCCTCCCCCTCGAAGATCTGCGTAGCTTCGCCAAAGTGTTCGAGCAGATTCGCCAGGGTTACGTGGAAGAAGTGGACGACCGCACCCTGCTGGAATACGCCATCAAAGGCATGCTGCAGGGCCTCGATCCCCACTCCTCCTACCTAGACCGCCGCTCCTTCGACGACCTGCAGGCCAACACCACCGGTGAGTTTGCCGGCCTCGGGATTGAAGTGGGTATCGAAGACAACCGCATCACCGTCATCACCCCCATGGATGACACCCCAGCCTCCCGCGCGGGCCTCAAGGCGGGCGATGTGATACTGCGACTGTCGGGCAAATCAACGAAAGGGGTCGGCCTCGATGAGGCGGTGGAGTGGATGCGTGGGCCCAAGGGCAGCAGCGTCACCCTCACCATCGCCCGCAAGGGCCACAAGACCCCCTTCGACGTCACCCTCAAGCGAGACACCGTGCGCGTGCGCAGTGTGCGCAGCAAAGTGCTCGACGAAGGCTACGGCTATCTACGCATCAGCCAGTTTCAGTTGGATACCGGCGCCGATGTGGCGGAAGAGCTGATCAAACTTCAGAAGAAAGGCTCTCTCAAGGGTTTGATTATCGACCTGCGTAACAATCCCGGCGGTGTGCTGCAGTCCTCGGTGGAAGTGGCTGACGCCTTTCTTGAAGAAGGGTTGGTGGTCTACACCGAAGGCCGCAATGAGGCCGCCAATCTGAGCTATTCCGCCGAGCCCGGCGACCTGACCGAGGGCGCCCCACTGGTGGTACTAATCAATGCCGGCTCCGCCTCGGCGGCGGAAATTGTCGCCGGCGCCCTGCAGGATCACCGCCGCGCCGTGGTGATGGGGACCGACAGTTTCGGTAAGGGCTCGGTACAGACGGTCATCCCCATCAATAACGAGCGCGCCATCAAGCTCACCACCGCGCTCTACTTCACCCCCAACGGCCGCTCCATCCAGGCCCAGGGCATCACGCCGGACATCGTTGTAGAACGCGCCAAGGTCACCCGCCTGAAAGACATGCAGCGCCCCACCGAGGCAGATCTGGCCGGACATTTGAACAATGGTAACGGTGGTGCCGATCGCACCTCGGAAGACCGCGCTCGAGAACGGGAAGAGGGGGAGCGCGACAACTGGATGGATCGCGACAACCAGATCTTCGAAGCACTCAATGTACTTAAAGGGCTGAATCTCTACGCTCACAGGGACCGGGGTCTGCACGAACGCTTTGCGCGCGCAGATGAACAGTAGTAACGGCGCGCGGCGGGCTCCGGCCCGCCGCCAGCGCAGCCACTCTGGCTGCAACTACCCCGGCTAAAACACCCCGGCTAAAACACCCCACCCTTCTTCCAGCGTCAGTCCATTTCGAGCGTCAGTCCATGGGACTAGAGCCGCATCTCTATTCCCGCTTCCTGCATAAATGTCTTGGCTTCGGCGATGCTGTACTCGCCGAAGTGGAAGATACTGGCCGCCAGCACCGCATCGGCGCCCCCCTGTAAAACCCCTTCGGCCAGGTGTTGCAGGTTACCGACGCCACCGGAGGCAATCACCGGCACCGGCACCGCCTCGCTTACTGCGCGGGTCAGGGCCAGGTCAAAACCATTTTTGGTGCCATCCCGGTCCATACTGGTGAGCAGTATTTCTCCGGCTCCGTACTCCGCCATCTGTCTCGCCCAGGCTACAGCATCTATGCCGGTGGGCTGACGCCCGCCGTGGGTAAAGATTTCCCAGCGGTTCTCCCCCACCTGCTTGGCGTCAATCGCCACTACGATGCACTGGCTGCCGAAGCGCTCGGCAGCCTCGCGCACAAACTCGGGGTTTTTCACCGCTGCGGAGTTGATCGCGGTCTTGTCGGCACCGGCATTCAATAGGTTGCGAATATCCATCAGGGTGCGTACACCACCGCCCACGGTGAGAGGAATAAACACTTCGTGGGCCATCTTTTCCACGGTGTGCAGTATGGTGTCGCGCTGCTCGTGGGTGGCGGTGATATCCAGGAATGTGACTTCATCCGCACCCGCCTCGTTATAGCGGCGGGCGACTTCTACCGGGTCTCCGGCATCGCGGATATCGACAAAATTGACACCCTTCACCACGCGTCCGGCATCGACATCAAGGCAGGGAATAATACGTTTCGCCAGTGCCATTACTTGCTCCGTTGATCGCAGAGCTGCTGCGCCGCGCGCAGGTCCAGCTTGTCCTCGTAAATAGCCCGGCCGGTAATCGCACCGTAAATTTCACCGGTTTCCAGCAGCTGCTCGATATCCTCAATGCTGCTGACACCACCGGAGGCGATTATCGGCACCTGTACCGCTCGGGCTAATTCCAGGGTGGCTTCGATATTCACGCCCTGCATCATGCCGTCGCGGGCGATATCCGTATACACAATGGAGCTGACGCCGCAATCTGCAAAACGCTTGGCCAACTCGGTAGCTTTCAGCTCAGACACTTCGGCCCAGCCCTCGGTAGCGACCAGCCCATCTTTGGCGTCGAGTCCAACGATGATATGCCCCTCGAATTCGCGACAGGCCTCCTCGACCAGCTTCGGCTGCTTCACCGCGGCGGTGCCGATAATGGCCCATTGCACCCCGGCATCCAGATAGCGCTCGATGGTGTGCAAATCGCGGATGCCGCCGCCGATCTGCACCGGTAAACTGGGAAATTGTTTGGCGATGGCCGTGACCGCTTCACCGTTGACCGGGTTGCCGGCGAAGGCACCATTCAGATCTACCAGGTGCAGGCGCTTGGCCCCCTCATTCACCCAGTGCTGGGCGGTGGCCAGTGGGTCGTCGGAGAATACGGTGGCGTCGTCCATTTCGCCCTGGCGCAGGCGCACGCACTGGCCGTCTTTCAAGTCGATAGCGGGAATTACAATCATGCTCTGCCTTTCGTCGGCGGTGGTTATCGAAGTCAGGAATCGTTGGCGGGGCTCAGGCCCGGCCATTCCAACTGACAAAGTTCTTTAAAAGTTGCAGGCCGGTATCGGCGCTCTTCTCCGGGTGGAACTGGGTGGCGAAGATATTCTCCCGTGCCACCGCAGCGGCCAGAGGCACACCGTATTCGGTGCGCCCAGCCAGATCCCCGTTGTCTTCAGCCGGTACATAGTAACTGTGCACAAAGTAAAAACGGCTGCCATCGGCAATGCCGGCCCACAGCGGGTGCTCACGGGTTTGTTGTACTTGGTTCCAGCCCATATGCGGCACTTTTAAGCGCTCGCCGGTGGCTGCCAGCGGCAGGTCGTTGCCAAAAAACTTCACCGGCTGCGGAAAGATATCCAGGCAGTCGATGCCGTTGTTCTCCTCGCTGTGGCGCATCATGATCTGCATACCCACGCAAATACCCAACACCGGTGTACCCGCCGCAATAGCGTCCTTCAATAGCGGTGCAAAACCCGCCTCAACAAAGCCCGCCATACAGTCGCGAATAGCGCCCACACCCGGCACTAATAAGCGCTCGGCCCCCTGGGCCTGCTGCGGAGTTTGTGCCAGCACCACCTCGGCTTCCGGCGCCACCTTATCCAGGGCACTGGCAACCGAGTGTAAGTTGCCCATGCCGTAATCGAGAACCGCGATCCGGCCCATCACAACACCCCCTTAGTAGAGGGCATGGTGCCGGCCATACGCGGGTCCAGGGTAAGCGCCATACGCAGGGCGCGGCCGAAGGCCTTGAATACGGTCTCCACCTGATGGTGGGCGTTGTGGCCGCGCAGGCAATCTATGTGCACGGTCACCAGGGCGTGGTTGACGAAGCCCTGGAAGAATTCATAGAACAGCTCGGTATCGAAATTGCCGATGCGTTTCTGGGTAAAGGGCACATCCATCACCAGACCGGGGCGACCGGAGAAATCGATCACCACGCGGGAGAGCGCCTCGTCTAGGGGTACATAACTGTGGCCGTAACGGGTCATGCCCTTCTTGTCCCCCAGAGCCTGGGTAATGGCCTTGCCGAGGGTAATACCGATATCTTCCACCGTATGGTGGTCGTCAATATGAATATCGCCATCGCAGCGAATATCCATGTCGATCATGCCATGACGGGCAATTTGATCGAGCATATGCTCGAGAAAAGGAACGCCGGTAGCAAACTGGCCGTGCCCCTGGCCGTCCAGATTGACGCTGACTTGAATCTTGGTTTCCAGTGTGTCGCGGGTGACGCTAGCCTTGCGCATCGAAAGCGTTCCTTTTATGAGCAATAAGACAGAGGGCGCAGATTATAAGATGAATGATGCCTTCTGTGGTTCGCTAGTGTCAGATGAAACTTGATTCGTAACCACAAGCACATATCATGCGCGGTATGGTTACCTTAAAGCGCCGAAAATCCCATTACTGGGCCAGCCTGTTCCTGCTACTCGCATTAGTAGCAGCTCAGCCGCTGTGGGCGGAGCACTTCCATCTCGGTAACAGCCAGGTGGAACTGTGTGACCTGTGCTGCATGCATTCGCCTGCAGCACTCGGCAGCGAGCCACCCCTCGTTCAGGCTGAGCCCCAAAGTCACTACAACCGGCCCTCTGCGCTAGCAGCGCGCGATCGCCAGCCGGAGCGCCAGAGCGCGCGCGCCCCTCCCCTGTCCCTGTCTCTCAGCTAACCCTAAAAAAACCAACAATTTATTTTGTGGATGCCCGCGCCTGTGCGCGTAAGGCAGCATCCGCCTGTGACAGGACATACAAAACAAATGACCAAGTTCAATACCTTGGCCCTGGCCATTGCCAGCCTGGCTGCGCCCGCTATTTACGCTGCTGAAAACAACCCGGCACTGGAAGAGGTGAATGTCACCGTTTCGCCGCTGGATAAACCCGCCGATGCCGTGGCAGCACCGGTTTCTATTCTCTCCGGCGACGCACTGCGAAAATCCGCAGCCGCTACCCTGGGCCAGACTCTGCAGGACCAGCCCGGTGTGGCCAATGCCTCCTTCGGCAGTGGCGTGGGCCTGCCGGTTATCCGCGGCCAAAGTGCCAACCGGGTAAAAATCCTCAGTGACAACCTGGATGTATCCGACGCTTCCAACACCAGCGCCGATCACGCCGCCAGCATCGAACCCCTGCTGGCCGAGCGCATTGAGATACTGCGCGGCCCCGCCGCCCTGCGTTACGGCAGCGGTGCCGTGGGCGGTGTGGTGAATATTACCGACGGACGCATTCCCACCGCCGTGCCCGAGAAAGTGGAAGGCGCGGTAGAGCTGCGCCACAACAGCGCCGACAACCAGGATGCCTCGGTATTTCGCTTCACCGGCGGCGCCGGGCAGCTGGCCTGGTATGTGGACGGTGTCTACCGGGAAAATGACGATACCGAAATCCCGGGCCTCGCTATCGTTGAGCATGGCGAGCATGAAGAACACCATGAACACGAAGAGCACGCCGGCGAAGAAGGCGAGCACGAGGAGGCGTTCAACACCGATGGCTTCGTGGGCAACATTAATGCCCGCGCCCACAGCTATAGCGGTGGGGTTTCCTGGATCACCGAACGCGGCTTTATCGGCTTCTCCGTAAACCGGCTGGAAAACAATTACGGCATCCCCCTGGGCACCCATGAGCATCACCATGATGAGGAGGAGCATGCGGGTGAAGACCACGACGATCACGATGAACATGACCATGATGAACACGAAGAGCACGCCGAGGCCGGTGAGATCGATGCGATACGTATCGACCTGGTGCAAACCCGCTATGACCTGAAAGGTGAGCACCGCTTCGACGGCGATTACTGGGACAAATTGAGCCTGCGCATCGGCTACAACGATTACGAGCATGTGGAGCTGGATGCCGGCAATCCGGGCACCCGCTTCACCAACGAGGCCTGGGAGAGCCGAATCGAAATAACCCACGATGCCGGCAACGGCTGGCGCGGTGCCTATGGCCTGCAATTGACCGACAAAGACTTTGCCGCAGTGGGTGGCCACGCCTTTATCCAACCCTCGCACACCCGCAGCGCCGGCTTTTTCACCATGAAAGAGCGCGAGTGGGGCGACTGGCACCTGGACCTGGGCGCACGCCTGGAGCGAGTAGAAATAGACCCGGAAATCGACAAAGACCGCGATTTCAATCTGGTCGGCGCCAGCGCCACACTGCAGTACTTCCTTGCCGAGCACCAGCATATCAGCTTCGGCGCTACCCACTCCGAGCGTGCTCCTGTGGCCGAGGAGCTGTTTGCCGACGGAGCGCACCTGGCGGAATCCCGCTACCTCTTGGGCAACAACCAGCTGGATAAAGAGAACGGCGTTAACCTGGAACTGGGTTATCACCACCACAATGAAGCCGCCAACGGCTGGCACGCTGCGCGTATTGAGGCCAGTGTGTTCTACAACCAGATCAGTGACTATATCTACGCGCAAAACACCGACGGTGAGGAAGAGGAGCTGCCGGTCTATGCCTACGCCAACCGCGATGCGACTTTCTACGGTGCCGAGGCCTCAGTGACCTTCCCTTTACAGGGAGGCCACTATGTCACCTTGTTTGGCGATATGGTGCGCGCCAGCTTCGATGATGCCATCGCCGGCGAAAGCTCCGATGTACCGCGCATGCCGCCGCTGCGTATGGGCCTGGCCCTGGGAGCCGAGTACGACCAGTGGGGCTGGGAATGGCGCACTGTAAAGGCGGCGGACCAGGATCGCGCCGGCGCCTATGAAGAACCCACCGATGGTTACACCCGCATGGACCTGAGCGCCGAGTACAACCTCAAGATCGGCAGCAGCGACGCCGTGCTCTTCGCCAGCGCCCGCAACCTGCTCGACGAAGAAATTCGCAACTCCACCTCCCTACTGCGCGACTATGCCCCGGCCCCAGGCCGCAGTATCGAAGCCGGCGTGCGGTTTATTTTCTAAGTCACAACTGCTTCAATGGCCCCGCGGCGCGCCCAGCTCCGCGGGGCTGCATCTCCTACACTTGCCGGATAGGCTCTCGGTGACAACCTGTGGGAACATCAACCCCCACCGCGGCGTCTGAAGTATTGAAACACGCTCGACGTACCTTCTAAAAAACACAGGGACAATCCTCTCCATGGCCTGGATCAAGCGCACACTTATCGCTCTATTGGTCGTTTTCCTGCTGCTCGCCGGCGCTGTCGCCTGGCTATTGGCCGGCCTCGACATCAATCAATACAAGCCGCAACTGGAAAAACTCGCCGCCAAGCAGGGCATTTCCCTGCAACTCCAGGGCGATATCGGTTGGCAACTGTGGCCACAGGTAGGGCTGCAATTAAACGATGTCACCATGGCGCCATTACAGCTGCCCAAAGAAACCCTGGTGCGCGCCGATAAAATTGCCGTGGGTGTCGCCCTCAAGCCGCTGCTGCAACGCCGGGTGGAAGCCGAGGAAATCGTGCTGGTGGCACCGCAGATCGAACTCACGGTGGACAAAGAGGGGCGCGGCAACTGGGAATTGATCAGTGAGGCACTGGAAGCGCAGAAAAAACAGCCGCCCAAGCTGGAGATCCCCAAGGAAACAGAGACACCCGCCGAGCAACAGGTTGAGCTCAGCCTGAACAAGTTGCGCATTGAAAAGGGCTTGCTCTCCTACAGCGACGCCCGCACGGGCAAAGCCTATAAAGTGGAAAACCTGAACATCAGCGCCGACAACCTGGTGCCCGGCGGCGAACCGGGTCAGCTCAGCGCCGATGCCAGTGTGACGGGCAGCGACTTACGCTACCCACTGAAACTTAAAATGGACAGCACCCTGGCTTTGGATGAAGGCCTCAACGGCCTGCGCCTGCAACCTCTGCAGCTGGTGCTCACTTCCGATAACAACGCCAAGGCCACCATGCACCTGCGCGGCTACGTGCGCCGCGACAACGGCAACCAACCCTGGCGCGTGCAGATGAACTTGAACGCCAGCGCCGATCCCCTACGCCCCTGGCTGGAACTGACCGGCAGCGAAGTCGTGACTCGCGACAGCGCCGCACTGCAAAAGCTGAATATCGAAGCCAGCATCGAAGGCACCGAACAAAAACTCAACCTGACACCACTGCAATTAAAGCTCGACGGCACCACCTTTAACGGTAATGCCCAAGTGCGCAATGCAGAGATGCCGGGGCTCGACCTGAGCCTGCGCGGCGGCGCCTTTAACCTGGATAACTATCTGCCACCGGCAGAAGAGAAGAGCGAGAAGACTGGCGAACAAACAAGCGGGGCACCAGCAACGAAGGCCCCCTCTACCGAAGCCACCGCACAGAGTGAGGAGTCTACCCAGACCCCAACTTCCGCGGAGACCCTAAGCGCCCAGCAGACGGAAAAGAAATCCAAGCCCAAAGCCGGTGAGCAGCTACCCGCCGAACCCCTGCCTCTCAGCGACCTGCGTGGTTTTAACGCCAATATTAGCCTGGCCCTGGACCAGCTACAGGCTGCCGGCCTGCAACTGGACAGCCCGGAAATCCAACTCACCGTAGATAACGGCCTCTACCAGCTGCAAAAACTTAGTGCCGACCTCTACGGCGGCCAGCTCAATAGCAATGGTCAGTTCAACGCCCGCGCCCAAACCGCAGAGGGCCAGGTGCGCGGCGGCCTGGTCGGTGTGGATATCGGCAAGGTACAGAAAGCGTTGTTCCCCAGTGAAAAAGTGCAGATAGCCGGCGAAGCCAGCGTCAACTGGGACGGACAGACCAAAGGCAAGACCTCTACGGACCTGCAACAAAACCTGCGCGCCGCCGTCAATGTCTCTAGCAAGGAGCTATCCATAGCGCCCTTCAATCTGGAGAAGAGCATGTGCCAGCTGTTCAGTTACGCCGAGAATACTCCGCTACCGGAGAGAAACTGGCCCGCCCAGACCGATCTACAAGATGTGCGCGCCACCATCGCAGTGAAAGGCGACGAAGTAAAAGTGACCGAAATTCTCGCTGGCATCGAGAATATCGCCATGACCGGCGATGGCGAGGTGGACCTGAAGAAACAGGACTTCGACTTCGCCCTCGGCCTCGCTCTAGTGGGCGAGAGCACCTCCGCCGATGGCTGCACTGTCAAGAACAAGCGCTGGCGTAACCGCACGTTGCCGCTGCGCTGCAAAGCCGACTTCGACGATGTGGGCCCAACAACCTGTAAACCCGACAGCCGCCGCCTCGACGACCTGTTGCGCGAGGAGCTGAAATACAAAGCTAAGAAAAAATATGGCGATAAGGTAGAAGAAAAAGTCGACGAGCTGAAAGACAAACTGAAAAATCTTTTCGGCCGTTAATGTAAGCCGCACCGGGTTCCGCCCGGTGCGCAATTCCCCCCCAGTCACCCACGCTATTCAGTTGCACAATCCTTCCCCCAAGCACAAGAGCGAAAAATAACCAGGCAAAGAGAATTCGAATAAGCCACTCAAAAGGCGGTGTTATTGCGAATGACTTAATGCAGTCTTTAGCCTATGCATGGGGGTGGCCATCAAGTGTGCCGAGATCACCCAAGCTATTTTTTACATCGGTTGAGTTTTTTCTCATCGCACGACAATTTCCTTATTACCTACACTTTCTTTTCCCAAAATTCGTTCAAACTCTATGGGGTTAATTGGTCAAATAACAGGAATAACAAATGCCATTACTGGAACGGAATCGAGACAATCAATCCAAGCAGGTGATCACCAAGCTGGTGACTAGCGCTGCGAAAAACACACCTGCAGAGGAGGCCTGGGGTAACCACCACGTGAACTGCTATGCCTGGGCCGCAAACTGCGAGGAGCCCCACAGGGGCAAGCCAGACCCAGGCTCCTACTCCGGCTATGACGCGGGCTTGGACAATGACCGTCTGATTGAGGGTGCCAAGCGCGATGGTATGGCCTATGTTGCCAACGCCCCAGCAAACGATCCCCCGCCTTTCACCCAGGGTTATTACTGTGTTGCGCTGTATAAGTCCACAACCGATCACCACTGGTACCGGCGGGACCCGGAAACCGGCTACTGGACTCACAAACCCGGCGCTCACGGGGTGAAAAACTACGGGCCCGGCTTTGTAATTCTGCCCAAGCAGCTGGAGACGGCTAACCATAACTATGGTATGGCAGCCACCAATTATCGCTTTGTCGGCTATTTCTATGTCCCGGAAGAGGGCATTCAGGTCTGATCGCTAAGCGGAGATCGTCACGGTACTGCTCAGCCTGAGCTAGACCTGAGCAAGATAAGATGGGCGGCAAGGCCTGCGCTCACCGAAAAAATATGGCGATTAGGCTGAAGAAAAGGTCGACGAATTGAGAGAAACCATGAAAAATCTCTTCCGTCGCTAAGGCCCAGGCAAAGTGCACCGAGGTTAACTCGTGCACGGCCCCAAGGTTTCCATCACAAACTCCAGCCCGCAGTATCTCCATGACCCCAAAGCAGTTCCAAAACGCCGTTCTCAAATGGTTCGACAAACACGGGCGCAAGGACCTGCCCTGGCAGCAGAAGATCAATCCCTATCGCGTGTGGGTTTCCGAGATCATGCTGCAGCAGACCCAGGTCAGCGCAGTGATTCCCTACTTCGAACGCTTTATGCAGAGCTTTCCCACCCTGGAGAGCCTCGCCACCGCGCCGTTGGATAAGGTGCTGGCTCACTGGAGTGGCCTCGGTTATTACGCCCGCGCGCGCAATCTGCACAAATGTGCACAGACGGTGTTGCAGGAACACGGTGGGGAATTTCCACGGGATGCAGAAGCGCTCACCGAGCTGAGCGGCATTGGCCGCTCCACCGCCGGCGCCATTGCTAGTATCAGCATGGGACTCCGAGCGCCGATTCTGGATGGCAACGTAAAACGGGTACTGGCGCGCTTCCACGCCGTGGAAGGCTGGCCGGGGCAGAGCGCCGTGGCCAATCAATTGTGGGAGCTGGCCGAGACCTACACTCCGGACAAACGCGTTAACGATTACACCCAGGTGATGATGGATCTGGGTGCCACCCTGTGCACCCGCAGCAAACCCCGCTGTGAAGAGTGCCCGTTAAAGAAATCCTGTGTGGCCCACGCCCAAGGCAATCCGCAGGATTACCCCGGCAAAAAACCGCGTAAGGAAAAACCGGTGCGCAGCGCCACCCTGTTACTACTGGAATACCAGGGCAAAATTTATCTAGAGCAGCGCCCCGCCAGCGGTATCTGGGGTGGCCTCTGGTGTCCTCCCCAAGCAGAAGATGCCAAGGCCTGGCTCAAACAACAGCGCTGGCGCGCCAGTGAAATACACACGCTACCGCTGCTGCGCCACACCTTTACCCACTTCCACCTGGATATTACCCCGCTGTGGGTACAGCTCGACAAAGTCTCCACCCAGGTGGCGGAGAGCGGCGCCGGCTGGTATAAACTGCGACAACTAAACCGCGCCCGCGCGGCCCAGGAACTGGGGCTACCCGCCCCAATCGTGAAGCTGGCAAAACAACTATTGGCGCTGCAGGCACCCCTGCTCGCCCCAACTACGGCCGACTAGAACCAGGAGGAGTCCATGTCCAGAACCGTATTCTGCCGCAAGTACCAAGAGGAATTGGAAGGCCTGGACGCACCGCCCTTCCCCGGCCCCAAAGGCGTTGATATCTTCGAGCACGTTTCCAAAAAAGCCTGGCAGGAGTGGATGTCACACCAGACCATGCTGATCAATGAAAAGCACCTCAATATGATGGAACCCTCCAGCCGCGCCTACCTGAGCGAGCAGATGATGAAGTTCCTGAGCGGTGAAGAGTACGACGCAGCCGACGGCTACGTGCCCCCGGAACAGCAGTAAACGGGCCCCGCAAAGCCTCCCCGCAAAAGAAAAAAAACTTTTTACAATCAAGGGGTTGACTCAGCCCCGCGATAAGGCTTTAATACGCGCCTCGCGACGCAGGGGAAGCCCAGCAAGATCGCAAAGCCCGGATAGCTCAGTCGGTAGAGCAGGGGATTGAAAATCCCCGTGTCGGTGGTTCGATTCCGCCTCCGGGCACCATATTTAAAAAGCCTCATCCGCAAGGATGGGGCTTTTTTTATGCTCGGACACCTAGATGATAGTCGCCGTTATAGCTTGGGGAGATGTGCCAGGCTGAGGCAGAACAACTAAATGGCTATTTTAATTGCTTTATCTCCCAGCTCTTAAAAAGAAGACTCCACTCAAGATTGACTTTTTAATTTCTAAGTAAGTTCACTTACTTCTTTCAAGCCACGCCAACAGCGAGCCCCCCCACGCATGGTCTTAATGGCTATAAGGCCGAAACTAGACTTAAGGACACATAAATAATTTCTTGATTTCCCGTCTTTTCAGTGCAATTCAAGGTCAATCAATAGCTTTAATGGAATGCGTATATCTCCAAACGCTCTAAAATTTTAGATGATGAAGGACCAGAAGGCAGCAATAAACATAAATCTAAGGTGATTTGCAGCAGACCTTGCCTACTTAAAGATCTCCTGTATCTAGGTTTCTCACCAAGAAATGGGCTTGTAGACTAAAAAGCCCACTAAGCAAAGCACTAAAATGCCATTCTACCCTTACCTGAAAATTGTTCATCTAGCTGCCAAAGTAGCCCGGAGCATAAACGCAAAATCAAAGAGTGCTAAATGCTAAATGCTAAATGCTAAATGCTAAATGCTAAATGCTAAATGCTAAATGCTAAATGCTAAATGCTAAATGCTAAATGCTAAATGCTAAATGCTAAATGCTAAATGCTAAATGCTAAATGCTAAATGCTAAATGCTAAATGCTAAATGCTAAATGCTAAATGCTAAATGCTAAATGCTAAATGCTAAATGCTAAATGCTAAATGCTAAATGCTAAATGCTGATAAGTATTTTAAGTCGTAGATTATAGAAGCCAGAATCAGCAATCTGAAAAAAATTACTAAATAAAATTCTTGTATAATTGCCAGCTAAACTACACTGGTATACCGAAGGTATAAAAATTTTGATCCATCTATTGTTAAACACGATTCTACCTTAAAAGTGGTTTCTCAGGTACAACAGGAAGGAATTATTAAGGAATTTGTTCCATCAAATGCTGGCGGAAGTTCTGGCGCCCAATTTGGTTTAGTCGGCGCTCTAATCGGAGCTGCAGTAAATACTTCGATTAATAATTCTAGAGCAAAAGAGGCAGAAACAACTGCAGAACCATTTAGAAACGCTCTCTTAGATATAAATACCAGAGAGACTTTGAAATTAGCTTACACAGATGCTCTAAAAGATATTGACTGGGCAACCCATCAAGAAGTATTGAGCGAACAATTACCAGAGAACTCTAAAACATCTGATTATACAGATAATATTAATGATGATTTACTGTTATTAATATCAACAAGATATAGTTTAAAACCGAATGCCGAAGTTATTGAGTTTAAAGCCGACTATTCCACATTTGAAAAAAAAGAAGAAGGTAACGATAAGAGTAAGGAAAAACTCATTTATCAGAATTCGGCTATTTTTCAGTCATTCCCTTACAATGGATCAGTACGCAGATTAAATGAAGAAGAAAATAAAAAAGAAATCGAAAATTTACACAAGAAATATCCGACGGATTCAACTACACCCAAGACCCTAATTAGCAGGAATCAGAAAAAAATAAACAGGGCTCTAGCAAAATTACAGAAAAAAACCATTCATATAGTTGGCCATAATCCTAATGGCTCAATATGGTTAGCAAATGATGCTGAACTTCTCCATCAAGAATTCGCACTAGCTCCAAAAATTATCGCAAGGATGATTTCTTATGATCTGTCTGGAAAGTACCCCCTAGATATAGAGTCAGAAAATGCGAAAAACATACCTGATGTTCAAATCCTTGAAGAATTCGACAATGGAATGCTAATCACTAGAGAAAAGAATGGGCATCTACTTTACAAGCATAAAGAAGCGCCCTTATATCTTACTTACGGCGAAAATTTTGAAGAAGGTAATAATAATATTTATTCTTGGCCAGCTCATGCTGGCCTCTTGCACAACCCAGATTTACCATAGAAAGCTATCAGTTAAAGATACCAACTTGGAACCTCCAGCAGAAACAACACAACTTTACTGCCCGAAAACTATATCTATAGTAGATAAAAGTGAAAAAACAGCGCCAATCCATGGAATTGGAGATTCCTTAATCATCTCCACTGTCAAGGAAATACTTAAAGATAAAAATTTATTTTACTTATCTGAAGATTCAAAATCAGACATCAACATCACTATAAGAAAAGCTTATATAAATAGGCTCACTACATCAAAATCTGCCATGGTAGTTGTTAGTATTTCTGAGAGAGAAACTGGAACCTAGATTTCCAACATAAGTGACACACGTTTACCCACCAAAAATTCCAGTGGGCTCAAGTAATTTAACACCTTCCTTGGGCGAGTATTGATTCGAAACACTGCATCATCAATACGGCTTTTTGGTATCTTGCCAATTTCCACTCCTTTCGGGAAAAAGCGTCTCAAGAGACCATTAGTGTTTTCGTTCAGCCCACGCTCCCAGGAATGGTAAGGTTTCGCAAAATATATTCTGCATCCTAGCTTCTGCGCAATCGATTGATGACCTGCGAATTCTCCGCCATTATCGAAGGTGATGGTTTTACAGATGGCCTGATATGGCTTCAGCATCTGCTTTATTGCCCGACCTACTGTTTTCTTGCTCTTATTTGGGACTCTGCGAGTGAGCAATAATTTGGAGACTCGCTCAACCAGTGTCACCAGATAGCCATCTTGACCATAAACTGTATCGCCTTCCCAGTGACCAATCTCAGTGTTTTCATCGACAATCGCAGGCCTTTCATCAATATCTATGCGCTCTGGAATAAGCTTTACGCCTGCCTCAGAACTTGCTCGTTTACGATAAGGTTTGGCTTTTCTTGGCAGACGTGATCTCCAGTTAAGCCGATAAATCCAGCGGTAAATTGTTGAACAGCTAACCGCTTTCGTACACCGTTCAAGCCGCATTCGGCCAGCGATTTGTTCAGGGCTTGCATTTTTTAGCTGAAGGTCGATTTGTACCTGCATGGCAAAGTCGAGCTTGGTGTACTTAAGAGCTCCGTGCCGCCGTTGCAGTGCCTGACGATGGGCACTCTCGGCACAGTAGGGGCTGCAACGACCTAGCTCGCGAGAGATGGTCTTATTGGATCTATGGAGGCGTTGTGCAATGGCTCTGCCCATTAAGGGCCTCAATCTGGTATCGTTCTTTTAAGGACAGCTGACTGGTACGGGTTCCCATGAGGTTCCTGGCTTGTTTGTGTGGAAGCTTACTAGCCTACAGCCAGCTGACCTCTCTCGCTATTGCCAAGTGTGTCGGTTGTTTTGGGAATCTAGGGAAAAATTACAACTTCCCGGGGAAGCTCCGTAAGTGTCAATTGGTGGGAAACACAAAATGAGTATGTAGCAGCCCTTGAGAATGCTTTGCAGACTTTGTTAGATCCATTTAAAGAGGGGCTTAGTAAGTACTGCAGTGATCGGCTCCATATTTAAAGAGTAGATTATTGAGTATAAAAATAATATTTTTATGGGCGGAAAAAATTGATTATTCGGAAAGAAATCCCTAGATAGAAAATGTAAATAATCCCGGATAATCACCTCATCAGTCGCACTTGGTTTCGGATAATAAGTGCAATTGGTAAAGAAGGGCTCAGCTGGTAGAGTCAGCACCTCTCCCGACCAAGAGAAAAGCACTGATGAGCTACTACCAACAGAGCGAGAACGAACGATATCAGATTTACAGCCTAAGGAAAGCCGGGCACTCTCAGAAAGCAATAGCAAAACTGTTAGAGAGACATCCCTCGACGATCAGCCGATAGCTACGACGCAATATAGGCTTGCAAGGATATCGTCCAGGACAAGCACATAAGCTTGTAGAACTAAGTCCCCAGCAAACTTCAAGCTATTTAAAGAGACATACAGATGCATTGTTGCACCATGAGACGATCTACCAACTAATTTATTTTGAGGTGGAGACTTAAATAGGCAACTTAGGATTACATCAAAACCCTATCGCAAACGGTATGGTAAGTATGATCGGCGTGGAAAGATCAAAAACGGAGTGTGCATAGATTATCGGCCAGCTTTTGTAGACCGAATGAATCGGATTGGCAACTGGGAAGGGAATACTTTTATAGGCAAGAGGCATGGCGGAGTTTTGCTGACTATGGTTGAGCACAAAACATTATTTACTGTTATTGTTAAATTGACTGGCAAACGATCAGACTTACTGGCTGAAGCAGCAATTAGCCATATGGTGCATTTCAAAGATAAAATCAAAATAATTACCTTCGACGATGGTCTTGAATTCGCTGGGGATGGAACGATTGCGGAAGGATTGGGCGCTGATATTTATTTTGCTCACCCATATTCATCTTGGGGGAAGGGAATTAATGAAAATACTAACGGTCTCAGTCGGCAGTATTTCTCAAAGGACACAGACTTCAATAATGTAACAGGTCAGCAGGTTCAATTTGTAATGAATCGCCTAACGAGCCGGGGTGGAAGGTCACCGAATGAGCTATTTATGGGCTGCAAGTATTGCGATTATTACTTGAAACCAGAAAGTATTACAACTAGCTTAGTTATTGATTTATAAGCAATATACATTTAACTGGTACGTAACCAACACAAAAAAATTTTACTTTTGATAATATTTAGGCTTATATAGCCTTTCAATCATTATGAAAGTTATTTATATTGGAGGCGTTCTTGAAAAAGAAAATAGTTTCTAAAGTTTTATGTCCTTTAATTCTTTCCTTTTGCTCTTCATTGAGTACTGCAGAAGAAATGCAAGATACAGCAAAAATATCGGATGATTATTTAAACATAACGCCCTATGATTTAGAGAGTGGCATGCAGCAAGCATTCATTTGCAAATGGTGGATACCATTATTCTGCCAACAAAAAGAAATGTAATAAAACTTACAACAAGTAGGACACTAAAATATCCATGCTTATAAAAGATGGATATTAATCATCAAGCTAGCATTCAATTTTTGAGAAATTTCAAGGGAAACTTACAACTAAATTTTTGTTTTAAATAATAAATTCAATGAACACCTACAAACATTTGAGGCTTAGAAACTAACAGGTATTAGTTGGTAAAGAATAAATAATATTATAATTTGAAAAGGGTTAAACTTTCAGCGGGCATTGAGTTATTTAAAGGTGCATTCAGGCGTGCTGTTACACCAAAAATCTTTCTGCCATCCTGTTTAGAAGTTTTTCTTCTATTCCAAGGTTGAGGGTAAATCAGGTCAGTTTTCAAGGGTCAAGCTATAGCGTAACGGGTCAGAATTTGCAGCTTTGCTGTACACTAGTAGGCATAGATTTTTTGTATTTTCATAGGTAGTATCGAGTAGTAGATGTACTAAATTTACTTCTGCAGGTAAGGCCGAGGCAAAGGTGCCTCCCACCTTTATCATCGACCACCACCATCTACTTTGTACCTTCGCCCCGCTTGATTTTCCCGATTTCTAAGCACCCTTTTTGCTGGTGCCAAGCTGCCATCAGAAAAGACCTCCTCCCAGTTACGCAAAGACTGGTGATCCAACAGTTCCAGGAATCTTCTCCATGCCTATTACCAAGCTCCTTGCTCTTCCCAAAATTGAAGCCTTCTCCAGCATGTATTCGGTGATGGATAGTGTGAAGCAAGATCTTTCCATCGCGCTCCAGAGCGCAAAACCCACAGTCTGCCTTTAATCAGACTCGATTATCATTGGGTTTGTGGCCTCCCTTTCCTCGCTTTAACTCAGGAGGACAAAATTCGATTAAGCTCCATTGATCATCGGTTAACTCTGATTTGAATCGGCTCATTATTGCTGGAATTTTTTCTATACAGTTGTGTGAGAATAGCCGATTTCAAGTTATGAAACTGCTTTTAGTAGGCTGAATAATAAGGTAAATTTTAAAGACAAAATAATGATTATTACCATTTAAATGGTCTTAGTTTCGTATAATAAGTGCCATTGGTAAAGGAGGGCTCAGCTGGTAGAGTCGGCACCTCTCCCGACCAAGAGAAAGGCACTGATGAGCTACTACCAACTGAGCGAGAACGAACGATACCAGATTTACAGCCTAAGGAAAGCCGGGCACTCTCAGAAAGCAATAGCAAAATTGTTAGAGAGACATCCCTCGACGATCAGCCGAGAGCTACGACGCAATATAGGCTTGCGAGGATATCGTCCAGGGCAAGTACATAAGCTTGCAGAACTAAGACGCCAGCAAGCGTACAAGACACAAAAAGTAACTAATTGTGTTTGGCAACAAATAGACACCCTAACCCGGAAAGAACTAAGTCCCCAGCAAACTGCAAGCTATTTAAAGAGACATACAGGTATATCTTTACATCATGAGTCGATCTACCAACTAATTTATTTAGATCAGGCAAATGGTGGAGATTTATACAAGCGCCTTAGGATTGCATCAAAACCCTATCGCAAGCGATACGGTAAAGTATGATCGACGCGGAAAGATCAAAAATAGGGTGTGCATAGATGATCGACCAGCTGTTGTAGACCGAATGAACCGGATAGGCGACTGGGAAGGTGATACCGTTATAGGTAAGGGGCATGATGGAGCTTTGCTGACTATGATTGAGCGCAAAACGTTATTTACTGTTATTGTTAGATTGATTTGCAAACGATCAGACTTGCTGGCTGAAGCAGCAGTTAGCCATATAGTGGGTTTCAAAGATAAAATCAAAACAATTACCTTCGACAGTGGTCTTGAATTTGCTTGCCATGAAAAAATTGCGGAAGGCTTGGAGGCTGATATTTATTTTGCTCACCCATATTCATCTTGGGATGAGAGGGATTAATGAAAATACTAACGGTCTCATTCGGCAATATTTCCCAAAGGATACAGACTTCAATAAAGTAACAGACCAGTAGATTCAATTTGTAATGGATCGCCTAAACAGTAGATCAAGAGTGAGTCGGGGTGGAAGGTCACCGAATGAGCTATTTATGGGGCCGCCAGATAATCTTCTTGCAGCATGAAAGTACTGCAGTTATTACTTGAAATCAAGGCCGATATTTATTTAGACCGTCCATATTTATCCTGGAAGAGAGGGACCAATGCAAACACTAACGAACCCCATTAGACGGTACTCCCTAGTGGATGCCAACTTTAATAAATAATAAACGATTAGGTTAAATTGGAAAGGGGGCTGACTGAATGGTATGCATAGAGTGAGCTGCGGAGGAAGATCACCGAATGAGTTATTTATGGGGATGTAGATGATCTACTTTCTATATAACATGGTTGTAGCTATTCCTTGAAAATTAGAGCTGAAAAGCATTATAGATAGCAAATATTTTTATTTAGATGTTCTATTCATTTGGTTAGTACGTGCATACCACTAAAAAATCTTTACATCTGGTTTTATTTAAGTTCCTATACTCTTTCATTCATTCTGAAAATATTAGATTGGAGGCATTCATGAAAACTAAAATAATTCATACGGTTCTATACTCTGCAATTTTTGCTATTTCCTCTCCATTATCTGCTGCAAGCGAAATACAGACTGCTGAAAAAATACCGAATAGTTATCTAGGTGAGGTACCCTTCGAATTAGGAAGTGACATACAACAGGGATTCATTTGTGAATGGTGGATCCCCTTGTTCTGTCGACAAGATAACTAATAAAACCTACATAAAGCCGAAAGTTTAAATAGCTATGCTTTTAAAGCATAGCTATTAATAAGAAAGTAAACTTTGTTTCAAGTCTTGGTTTCAAGTAATAACTGTAACCTCTGAATATGATAAGCAGATTATCTACACTCCCATAAATAACTCATTCGGTGATCTTCCTCTACAGCTCACTCAGAGGCTGTTTCATAACTTGAAATTGGCTATTCTCACGCAATTACATAGAAAATAATTCCAGCGATAGTGAGCTGATTCAAGTTATGAAACAGACTCTAGTCATGGAATTGATCTTATCTATCCAAAAGGAAAAAAGTAAAGAAGCCTCAAGACAGGATAATGGCCAGATCAAGAGCTTTAGCCGAACGTTGTAAAAATTGGGCATAATTTTAGATAACTGGAAATTATTGCTATTAGTAGTTAAGTGAGGGTTTTGCCTACCCTCTTAACGTGCTTGCCTCTATATTACATAAATGCTAATTAAGATAACTAAATTGTGAAATGATTTCTGGAAATTACTACTACAGCTTGATTCCGGCGATGATGTTGAGGTTATGTGGGGAGATTGTGGCATGCTTTATATCTGGGTTAGGGAAAGTGACGCAAAGCAATGTAACTTTGATGATTCTTGGATGATTATGCAGTGCAGCTGAACCTAAGCCGCTCACGATAAAAAGGCGGTTAACTCCGCCTTCTATTTCGTTCATCTTGAAAAATTTCACTATCTCACAAGACGTAATTTACAGGGTGGTTATTTCCACGGTTTCAATAAGCGCTGCTCAAAAGCAGCTGCTTAGAGGGTAAGTGCCACCTCTTTACTATTCCAGCCAGAACATGGCCCCTATAATCTAGCCTATAAACATTCATGCTACGCTTTTCTTTCTGTAAAACATCTATGACCTTTTACGGAAAAATGTTTATGAGTGATTATTTTGATCTGGAGCGGTTCTGCCAGGCACAAAACGACTCTTATGCACAGGCCCTGCAGGAGTTGCGACAGGGGCACAAACGCAACCATTGGATTTGGTATGTTTTTCCGCAGCTAAAAGGGCTGGGGCACAGCGCGACATCACAACGATATGGAGTGACAGGCCTGAAGGAGGCGCAGGCTTACCTGAAGCATCCACAGCTAGGGCCGCGATTGCGGGAGTGTTGCCAGGAGTTATTACACCTGCAAGATCTCAGCGCCCTGGAAATATTCGGTAGCCTTGATGCGATCAAGGTCAGATCTAGTATGACCCTGTTCGCCCTTGCTGCGGGTGGCACTGATAATCTATTTATGCGGGTTTTAGAGAAATACTATGAGGGCAAACAGGACCCCCGCACCCTGGAGATCCTGCAAAACTCTGATTAATCTCTAGCCCCCAAACCTCCCGAAAAGGCACTCAAGCGGTTTGGGTTTCAGGTTCCTCCAGGCTGTCGCTGCCCAGTAATTTATCCATCACCAGACAGGCGGTGAGATCGCCCGTGACGTTTACGGCGGTCCTGCACATATCGAGTATGCGGTCCACACCGAGAATCAGTGCAATCCCCTCTGGTGGGACACCTATTCCAGCCAGGATACTGGCGAGAATCACAATCCCCACACCCGGTGTACTCGGGGAGCCGATTGAGGCGCCCACGGTGGTCACGGTAAGCCCCACCAGCTGTGCTGTGCTGAGGTCAATGCCATAAACCTGGGTGAGGAAGATCGCCGCGATTACCTGATAGAGCGCGGTGCCGTCCATATTCACCGTAGCACCAAGGGGCACAATAAATTTGGCGATGGCGGGCTTGACCTCAAGCGGGTGCTCGGCAGTGCGCATTGAAAGCGGCATTACGGCTGCGGAGCTGGAGGTGGAAAAGGCCAGTAGCTGTACGCCACTTATGCGCTGCAGGAAGCTCAGAGGCCGCATTGGCGTGGCCAGTGCGACAATCAACAGATAAAACAGCAGTAGGATCAGTAGCCCCAGAATAACCGTGCCCACATAGACAGACATCCCCACGATTGCGGTTAAGCCCACGCGAATGGCGATATCCGCCAGTAATCCGAAAACCGCCAATGGTGCGAACAGCATGGCCCAACCGACTATTTTCAGGGCAATCTCCTGCACTATGCCGAAGGCGTAGACCGCGGTATCACGCTGCTTTTGCGGCAGCAACATCACTGCCACTCCGGTGAAAATCGCGTAGACCACCAGCTGCAGCATATTGCGCATAGCGATACTCTGATTCAGATTGGCTGGTATCAGTTCGGCGATGCGCTCCGGTAACGGCTTGGATTCCAGCATCTGTGGCGCTGCGCTACTGGGTAGTTCAGTAGCCGCGGTGAGCAGGGCCTCATCGATATAGTTACCGGGTTGAATAAATTGGGCCAGGACTATGCCAATAATCACCGCTACCGTGGTGGTGGCAATAAAATAGGGCGCTATGCGCAGCCCAACCCGCTTGAGCTGGGATACATTCCCACTGCCACAGAGCCCGAGGATGATGGAGGAGACCACCAGTGGAATCACCACCATCTGAATCATATTCAGGAATAGGGCACCTGGCAGCTTGAACCAACTGGCCAATATTACGCTGAGATTCTCATCGACCAGCCCAGCTCCTTCCGGCGACAGCAGCAGGCCAATCCCAAGCCCCAGTACCATAGCGAACAGGATTTGCATCCACAGGCGCGTGCGCATCAATAGGCCCAGGGATTCCACCATCCTGAACAGGTAAACATTAGAACCATTATTCATGTGTGAATAACCAAATCCGAATTCATTAATACAGCCATTCCATAGGAAAGCCGCGATTATTCCGCAAGCCTACAGCAAAACCCTTTAGTCAGATCAAGTACGGGCCAGCAAATCCTGTACCAAGGTAGGCGAACATTGGGCCCAAACAATCATTGGCAAGACCTGTTGCAGAAAGATTACGTCTTGGTCCCTGCATTAGAGAGCGCTGTTCAGAGCAGTTCGATTTGTTACAAGATCGAGAAAACACCGCTCTAAACCAACACCGACCCGATGCACTCAAAACTGCCAATGATGATTTCTGTAATACCGGAAGCAATAAAAACGCCTTTCCGAGCATTTATTGATGAGCGGGCGCTGGAGCAAACTGCTGCGCCAATAAATCCCTGATCCATTTGTGCAACGGGTCCTGCCCACTGCGGCTGTGCCAGGCGGCGATCACATCGAAACCGGGGGGCTGGTCGGCAATCGGCAGGGTACTCAGGCGCTCATCGGGCAACAGGCGCGAGGGCAGGAAAGCCACGGTATTGGTGGAGGCAATACATTCGGCTGCAGCGGCAAAAGAGGGAACCGACAACACCACATTGCGCTGCAGGCCAAACTCCTCGAACCAGGTATCGGCCATGCCACGCAGTTCCCCACGGGAGGGAGACACCACCAATTGCGGTAGCGCCGCCAACTGTGCCAATGCCAGAGTCTTCCCTTTTAACAGGCCGGGTATTTTTGCATGGCGGCAGCACACGCAAACATAGTGCTCCCGATACAGCAGCATTGTCGGGCAGTTGTCCGGCACAAAACCAGGTGTACTGAAGACCAAGTCTACCTCGCCGGTTTGCAACTGCTGCACCATGCGGTCGATTTCCAGCTTGAGCACAACCACTTTGAGACCCGGGGCCTGTTCGCGCAGTTTTTTCAGCAGCCCCGGCAATACCACTCGCTGTTCAAAGTCGGTGGCACTGATAGTAAAAATACCAGTGTACTCGGCCGGCCGGAATTCGTGCCCACGCAACAGTGAGGCGATATCGTTTAATACGCTATCGATCCTCGGTGCCAGCCGTTCTGCCAGGGGAGTGGGCACCACCCCGTTGCTGGTCCGAATAAATAAACGGTCGCCAAAGATCTCCCGCAGTCGCTTCAACTGCTCACTCACGGTCTGCTGAGTCACACCGAGCTGATCCGCCACCCGGGATAAATTTAATTCCCACAGAATTGCCTGCAGAAGCCGCAGTTGCTTTAGTTCCAGCCGGTCCAGGCGATCGGCCCTGTTACCCCTAGTCAAACCTGTATCACTCACAATCGTTACTTGGTTTTCATTGTATCTGCTGCAGCCTAGCATTGCCGATATATAGACCCCCCATGTGTGAGGAACCCACTATGCCAGGCGCGACTCTGCACCCATCGACACCGGGCTCAATGCGGACAAATATTAACTACGCGGACCCCAGCGCAGAGCTGGTCTACGACCAGCGCCATACAGGCCCCGGCCCCGCTAGCCTGATTGATCAGGTAATCCCCCACTGGGTGACAGTTTATGACGGCAGGCAACTGCAGGCTGCGGGGGAGACCTTTCGTTTGGACGAACAGGGGTTTGAGCTGGTAGAGCCGAGCCTCGATATCGACCTGCACCAGCTGGATGACACTTTAAATGCGCTGGATAGCGGCAAGCCTTCAGCCAATAGCACAGTGCTTTCGCCAGAATCCCGAGACACCTTGATCCGTACTCAGTGGTATCCGGCGATTGAGCGATGGCTGGCTGCTTATTTGGGCGCGGACCAGGTTGTGACCTTCGATCACACGTTACGTGCTCAGACTAAAGCAGACGCCCTCGCTGAGCAGAGTCGCAGCCGCCGCGCCCCGGTAAAAATTGCGCACAACGATTACACCCCCTGGTCGGCCCAGCGCCAGCTCAAGCAGACACTACCGGAATACGGCTTAAATCCGGACGATTATTCCCGGTTTAAGTTTGTGAACTTGTGGCTGCCGCTGCTGCATCGGGTTGAGGAGTCTCCACTGGCTATGGCGGATCTGCGCAGCGTGGAAGCAGCGGATTTCCACAAAATGCGCCTGATTTACCCAGAACGGGAAGGGCAGATTTCTGTCATCAGCGCCAACCCTCGTCACCGCTGGATTTGGTTTAGTGATATGCGCCCCGGCGAAGGGTTGCTACTGCGGGTTTTTGATAGCGAGCACAGCCATATGATTACCGGCAGCCCCCACAGTGCCTTCGACTTACCGGAAAGTGAAAATGCTCCCCGGCGTACCAGCCTGGAAATTCGCACTATCGCGTTGTTTAAACATTAATTAAATTAAAATATCGATCAATACATCATGAGTAAAACCCTGAACTCAATAGATCCTTTAAATAACGAAGTTATCGGCAGTGTCGATATTTGTTATGAAGACGATTTAAAAAAATTGCTGCAACAGGCCAAGCAGGCACAGGTTGAGTGGGGCAAAAAATCCCTTCAGCAGCGTGTACAGCTTGTACAACAAGCCTATAAGCAGCTTGAACCCATACAGGCGAAATTGGCAAAACTGGTTAGCCGTGAGATGGGCAAAGATGCGCGGCGGGCCAGCTACGAGGCGGGTGGCGCCATTCACAGTGGCCCCTGGTTGGCCGGAGATTCCGGTGAGGCCCTACGCGGCCAGCGCCAGGGTAACAGTGAAATTCAATATCGTCCGTTAGGCGTGGTCGCGGTTATTTCCCCCTGGAATTATCCCCTGGCGATGGCCAATAACCTGATCGTACCGGCACTGATTGCCGGCAACAGCGTGGTTTTAAAACCCTCCGAAGAAACCCCGCTGGTTGCAGACCTACTGGTAAAAACCCTGAACCAGTCGCTGCCCAACGGGGTATTACAGATTGCCCATGGAGATGGAAAAACTGGAGAAGCCCTGGTCAAAGCGGATATCAATATGGTCGCTTTTACCGGCTCCCGTGCAACCGGCCAGGCCATCATGGCCAATGCCGCTCCCAAGTTAAAACGCCTGATCATGGAGTTAGGCGGTAATGATCCCATGCTGGTTTTGGCCAGCGCCGATATTCACCGCGCCGCACAATTTGCCGTAGCTTCCAGTTTTGAAAATGCCGGACAAATGTGCACTTCAACCGAGCGTGTATATGTAGACGAGCGTATCGCGGATCAGTTTGAACAAGCGGTAGTTGCCATTGCAAAAAATTATCGCACCGGTGGTTGGCCAGAAGGGGATGTCGATATAGGTCCACTGGTCAATTCCCGTCAGCATCAAAAAGTGGTTCGGCATATTCATGACGCCATAGAGAAGGGCGCAACGCTTTTGCTAGGCGAAAAATCCCCCAAACTTCCTTTTATTCCTCCCACGGTCATCAGTGGTATCAAACCGGGTATGCAACTTGAGGACGAAGAAACTTTTGGCCCGGTAGTCGCAATAGACCGCTTCAGCACTATTGAAGAGGGGATTTACAGGGCCAACGACTCTGTATACGGCTTGGGCGCCGTGGTATTTGGCAAGTCAGATGCCAAGGAAGTCGCAAATCAACTGCAGGCGGGCATGATCGGTATTAACCAGAGTGCCGGTGGAACACCATGGGTAGGCGCCAAACAGAGTGGTTTTGGCTACCACGGTGGGGCTGAGGGACACCGACAATTTGCCCAGCTCACCCTTATTAATCATTAATTAAAAAACCGAGTGCAGATATTTTGGACGAAGTCATTATGCCAAACTCTCCAGACATCGCGATGAATCCAGCAACTGAGGCCAACAGCAGCCTTGAGCAGGATTTCTTTATTATCGCCAGGGAACCCGGTGCGGAACATCCTGCTCTGCCCACCTGGGCCGCACGACTGGAAAACCCAGCCTCACTCAAAAATAGCGCCCCGTCTTTGGTTCAGCGCAGAGAGATTGCCGAGGTGCCCGGTGCTTTTCAATTACTCAATGTATTTTCCAGTGAGGAATGCCAGCGTCTCATCGATATCACTGCAAATATCGGTTATCTGCCAGATGCCGCCGTTTCTTTGCCCAGGGAGGTACGCCATAACGACAGCCTTACCTGGGTGGTAGATGAAACTACCGAACGGCTAATCTGGCAGCGGTGCAGCGCATTTATGCAGGACCCCAATGGCTACTTTGAAGGGCGGGAGCCAGTGGGTCTCAATCAGCGCTTTCGCTTTTATCGTTATGGCGAAGGTGATTACTTTCAATTTCACACCGATGGAGCCTGGCCGGGCAGCCGAATCATAGATGGCCAGTTGGTCGCTAATGGTTTTCCAGACCGTTTTAGCGAAATGACTTTTCTAGTGTTACTCAGTGAAGATTTTGATGGCGGCGCCACACGTTTTCGTGTCAATGCAGATAACCCCTACCAACAGCCCAGCCGGCACTCCATGGAGGATATTGATGTAAGAACCCCCGCAGGATCTGTGCTATGTTTCCCCCATGGTATGCACCCCTTGCATAGGATCCACAGCTCAACGCCAATTACTCGTGGAATAAAATATATTATTCGTACAGATATATTATTTCTTCAGGATTGATTAAGAGGTTATCAATTTTTGATTTTATAAAAACCTGTATAGAACATTCAGCCACAGGGAAGTGGCTCCAACTAAATAACAATAAATCGCACTTAGAGCTTCCCTAAAGCCGCTGTAAATAATCTAAAGCCCGACTTATATACTACGCCCTCCATCGAAGTGTTACCTTAATGTTTATGTCAAGCTGCACTGCCAATCTGATCGCAACGGCATATTCGGGTGTGTACTTATGGAATTGATAGAATATTTACAGAGTCATTTTTATAGCAAAGAGAGGCTGCTATCGCTAAGCGGTTTAAGGCAAGAAGAGTTTGCAAACTACCAGAATGCCCTTGTTATGCCTAAAGCTTCCTACACGCTGGCACTGGGTCTGCAATGCCATTCATTCTTCGGCACTCATAATGAATCCCATAACCGAGAGTTCTATGCCAAAGGTTATGTATCCTGGTTAAAAGACCTTCGTCTACAAAATAATCCAAAACAGATTTTTGATCTATTTAAAACAAGGTACACGGATACAATCTATCAATTAAAATCTATTGGCCATAACTGTTCCGATATAAGAATGGACAAGGGGCCTGCCACGCATATCGAAAACGAGTGGAAACACTTTATCGATGGAACTTATGGGCTATGCACCAAAAGCGGACTCCCCGAGGATATAGCCCGTAAAGAGCTGGCCTCTCTAGAGATCAAGGAGCTAGCGAAAGAGAGAAACCTCAGCAGAATAGGCCTACAAAAATTACAGAGGGCTATTGACCTACTAGAGAGCGCCAGCAGCCTTTTCGCACCCCATGAGCGCCACAAGAGTTCGAGGCAAATACTGATTAATGATATTCGCCAACAATTTAACTTAAAATAAATATACTTAGTGAGCCTATCTCACAGACCTGCACAAACACTGTCACACCAGGCCAAATAGAGGTTGTAGGTTAAAGCAAATCCTTATGACTATTTGGTCTTGCATATACTAAACATATATACCTCTATAAAATCCCGCCCCTTTAATCGGCTCAAGCCTCTCCGCACTTATATTAGAGATATTCCATGAAAAGCAGAGTTTACTGCCTTATATCCTTTCTATTGCTATCCGTCTTGACGGTATCAGCCTACGCTAGAGATTGGCGGGAATATAAAAGCACTAACTTTACCGTCTACTCTGATGTTTCACCGAAAAAAGCCGAGGCCTTATTGCGCGAGCTGGAAAAATTTCGCCGTGCCTCACTTATGGTAACAGGCATGGAAGATCGCCCAGAAAATTCTAGACTTAGGGTATATCACTTTAATAGCTCTAAAGAGTTTGAAAAATTCTCCGGAAAAAGAAGTATCGGAGGCTTTTATACCAACACTATTAATGGCCCCTTAATTTTCTCTCAGGAAAACAAACGTGGCATATTTAGTGGCCAAGCAATCATGTTTCATGAATATGTTCACCATCTTATGCGTGAGCGCGGTTCCATGCGTTACCCTAGGTGGTATTCAGAGGGATTCGCAGAGTTACTAGCCAGCGCGACTATTGACAAGGATTCCATCACCATCGGCAACGTTCCTGAGTGGAGAGCTTACTCTCTGGAAGAAGGTCCTTTGAAAGCAAGAGAAATTCTTCAGCCGGATTACAGTAGAAAAGGTTGGAAACATGCTAACCAGTATTACGCCAGTGCATGGTTATTATTACACTATTTATTTTTCAGCGAAGATGCCAGAGAAAATTCATACCATGAAAAAACTAAAAATTACCTTATGGACATCAATAATGGAGGAGATCCACTAGATCTCTTTACACAACATTATGATATCCGAGAGGAAGATTTGGATATCGCATTAACTCTCTACCTAAAAGAACGGCGTCGGTCGGGATACAAGGTTAATCTAACCCAAAATGCCTTTAAAATCGAAAAGCGCAAACTGAACCATAATGAAAAATCCCTATTACTGGCGGAACGAGCGGTTGATCTAGAAAGATACGATCAGGCGTTAAGATATCTGAATAAAGTAAAAAAAGATGCTGCCAAATTACCTGGAGTTATCGCTCTGAAAGCGAATCTATTGATGCACAATCAGCAGGAGGCTGCGGCACAGACTTTATTTCAGGAATTATCAGAAATATCTGATTTAAATCATACAGCGGCTACGAATCTATCTGTTTACCATTTATATAGCTTACAGAATACGCTTGAATCCCGACAATGGGATGAGGGGAACTATACCAAAACGGTGCATTATGCAGATATGGCTATAGCGCTAAATCCGGCTTCCCTATCGGCTTACCAGTACAAATGGATGGCTCAGCAGTACAAAGGCGAAAGTGTTGCCGCACTGAAAACCATGATGGCGGCCTATCAGAAGAATCCAAATAGTATTGAAATAAATAGCGCTATTGGCTTTCACCTCGCAAAACTTAAAAAGCCAAAACTCGCAAAGCCGTTTCTGGAAAGAACTCTGGCCTGGTCCCACAATCACAAAGTTCGATCACGCGCTAAAAAATTACTCGATTGGGTCGCAAAAGAAACTTCCACAGGCAGTGAAACAAGTTCAGGACAGGCATCCTGAGTCCGAGCGCTAGATCAAGTCTACAAGCACGTAGAGAATTGCTCTCTACGTGCTATGAAAGCGAAGAAATTAGTCTCTCCCCTAACTCTTCTTTTCCTCTTCCCGCAAAGTCAGCACTTCATATCCATCCGCCGTAACCAGCACTGTGTGCTCCCACTGCGCGGAGAGCCTGCCATCTTTGGTCACCACGGTCCAACCGTCTTTTTTGAGTTTGGTTTTGCGATTGCCCTGATTGATCATGGGCTCAATCGTAAATGTCATCCCCTCGCGTAAAACAGCTCCGCTGCCCGCCCGGCCAAAGTGCATTACCTGGGGTTCTTCATGCATTTCACGGCCAATACCATGGCCACAGTATTCACGCACCACACTGAACCCGCGCTTTTCAACATACTGTTGGATCGAATGGCCCACATCACCAAAAGTCGCGCCGGGTTTTACGGTGTGAATACCGGCCCACATGGCATCGTAACAACACTGCACCAGTTTTTTGGCAATGGGCGTTACGCTGCCAATCATATACATCTTGCTGGAGTCGGCGATATAACCGGACTTTTCCAGGGTAATATCCACGTTGACGATATCGCCATCACGCAACGCCTGTCCCTCGCGAGGCATGCCGTGGCATACCACCTCATTAATGGAGGTATTAAGAGAGTAGGGATAGTCGTATTGCCCCTTGCTGGCCGGGCGCGCCTGCAACTCCCGGGTAATAAACGTTTCCACCCGGTCGTTAATTTCCATGGTGGTAATACCCGGCTTCACAATACCATCGAGCATAGCGAACACGCGGCTCAATAATTCACCGGAGTTACGCATCAACGCCTGTTCCCTGGCGGTCTTGATTTTTATGTTATTCACGAGTGAGCTCTTCCAGAGTAAATGATTCGGTGCGTAGTAGCTTCTTGCACAACTGGCTGTAACTGAGCTCCGGGTTCAGCTCGGCCAACATGCCGATCTTTATCCAGTACTCGGCCTGCGCGTTAATAGAACGCGCCAGCGTGGTACTCGCTTTACGGATTTCATCGTGCAATTCATCCGAGATCTTAACGATACCCATTTTATACACCGTATATATAATTTATATATAAAGTGTATATCGCCTTATACTAGATGCGCAAGGCGGTATGAAAGGTTGAAATTATGCAACTTGTTGCATAGTCAATATTTGAGCGATATGGTTGAGACATAAAAATAAAAGTGATGAGGCCACCATGTTCGAAACTACTGAAAAGAAACGCAGCGCCCCCAAGCCCAGCCGCCTGCGTATTGGCCAGCGTTACCGTGCCAGTCGCTTGAACGGCCCCTACGATGCCCTGGTAATCGGCTCTGGAATCGGCGGCCTGACTACCGCCGCCATGCTGAGTGCCACCGGTAAGAAGGTACTGGTCCTGGAGCAGCACTACACCGCCGGCGGCTATACCCATGCCTACGATCGCAATGGCTACGAGTGGGATGTCGGCGTGCACTACATTGGCGATGTGGGCGAACACCCCACCATGACTGGCAGGATTTTCGACTTTATCACCGGTGGTAAGTTGCACTGGGCGCCGATGGACGACACCTACGATCGCATTTGTATCGGCGAGGAGCAGTTTGATCTGCGCGCCGGTCGCCAGGCGTTTATTGATGAATTGGTCAAACATTTCCCCGCCGAACGGGAGAATATTGAACGTTACCTGGCCCGTCTCAACGAGGTGGCCAAGTCCATGCAGCGCATGGCAATGGAGAAACTGTTTCCCAGCTGGTGCGGCCCCTTTATGCGCCTGTGGCGCAAGCTGCGCGATCCTTCCTGGTTGAACAAAACCACCCGCGAAGTGCTGGGCGAGATCACCGGTAATGAAAAACTGATTTCGGTGCTCACCGGCCAGTGGGGCGACAACGGCATGGCGCCGGCACAGAGCAGTTTTATTATTCACGCCCTGATCGCCAAGCATTATTTGTATGGCGGCTACTACCCGGTAGGCGGTGCCAGTAAGATTTCCGAGACCATTATTCCGCAGATTCAGGCCAGTGGCGGCGATGTTTTTACCTATGCCAAGGTGGAAACCATTCTGTTAGATGGCAATAAAGTTCGCGGCCTGCGTATGAGCGATGGCACCGAAATCGAGGCGCCCGTAGTGATTTCCGGAGCCGGTGTATTTAATACCTTCGAGAGACTGCTGCCCCAGAGTGCCAGTGAGCGCCTTGGCTACCTGCACGACCTGAAAACTGTCACTCCCTCCATGTCTCATCTGTGCCTGTATATCGGCCTGGAAAAAACCGCCGAAGAACTACAGCTGCCGAAAACCAATTACTGGCTCTATACCAGTGAGAACTACGAGGAGGATATGCAGGCCTTCCTGCAGGATAGCGACAAAGATATTCCGCTAGCCTATATCTCTTTCCCCTCGGCCAAGGACCCCACCTTTACCCAGCGCTATCCTGGGCGCGCCACTATCGAAATCGTTGCCCCGGCCAATTACGATTGGTTCGCCCAGTGGAGCGACAAACCCTGGGGCAAGCGCGGTGATGACTACGAGACCCTAAAAGAGGCCTTCAGCCAGCGTTTATTGGAGCACTTGTATAAGCATTTCCCCCATCTGCGTGGGCAAATCGATTACTACGAGTTATCCACACCGCTGTCGACGGATTATTTCTGCTTCTATCCACGCGGTGAAATCTATGGCCTCGACCACGATCCCAAGCGCTTTGAGCAGCGCTGGCTGAGACCCAAGACGCGACTCAATGGGCTCTATCTCACCGGCCAAGATGTAATGAGCTGTGGCGTGGCTGGGGCGATGATCTCGGGGGTACTAACGGCCCAGAGCATTCTCGGCTTGCGCCAGGGTGGGAAGTTGATGCGTCAGGTTATTAGTGGCCAGCCTTTCCAGGCTCCGGCAAGCGGCGGTGAGGAGTTGGGCAAAGCATCCACCTGATAAGCCGACAATAAAGATGGTTCGACAACCGCAATAATAAAAAACCCGGCATTCATTGCCGGGTTTTTTATTTGAATTTATGGGCTCGGAGATGTCTTCAATCGAGGCAATCGACTGGGCATTCGATCAAAATTGAGCACCCGGATAACCAGGCGTCGGTTTTCCCTTTGCCCCGCCTTGCTCTCGTTATCGGCGATAGGATCTGTATCGCCATAACCCTGGGCGCGCATGCGCTCGCCGTCAATACCGCGCTCTATCAAAAAATTGCGCACCCAGTCAGCACGCCACTGAGAAAGATGCAGATTTTTCTTTGGGTCACCGTCATTATCTGTGTGCCCCTCAATCGTAATTCGCATCTCGGGGAAATCGCGCATGATCACCAGCAGTGCTTCCAGGTCGGCGATGCTATCCATGCGCGGTGCGAAACCACCGGGGTCAAACTCTAAACGCAACCGGAAAGTATCGCCTCCTTTGCGGGAATTTCCGCGCAGGAAGCGTACCAAATCATCGGCAAAAGGAGCCGCCTGTCGTGCCTGCTTCTCACTCTCACCGGACTGCACCACAGACTGAGGCTCAAGGGCGTATTTCCTGTTGGGATCGGGGTTGGGGCAGCCGGCAAGTAGCAATACCAGCAGGGCGAGATAGCAGACGAATAAAGGCTTGCCCGCCATAGACAAAACTTCCGGTTTGCAGACGTCAAATTCAGTGTAGAACAAGCTGCCGGAGGGAGGAGATGTCTAGCCGTTAGAGGAAGTTCAACACCGCCATCATATCGCTAACTACCCTGGCACCGCGCTGCTCCAGCTGTGGCGCTCTCTGACTATGGGTGCTGTAGCCAACCACGCGCATGCCGGCGGCTACCGCGGCTTCCACACCGGCGTTGGAGTCCTCCACGACCAGACAGCGCTCCGGCTTCACCCCCATGCTAGTAGCCGCATGCAGGAATAGCTCCGGCCAGGGTTTACCCCTGGAGACATCCTCAGCACTGAAGATCCTGCCGTCGAAGTAGTCGTAGAGACCGGTTTTATTCAGGGTCAGCTGCATTTTCTGGTGCGAGCCCGATGAGGCCACACAGCTGCGCATGCCGATCTGCTGTAAGTGATCGAGCAAGCCCTCAATGCCGGCTATGGGCTCCAGCTCCGCGTGGAATGCCTCGCGGATGCGGCGCTCGGTATTACCAAAATAATTGTCCGGCAGGGGGCCGCCGAAACGCTTCTCGATTTCCAGTAGGCAATCCCTGGCAGGCCGGCCGCTGAATTGCTCATCCAGCTCCTCCGCAGTGGTGGCCATACCCAACTTATTCATTTCTTCAGCCAGGATGCGGCAGACGATACTCTCGCTATCTACCAGCACACCGTCGCAATCAAAAATGATCAAATCTGTGGAAGACATGGGACCCCATAAAATCAGCGTGCGGAGAGCAGCATAATACCGATGATCAACCCGAGTATGCCGCTGATACGCAGGAAGTTTTCATTGCCCTGGGAGATTTTGATGGCCAGCGCTTTGCCGCGCTCAAAACCAATCTGCAGCATATAGGCGCCACTCAGCAGCACCAATACACCCAGGGCGTTGAAGAGGATATACCAGTTGCGAGTGTCGGCGACCAAAAGCAGAAAAAGACCGACAAGAATGCGCAGCCAGGCTGAAAAGAAATAGCCTGTTTCGCTGAGTCTCTCACTGATGGTTTGCGCCAACTTAGGCTTGGCAATAACTGCCAGTGAAAACAAGACAATGGCAATACCCAATAACCCTACAATCACTCGAATCATAGTTTCCCTTCCTGGTTTTCATCCTATCCAATTTTGGATTGCGCCAGCTCCTACAGGTCACCCCATTGGAACTGCAACACCGACAGTGCGGCGATAGGCGCGGTTTCGGTGCGCATAACCCTAGGCCCCAGGCGCAGTGGCATAAAGCCGTGGCCCAAGGCCAGATCAATCTCCGCCTGGGACAATCCACCCTCTGGCCCCACCATCAACAGGGCCGAATCCGGCTTGCCATTGTCCGCTTCCCAGCGGCGCAGATCCAGCTCGGTGCGGTGGTGTAATACCAGTTTGGTTTGCGGCTCGCCCTGCTGGGTTGAGGTTTGTAAATACTGAGGGAGTTTTACCGGTTCGGCAATTTCCGGCAACAGATTGCGCTCACACTGCTCACAAGCGCTGATAGCAATCTGGCGCCAGTGGCCGAGTTTTTTTTGCAGGCGCTCACCGGATAGTTTGACCTCGCAGCGCTCGCTGAACAGCGGTTGGATAGCCGCCACCCCCAGCTCGGTGGCCTTCTGTATCACCCAGTCGAATCGGTCACCACGGGAGATGCCAATTGCCAGGGTTAACGCCAGAGGCGACTGGCGATTGTCTTCGCGAAACGCACCAACACCCACCTGCGCGCGCTTACCCGTAGCCAGCAATTCCGCACTGTACTCGCCACCCAGACCATCAAACAGAGTAATAGGGTGGCCGGCGCCGAGGCGTAGGACTTTTACCAGATGCCGGGAGGCGCCCTCATCCAACTCGATTTGAGAAACACCGGCCAGGGCCTGCTGGGAGTAAATACGCGGGATGCGCATGAGTGAAGATCCTGTAAAACACTATAAAAAAGCCGACTGGAATGTCGGCATTTTGCAGGCGGGTAGTTTAGGCATTAATACGCAGGCCAAGCAATGACGGAAAACCCCCGCCATTGCCTAAAACGCAAATGACGATCAGGCCGTTTCCAGAGACACCGGGGTGTCAATTTGGCCCTGGCGCTTGCTTTTCGGGCGCAGCACTTCGATCACCTTGTACAGGTTTGGCACCAATACCAGAGTCACTGCGGTGGCAAACAGGACGCCGAAGGCCAGGCTGATCACCATGGGAATCAGGAACTGCGCCTGGATAGAGCGCTCGAACATGATCGGCACCAACCCTATAAAGGTGGTGATAGAGGTGAGGATAATCGGGCGGAAACGGTCGCGACCCGCCTGCACCACCGCATCCATAACAGCTACGCCCTGGGCGCGAAGCTGGTTGATACGATCCATCAATACCAGGTTATCGTTCACCACAACCCCTGCTGCGGCGAGGAAGCCGAGCATGGACATAATGCTGATATCGTGGCCCATCAATAGGTGACCCACTACCGCGCCAAAGAAGCCAAACGGCACTGCGGTGAGAATCAACAGCGGCTGCGAGTAGGAGCGGAAGGCGATGGCCAGCAGCGCGTAAATAGCGAACAGGGACAGTACGAAGAACGCCAGGATCGCACCGTTGAACTCTTCCTCCTCCTGCATTTCACCGGCGGTTCTCAGGGAGAAACCGGGGAACTGGCGCTCCAGCTCAGGCACCAGGGTCTCGCGCATATCCTTGAGAATTTCCTGCGCAGTGGAGGTGTTCGGCGTTAGCTCGGCAAACACTCGCACGGTGCGCTCGCGGTTGTTGCGGCGGATGGTGGTGTAACCGGGCACATAGACCGCTTCGGCTACCGCAGAGAAGGGCACCTCACCTTGCGCCGTGCGAATACGCACACGATCCATCTGCTCTTCGCTGGCACGCTCTTCCTGCGGGTAGCGCACCATCACCCTAACGTCCTCGCGACCACGGGGAATACGCTGTACTTCCTCGCCATAGAAACCCTGGCGCACCTGCCTGGCCACATCCACCAGGTTGATACCCATGGTGGTGGCATGGGGCTTCAGCTGGATTTCGATATCGCGACGCGCACTGGTGAGATTGTCACGCACATCGTAAACACCGGCGTAACTGTTCATCTTCTTCTTGACCGCATCGGCGGCAGCGCGCAATTCGTCCATGTCCCCGGAAGCGGTGCTCAGGTTCAGACTCATACCGTTGCCACCATCGTTGATGGTGGCATCAATATTCAGGTCTTCAACACTGGCCGGCATTTCACCGATCAGCTCGCGCCAGCGCAGCGACAGGGTTTTGGAAGTCACATCGCGCATCTCACCGTCGGTGAGCTGCAAAATCACAAAGATGTTGCCGCGCCAGTTGAACACCATGGAGTTCATTACGAAGGGCTCACCGTCGTTGAGCTTCAACATCTCCTCATCGGTGGAGAGCTTGTCTGCCGCCACTAATACCTGGTTCATCACCCGCTCGGCCTCAACAAACGGTTCACCATCGGCCATGCTCGCCCTTAGACGCAGCAAATCGGAAGGAACCTGCGGCGAGAAGGAGGAGCCCACATAGCCACTGGTAAAGACACTGATGGCAAGCCCCAACGCCAGCAGGAAAACCATCACAGTGGTACGGCTGTTACTGAGGGACTTTTGCAATAGCGGCAGGTAGTACTTGTCACCAGCGGCTTTCATGGCCCCGGCGAAACGCCCACGCAGCTTCTGCAGCTTGATGCCCAGGTTCGATTTAGCCGGCTGTTCCGGTTTCATACCCACCAGGTGCGCGGGAAGGATCAGCAGGGACTCCACCAGGGAGAAACCCAGGCATAGCAACACCACCACTGGCAGGGCCAGCATCATCTGTGCGGTATAGCCGGGCAGGAATAGCATGGGAATAAAGAACACCATGGTGGAGGTCACGGCGAAAATCACCGGTGCAGAGACCTGCTTCACGCCCTCTTCCGCGGCGGCCAGACCGGTCACACCGCGATCGTGGGCCGCATGCACGGCTTCCCCCACAATAATCGCATCGTCCACCACAATGCCGAGAATCAGCAGGAAGGCGAACAGCGACAACATATTCAGGCTGACCCCGGTGATCGGCAGCAACCAGAAGGCGCCGAGGAAGGCCACAATAATGCCCACGGTTACCCACATCGCCAACGCCGGGCGCAGAAACAGCATCAGCATGATAAAGACCATGGCGAAGCCGCTTAAGGCGTTGGTGGTCAACAGGTTCATACGGCCCTCAAAGGCCTTGGAGAAATCAAACCAGACGTCGAACTCCATACCCGGCGGCAACTGGGTGCGCGCTTCCGCCATAAATGCCTTGATGCGCTCGGCGGTGGCCACTACATCCAGCGGCTCCCCCTGAATCACACGCAGGTTCATAGCCGGGTTGCCGTTAAAGAGGATAACGTTGTTGTACTCCTCGAAGCCGTCACGCACGGTGGCCACATCACGCAGCAGCAGTACCGAACCATCGGCGCGGCTGACAACGGGAATGCGCTCAAAGTCCTCAGCGGTGTAGGCCTGGCCACGGGTCTGTACCTGGATATCACCGCGATCCGAACGCACCATACCCGCGGGCAGATCGAGGGAGGAGCGACGCACCGCGTTGGCCACATCGTTAAAGCTCAGGTTGTAACGGCGCAGATTCAGCTCGGAAACCTCGATGGACAGTTCATCCGGGCGCTCGCCCCAGATATCCACACGGCGCACGCCGGGGATCAGGGTGAGTTTGTCGCGCAGGTCCAGCGCGGTCTCCTTGAGCTGGCGCTCGGAAACCGGACCGCCAATGGCGATCATCATCAGCTCCGTATCCCACTCCTGCAGGCGAATCACCGGGCGCTCGATACCCTCGGGGAAGGTGTTAATACTATCCACCTGCACCTTGATATCGTTGAGCAGACGCAGCTCGTCGTAACCATCCACCGCTTGAATTTCGATGGAGGAATGGCTGCGGCGGGAGGCGGAGTTCACCTCCTTGATGCCCTTCACCTCAGAGATAGCCTCCTCCACACGCACGGTCACCTGCTGCTCGACTTCCGCCGGACCGGCACCGGGATAGGAGATTTCCACCTCGACAATGCCGGGCTGAATCGCCGGAAATACCTCGCGATCAATCCCACTGATTCCGAAACAACCGCCGATGATGATCATAATCATCAGCAGGTTTGCGGCCTTACTGTTGCGCGCAAACCAGGAAATAATGCCGTTCATCAGTGGCCTCCGTGGGCAGCACTATTTGTTGCTGCGGTCTCGCCGGTGGTGTTTGAATCGGCTTCGGCATCGCTCTTAACACTATCGATCAGACCGGCTGGCTTCTCGTTGAGTGGATTAGCAGTAAGTGCCATGCCCTCGCGGGAGTAGCCCAGGCTGGACACCACAACGCGGTCACCAACGGCGATATCTCCGCGCAACCATACCTGGTCACCGATGCTCTGCAGCAGCTCTACAGTTTTAAAAACCAGCTCGCTCTCTTCATCCAACACCAGCAGGTGGTCGCCCTCGTGCAGGGCCTGGCGCGGCAAAACCACAATGCCGTCCAGAGTGCGACCGGCAATATCGGCCTCCACAAACAGGCCGTTCATCAAGGGAACATCGCCTTCATAGGGGTTCTGTACCTGAGCCACGGCATAAATAAAGCGGCTATTGGTATCGATGCTGGCCTCGGTGCGCACCAGCTGGGCACGCCACTCGCGCTCAAGCCCAGCCACCATCGCCCGCAGGCGTACCTCGGGGCCATGTTCGAAGGATTTACCCAGAGGTAGATCGAGCAGTGCCAACTGTTGATCGGTCAGAGGCAGGCGCACTTCGGCGATGCCAGTGCTGTGGATTTTTGCCAGGGGCGTGCCGGGGGTGATGTATTGACCCAGATCGACATAGGTCTCCACTACGCGTCCAGCAAACGGCGTTTTCACTGCAGTTCGCGCCAGGTCCAGCTTGGCCTGGTCGCGATCCGCGCGCGCGGCGGCCACTGCGGCTTCGGCGGCCTGTAAGTGCGGCTTGCGCAGGAACAGTGCGTTGGCGGCCTCGCTGCCCAGGTCGCGCCACTCGCGCTTGGCCTGCTTGGCTCGGCCCTGCTCTTGTGCCAGGGCGGACTTGGCATCGGCCAGCTGCGATTCGGCGCGGGTCACTTTGTGGATGTAGTCCGCTTGTTCAAGCAGAAGCAGCGATGCCCCTTCGGCAAAAAAACCACCCGGCACAAAGGCCTCACCCACACTTTCAATCACACCGCCGACACGAGCCACCACTTCAATTTCATGGCGGGCGTGCACTGTGCCCTGGCTCGGTACCAACAGGGTCTGGCGCCCCGGTTCCGCATATAGGACATCCGCCACCGGCGGTACCACCGCTTCCGGTGGTTTTTCTTCCGGCTTCGGCTTCAATAACACCACCGTAGTAATGGCGGCCACCCCAATAGCCAAAACGGTAAATAAAAGCTTGTTCTTGCTCGACACTTTCACAGGCACCCTCTACCCCATTCTGTGACCGAAACTGGTCAAATTTTAATTAGCGCGCATTCTACTGGAGTTCGACGCAGATAAGAGTCGATTTGGATGCAGGTCGCCGCAGGAGTTTGTGCCTTATCGCAAACCTTCCTCGCCGGGCTCGGGTAACGCATAATGCCCGCCCCAATTTACCGTTGCAGGAGAGACAGCGGGCCGCGCAAAGCCAAGGAAACCGACGGGCTATTTCCCGGTCAAACGCCGCTCCTTAAGGTACGAACCCCCGGAAAACGGATATAGACATCACATGCTGGATATCAACGCTCGCATCGCCGAAGAACTCAACGTACGTCCCCAACAGGTTACCGCCGCAGTATCCCTGCTGGATGAAGGCGCCACGGTGCCTTTTATTGCCCGCTACCGGAAAGAAGTCACGGGGGCCCTGGACGACACCCAATTACGTACCCTGGAGGAGCGCCTGCGCTACCTGCGTGAGCTGGAAGAGCGCCGCGCAGCCATCATCAAGAGTATTGATGAGCAGGGCAAACTCACTGCGGAATTGGCGCAACAAATCAATGGCGCCGACACCAAGAACCGCCTCGAAGACCTTTACCTGCCCTACAAACCCAAGCGTCGCACCAAGGGGCAGATCGCTATCGAAGCGGGGCTCGAACCCCTCGCCGACGCCCTGATTAACAACCCATCCTTAGACCCCGCCGCAGAAGCACAGCAATACCTCAACACCGATCACGAAGACACCTCCTTACAGGTAAAAGACATTAAGGCCGCCCTCGACGGAGCCAAATTTATCCTGATGGAGCGCTTCGCCGAGGATGCAGAGCTGCTGGGCAAGCTGCGGGACTTCCTCAAGCGCGATGGTCAGGTCAAATCCAAGCTGCTCGACGGCAAAGAGGAAGAGGGAGCCAAATTCCGCGACTATTTCGAATACGCCGAGGACTGGTCCAAGGTGCCATCCCACCGCGCCCTGGCAATTTTCCGCGGCCGCAACGAGGGCATCCTCGCCATCAGTGTTGGATTGCCCGAAGAGGAGGGCACTCCAGCCACCGCCAGCCACCCCTGCGAAACCATGATCGCCAGGCACTTTGATATTACCGACGAAGGCCGCCCGGCGGACAAGTGGCTCGGCGAAGTGGTGCGCTGGACCTGGCGTATCAAATTGCTTACCGCGCTGGAAACTGACCTATTGGGTGAACTGCGCGAGAAAGCGGAAGAGGAAGCCATCAAGGTCTTCTCCCGCAATCTCAAAGATCTACTATTGGCCGCACCTGCCGGACACAAGGCCACTATCGGCCTGGACCCGGGCCTGCGCACCGGTGTGAAAGTTGCGGTAGTGGATGCCACCGGCAAGATACTGGACCACATCGCCATCTTCCCCAACCCGCCGCAAAACCGCCATCAGGAATCCGCCGCGGTTATTGCCGCCCTGTGCAATAAATACAATGTCGGCTTGATCGCCATCGGCAACGGCACAGCCAGTCGCGAGACTGATAAATTTGTCGGCGAGACCATTAAGCAATACAAATTAAATGCGCAAAAGGTGGTGGTAAACGAGGCAGGCGCCTCCGTGTACTCCGCTTCCGAATTCGCCGCGCGGGAATTTCCCGATCTGGATGTCACCATCCGTGGCGCCATCTCTATCGCCCGTCGCCTGCAAGACCCGCTGGCTGAACTGGTGAAGATCGAACCCAAATCCATTGGTGTTGGCCAATACCAGCATGACGTTTCACAGACCCAGCTGGCGCGCTCCCTCGACGCCGTGGTGGAAGATTGTGTAAACGGTGTCGGCGCCGAACTGAACTCTGCCTCGGCACCACTGCTGGCCAAGGTTTCCGGCCTGACCGCCTCCATCGCCAGCAACATCGTCAGCTACCGCGATCAAAACGGCGCCTTTAAAAACCGCAAACAGTTGCTGGAAGTACCGCGCCTGGGGCCCAAAGCCTTTGAGCAAGCCGCCGGCTTCCTGCGTATTAATAACGGCGAAAACCCGCTGGATAAATCTGGCGTACACCCCGAATCCTATATCGTGGTGAAACGCATCGCCGAGAAAAACGGCCGCGAGATTAACAGCCTGATCGGCGACTCCGCCTTCCTGCGCCGCCTCAATCCGGCGGATTACACCGATGAGAAATTCGGATTACCCACCGTTACCGATATCATCGCCGAACTGGAAAAACCCGGCCGCGACCCGCGCCCGGAATTCCGCACTGCGCGCTTCGAAGAGGGCGTTGAGGAAATCAAAGACCTGCGCCCCGCCATGGTGTTGGAGGGTACGGTTACCAACGTCACCAACTTCGGTGCGTTTGTGGATATCGGCGTACACCAGGATGGACTGGTCCATATCTCCGCACTTTCAGAAAAGTTTGTCAAAGACCCTCACGAGGTGGTTAAAGCTGGCGATATCGTCAAAGTCAAAGTGATGGAAGTGGATGTCGCACGCAAGCGCATAGGCCTTTCCATGCGCCTCTCCGACGAGCCCGGTGAACAGGGCAGTGGTGGTATCAACAAAGGCGACCAGCGCGAAAACCGCCAGGCCCAGCGCTATAACAAGCAGCAGGGCAATCGGCAGCAGAAGGGCGGCCAAGGGAATAGCCGTGGCAGCATGGGCGATCTGTTAATGGCGGCAATGAAGAATAAAAAATAATACTGCGGACCAACAAAAAAGGGCGATCACCAGATCGCCCTTTTTTGTTTAATGAAAAATCAAAGCCGGTTGTAAAACTAGCATTAACGATTATTCAGCTGAGAATGCCTCTGGTAATTCACTGGTAACGCTCAGGCGCTCTTGCGTCTCTGGATGCAAAAATTCCAGAGCACTCGCATGCAACAATAACCTCGGGGCCGCAGCTAAGGCTTCTGAGTGTGCATAGAATGGATCACCCAATATCGGGTGTCCCATCGCCTGCATATGCACCCGCAGCTGATGAGAACGGCCTGTAACAGGCAAGAGGCGCAGTAAGCTGCTGTCTGCTGTACTAGATATTTTTTCCCAACGCGTGAGAGAGGGCTTGCCCACCTCATGATCTACTTTTTGTTTTGGCCTGTTTGGCCAGTCACAAATCAGTGGCAGATCCACTTCACCTGAATCGGTAGCGGGTACACCCCACACTCTGGCAATATAGGTTTTATCCACTTCGCGATTTTGAAAGAGTGTACTGAGCTTGCGGTGAACCTCCGGGCTCCGCGCCATTACCATTAGGCCCGAGGTATCCATATCCAAGCGGTGCACTATTAATGCTTCCGGGTAGTTTTTTGTACCCTGCTTGCCAGACTATCTTTGTGGGCCGGATCTCTGCCGGGCACACTGAGGAGACCGCTGGGTTTATTTAAAATTAGAAGGGAAGAATCCTGATAAATGACCGATAAAAAAGGCTCTGTTGGTGGGCAATATTTACGCATTAATTAACTCTTACAACCTGCTAAATGCTATTGCCCACACTCGGCGACAATATAAAATTATTATGGATGACTATCGGGCCTTAAGGCCCAGGTCCTTTAAAATACTCTCTGAGGCACCAACCTGATTCATCGTATAAAAGTGCAATCCCGGTGCCCCCCCCTCCAATAAAGTTTCACACAGGTCGGTAACCACTTCGAGCCCCAATTTACGTATATCATCCGGATTTCGATAACTCTCCATACGCTTTTTCAGCCAACGCGGAATTTCAGCACCGCAATTGCGAGAAAAACGCACTAAATTATCGAAGTTAATAATTGGCATAATCCCCGGATAGATTGGTGCGTCGATACCGGCTTTCTCACACTGATCTATAAAATAAAAATACGAATCCGGGTTATAGAAGTATTGGGTCATGGCACTATTCGCTCCCGCCTCAAACTTTCCTTTTAAATAACGTATTTCATCATCATAACTGTTGGATTCCGGATGAATTTCCGGGTAGGCGGCGACTTCCAGGTGGAAGTGATCGCCCGTATGGCGGCGAATAAAGGCCACCAACTCATTCGCATAGACCAGTTGCGCTACCGCACCCATCCCAGAGGGCATATCTCCACGCAGGGCGACGATCCGATTTACGTCGGCCTCTTTATAAGTATTTAACAATCCGAGAATCGTTTCTTCGTTGTCACCACCAAATGACAGGTGCGGCGCGATGGAAATACCATCTTTGCGCATACTGGTGACAATATTGGCGGTAGTTTCGCGGGTGGTACCGCCGGCGCCATAGGTGACGGAGAAAAATTCGGGATTAAACGCCTGTAAAGCCTCGCGGGTTTTATACAGCTTGGCGCGGCCTTCGGGGGTTTTGGGTGGGAAAAATTCGAAACTGATGCGAATGGGATTTTTCATTATATTTTCCAGGCCCTCCGAAATTCAGGTGCCGACACAGCCGGCACCTTCTATGAGGGTATTAGTATTTATAGCTTTCAGGCTTGAATGGACCGTCGACAGAAACACCGATGTATTTGGCCTGCTCCTCGGTCATACGGGTGATCACACCATCGAAACCTTCCACCATATAGCGGGCCACTTCCTCGTCGAGATGCTTCGGCAGTACCTTGACGTAGAGTGCAGACACTTTTTGGTCGGAGGGCAGGTCGGCAAATTTCTCTTCAAACAGGTGAATTTGCGCGAGAACCTGGTTGGCAAATGAACCATCCATAATACGGCTGGGGTGGCCAGTGGCATTGCCAAGGTTTACCAGACGTCCTTCGGACAACAACAGCAAGTGGTCATTGGTTTCGCTATTGCGCACTATCTTGTGCACCTGGGGCTTCACTTCCTGCCACTCCCAGTTCTCGCGCATAAAGGCGGTATCGATTTCATTATCGAAGTGGCCGATATTGGAAACTACTGCGCCGCTCTTCAGTGCTGCAAGCATGTGCTTGTCACAGACATTGGCATTGCCAGTGGTGGTGACAATCAGGTCGGTATTGGCCAGCAGCGCTTTATTGATGCCTTCGGCAGTGCCGGTGTTGATACCGTCAATATAGGGAGAGACCAGCTCGAAACCATCCATACAGGCCTGCATGGCACAGATGGGGTCCACTTCAGAAACCTTTACGATCATACCTTCCTGGCGCAGGGAAGCAGCGGAGCCTTTACCCACGTCACCGTAACCGATAACCAACGCTTTCTTGCCCGCCAGCAGGTGGTCAGTGGCACGCTTGATGGCGTCATTCAGGCTGTGACGACAACCGTATTTATTGTCGTTTTTACTCTTGGTAACCGCATCGTTGACGTTGATCGCCGGAACCTTGAGGGTGCCATCGCGCAGCATTTCCTGCAGGCGGTGTACACCAGTAGTGGTTTCTTCGCTGATACCGTGGCAGTTGTTCAGAATACCGGGGTATTTGCGGTGCAAAAGCTCGGTCAGATCGCCACCGTCGTCCAGAATCATATTCGGGCGCCAGCCGGCAACATCGGCACCCACGGTGCGCTCCAGACACCACTCATATTCTTCCTCGGTTTCACCTTTCCAGGCAAACACAGGAATACCGCTGGCGGCGATAGCTGCAGCGGCGTGATCCTGAGTAGAGAAAATATTGCAGGAAGACCAGCGCACTTCCGCGCCCAGGGCGACCAGGGTTTCAATCAGCACCGCGGTCTGAATGGTCATGTGGATACAGCCCATAATATGCGCGCCGGCGAGGGGCTGCTGCGCACGGTATTTCTCCCGCAGAGTCATCAGTGCCGGCATTTCACCTTCGGCAATCTCAATTTCACGGCGGCCCCAATCGGCCAGAGAGATATCCGCGATCTTAAAATCTTTAAATTCAGTGCTCATTTGATTCATTCTTTTTCAGTTCCAATCACATTCTTCTTACGCTAAGAGACGTCGTAACGCCTCCTCACAACGGTCCCAGTGCGGAGCCGCAATTAACAAGGGAATTACAGACCCGCCTGGGCACGCAGGGCATCAACCTTATCGGTCTTCTCCCAGGGGAAGGCGGTGAAGGTTTCACTGCGTGCCTGGCCGTTGCCATCCACCCAGTCATAGGTGTGGGTAAACGGGTCGCGACCAAAGTGGCCGTAAGCCGCAGTCAGCTGATACATGGGGTGCAGCAGGTCGAGGGATTTTGAAATGGCATAGGGCCGCAAATCGAAATTCTCGCGCACCAGCTCCACCAGTTTCTCTTCGGAAACCACGCCTGTGCCAAAGGTATTGATGGCAACCGAGGTGGGCTCGGCAACGCCGATGGCATAGGACACCTGAATCTCACAGCGCTTGGCCAGGCCTGCGGCGACAATATTCTTGGCCACATAGCGACCGGCATAGGCCGCAGAACGGTCCACTTTGGACGGGTCCTTACCGGAGAAGGCACCACCACCATGACGCGCGGAACCGCCGTAGGTATCCACAATAATTTTGCGCCCGGTCAGACCACAGTCACCGACGGGACCGCCAATCACAAAGTTACCGGTGGGGTTAATATGGAATTTGGTGTCCTTGTGTAGCCACTCTGTCGGCAGGGTGTGATGTACGATCAACTCCATCACCGCATCGCGCAGATCCGCCTGGCTTACATCGGGATTGTGCTGGGTGGAGAGTACCACCGCATCGATAGCGCAGGGGCGACCCTGCTCGTCGTAGCGGAAAGTGAGCTGGCTCTTGGCATCCGGGCGCAACCAGGGCAGCAGGCCGGACTTACGCGCCTCAGCCTGACGCTCCACCAAGCGGTGGGAATAATAGATGGGCGCCGGCATAAAAGTCGGCGTTTCATTAGTGGCATAACCAAACATCAGGCCCTGGTCGCCGGCACCCTGGTCTTCCGGCTTGGCGCGATCGACACCCTGGGCAATATCCAGGGACTGCTTGCCGATAACGTTGATCACACCACAGGTCTCCCCGTCGTAACCCACGTCGGAGGAGGTGTAGCCGATATCGGTAATCACCTTGCGCACCAGTTCCTCCAGGTCGACCCAGGCGGAGGTGGAGATTTCCCCGGCAATAATCGCGATACCGGTCTTTACCAGAGTTTCACAGGCAACGCGCGCCTGCTTGTCACGAGCCAACAGAGCATCCAATACCGCGTCGGAAATCTGGTCGGCGATTTTATCCGGGTGCCCTTCAGACACGGATTCCGAGGTAAACAGTTTGTATTCACTCATGTGAGAGTCTCCATGTGTTCCGCCGCGGGCGGTTAGCAAAATTCTGGGCCTGACAGTCGACTGCAGTCGTCAGGGTTTTACAAATTCTCTGATCTGAATCTGAAAGCCATTGCGCAGCGCACTGTAGACACTGCGGCCATCACTTAAACCGGCAGCTTGCGCCCACTGGCTCAGCTGTTCGGGGGCAAATCCCAGCCATAGATCACCGCAGGCTTCCCGCGCCCAGTCCTGACCGTGCTCCTGTAACTCTGCCACCAGTAACTGGCCACCGCTTTTCAGGGCTCCCTGCAAGTCCTGGAAAATCTGCGCGGGATCAGGGGTATGGTGCAGCACCATATTCACCACGATGCTGTCGGCGCTGACTGGGCGTGCAGCAGCCGCACGGGTATCACCACAGACAAATTCGATATTGGCCAGATCCTGCTCATCGGCAAATGCCTGGGCACGCTCCAACATAGCCGAGGACAGATCTAACGCAGTGACTGTGGCAAAGCGCAGGGACAACTCCTGTAGGAACTCCCCCTCGCCTGGCCCCACTTCCAGGGCGTGGCGGCCAGAATTGAGCAGCTGCGCCACCTGGGGGCCATACACGCTGTAACTGGCGATCAGCTCCTGCTGCTCGCGGAAGCGATTGCCATAATCTGCAAAGAAGCGGCGTGAGGCTTCGGCGCGCTCCTCCGAGATACGCGCCACCGATTGAGCCCGCGCGTCTGATAGCGGCAACTGGTCCAGGTTGGCGAACAGCTGAGCAAGCAGCGCTGTGCTACCTGTGCGCCGGTAAAAGAGGTTGTTGCCCTCGCGGCGCTTGCTCACCAACCCCGCTTGGGCAAGCACCTTTAGGTGGTGACTCAGGGCCGGTTGGCGCAGATCAAAAATTCGGCAGAGCTCCAGCACGCTGTAGGAGTCCTGGCTGAGCAGACGCAATATCTCCAGGCGCAGGGGATCGCCCGCCGCTTTTAGGGTCGCCGCCAGTTGGGTAATTTCCGCGCTGGTGCCGGATTGAGAAATGGGCTGGATTTCAGACATGCGGACGAGTCTATCAGGCACATCACCCTATATCAAAGAACTTTGATATAGCTTTATAAAATTATTTTGATGTAGCTGCTTGTGACCACCATCTGCACATAAACCTGGGCAATTGTTGCTTCACTTAATAGCAATTTCCCCTGCAAGCCTTTGCGTGAGGCACGCCTTTACGGGAAAATACGCCCCCATTTTGTTGCTGTGGGAAAAGCTTGTAGAGCGCCCTGCAGCCATCCGAAAATCAGAGAGTTCTTCCTATGTCTTCTACTCCCTCTCGCACAGACAAGGCCAACGCTATCCGCGCCCTGTCTATGGACGCCGTCCAGAAAGCCAACAGCGGCCACCCCGGTGCGCCTATGGGTATGGCGGATATCGCCGAAGTGCTGTGGAATGACTACCTGAAGCACAACCCGGCCAACCCCGAGTGGGCCGACCGCGACCGCTTTGTGCTTTCCAACGGCCACGGCTCCATGCTGCTGTACTCGCTGCTGCACTTGTCCGGCTACGACCTGCCGATCGAAGAGCTGAAAAATTTCCGCCAGATGCACTCCAAGACTCCGGGCCACCCGGAGTATGGTTACGCGCCGGGCGTTGAAACCACTACCGGGCCTCTCGGCCAGGGTATTACCAATGCCGTCGGTATGGCATTGGCCGAAAAAGTACTAGCCGCACAATTCAACCGTCCGGGTTACGAGCTGGTCGACCACCACACCTATGTATTTATGGGTGACGGCTGTTTGATGGAAGGTGTTTCCCACGAGGCCTGCTCCCTGGCCGGCACCCTGGGTCTTGGCAAACTGATCGCTTTCTACGATGACAACGGCATCTCCATCGACGGAGAAGTGGAAGGCTGGTTTACCGACGACACGCCCAAGCGCTTCGAATCCTATGGCTGGCACGTAATCCCCAATGTGGATGGCCACGACGCCACCGCTATTAAAGCCGCCATCGAAGAAGCTCGCACCAATAGCGACAAGCCCACCATTATCTGCTGTAAAACCGTGATCGGCTTCGGCTCCCCCAACAAACAGGGTCGCGAGGAATGTCACGGCGCACCTCTGGGTGATGACGAAATTGCCCTGGTCCGCGAAACCCTCGGCTGGGCGCACGCCCCCTTCGAAATCCCCGCGGAGATTTATGCCGACTGGGACGCCAAACCCAAAGGTGAAGCGCAAGAAGACGAATGGAAAGACATTTTTGCCGACTACCGTGAAGAGTTCCCCGAGCTGGCCGCCGAGTTTGAACGCCGTATGAGTGGCGAACTGCCCGCAGACTTCCTCGCAAAAGCCGATGACTACATCCAACAGTGCCAGGATGATGCGCAGAAAATCGCCTCGCGTAAGGCGAGCCAGAATGCACTGAACGCCTACGGCCCGCTGCTGCCGGAATTCCTCGGTGGTTCCGCCGATCTGGCGGGCTCCAACCTCACCATCTGGTCCGGCTCCAAGGGCGTCAGCGCCGAAGACGCCTCTGGTAACTATGTTTACTACGGCGTGCGTGAATTCGGCATGAGCGCCATGATGAACGGCATCGCCCTACACGGCGGTTTCGTCCCCTATGGCGCCACTTTCCTGATGTTTATGGAATACGCCCGCAACGCCGTGCGCATGGCCGCACTGATGAAGCAACGCGTGATCTTTGTCTACACCCACGACTCCATCGGCCTCGGTGAAGATGGACCCACCCACCAGCCGGTTGAGCAGCTGAGCGCTTTGCGTTCTACCCCCAATCTGCACACCTGGCGCCCCTGTGATGCCACCGAATCCGCAGTAAGTTGGAAAATGGCTATCTCACGTAAAAATGGCCCCAGCACCCTGGTATTCAGCCGCCAGGGCCTGGCGCCGCAACCGCGCAATGCCGCACAGCTGGCCCAGGTAGAGAAGGGCGGGTATGTACTGTCCGACTGTGACGGCACCCCGGAAGCGATCATTATCGCCACCGGCTCCGAGGTGGAACTGGCCATGGCCGCCCAAGAGAAGCTCGCGGGCAAGAAGGTGCGTGTGGTATCCATGCCCTGCGCCGAAGCCTTTATGGAGCAGGACGAGTCCTACCGCGAATCGGTACTGCCCTCCGCCGTGCGCGCACGCGTGGCCGTAGAGGCCAGCCACCAGGATTACTGGTATAAGTTCGTCGGCTTTGACGGCGCCATTATCGGCATGAGCAGCTTCGGTGAGTCCGCCCCCGGCGGCGAGCTGATGCGCCACTTCGGTTTCACCGTGGAAAATGTGGTGGAAACCGTCGAGAAAGTGCTGAACTAATTTCAGCACTCTAGCCGGGCGCCCCTTGCATACAACATCGCGAGGGGCGTCTCGGCTACGCCTTCAATTCCTATCCGGCATGTACCGCTATGACCACCCGACTCGCCATTAATGGCTATGGCCGCATCGGCCGCTCCGTTCTACGCGCTCTGTACGAATCCGGCGCCCGCGATAAACTGCAGATTGTCGCCATCAACGAGCTGGCAGACTGCGCCACTATCGGCCACCTTACCAAGTACGATTCGGTACACGGTCGCTTCGCCGGTGATGTCTCTGTGGAAAATGACACGCTAACGGTTAATGGCGATTCCATCGCAGTCACACATTTCGAGCGGTTGGAAGACCTAAATTGGCGTGAAGAGAATGTCGATATCGTGCTTGAATGCACCGGTAGTTTTAAAGAGCGGCGCTGTGCCGAACTTCACCTGGCCGCGGGGGCAAAGAAAGTTTTATTCTCCCAGCCCGCCAGCCGCGATGTGGATGCCACCATTGTTTATGGGGTTAACGATCACACCCTGAACGGCAATGAAACTATTATTTCTGCCGCCTCCTGCACCACCAATTGCAGCGTGCCGGTAATCGCAGCGCTCGACAAGGCGTTTGGTATAGAAGCGGGCGTGCTGACCACTATCCACTCCGCCATGAACGATCAGCCGGTAAGCGATGCCTATCACCACACCGATTTAAGAAAAACACGCTCCGCCGTTACCTCAATTATTCCCGTCGACACCGCACTCGCCCGCGGCATCGAGCGCATATTGCCGCACTTATTTGGAAAGTTCGAAGCCCAGGCTATGCGCGTACCCACGGTCAATGTCTCCGCTATTGATCTATCGGTTCAATTACAAAAAGACGTAAGTCAAAGTGAGATCAACGCTTTACTAAAATCCACAGCCGCGACAGAGTTTAAAGGCGTACTCGGCTTCACCGAAGAACCCCTCGCCTCCTGCGATTTTAATCACGACCCGCGCTCGGGAATTATTGATGCCAGCCAGACTCGGGTTGCCGGCGGAAAATTAGTGAAGATATTGATTTGGTTTGATAATGAATGGGGGTTTGCGAATCGGATGTTGGATGTGGCTTCGAAATTAACAAACAAGAAAAACTATCACTTAGACTAAAAATCTTCAGATGCTTCAACATCAAAAAAGGGCATCGATTTTCTTAGCATTTAAAAAAAATCGATGCCCAATCAACATAAAATCTGATCTACTACCTAATCAATTTAGTTTTCAGTATTAAATTTTCTATAAGAATGAAAAAACCAAGCATCACGAAGTAAGTGACCACCAGGATCAGAAAAATCAATCAACTGATCTCTATATTTATCGGCAAAAAAGGTTTGATGATAGTTAAACCAATAATGCCCTGCCTCATCAATCTGATATAGCTCCCAGTCTCTTTCAAGATATAAAGCACAATCTGCATTATCTAGAGTATCCCAAGAGTCTGGAACACAAAACTCAGAGTCATTGCGATAAGTTCGGATCAATAGCCTTCCATTATCTGCTACCTTCCAAAGTCCTATTTGTACAAGTGGCTCTTCATCTTCTATAACACCATCACTGTCATTATCCCTTAAAGATCTAATTTCCACTGTACCATCTGATTTATATTCTTCACTATATTCATCTAAGGGCCCAAAAAAGTTAGGCTCAAAATAATGCTTGCCTATTATTTCATCTTTATTCCACCCGGATATTTCTTTAAGGAGAATTGAGCCTCTAGATCCCACTACCGTTCTATTAGCAGATTTCTCCATTACAGACGCGTATAGGATTTCATCCTTAGAATGATCGGTAAGTGCATAAACATAGGACAAATCTTCAGAGATATTAATAACTAATCGGTTATTATCATCTACGCTCCAGCTTCCAGAAATATCGCTCTCAGTTATCTCGCCACTTCCTGAAACAATAGGCATTATTATTGAGGTACGTCCACCACTATCAAAGTCACCCAGCAAGCCTAGCTTTATTGAACCAACAGTAGAACCTTGCCACAAACCCTCGATTGGATCCCTAATTTCCCCTTCTTTTTCAGGTATTGAAAAACTATATTCACGACCAATCAGTAATACATCTTTAGGATCCAGCACCCCTGCTGAGCGTACAGCCGAGCCTAAAATATAGCCAGCTTTTGTTTCCTCTGATTTATCTTGAACGGAATCAGGATAACCTAAAGTATCAAGTGTTTCGAATACGACAGTGCTGTGATTCTTGTCATCTGTCACCCACAATAATCGTTTAAGCTCTCTTTTTCTATCTACCCAAATATTCCTATCATCAATATTCTCTATGACTCCATCAGTTATGGTTTGAGCGGCCTCTAGCCTGATGCCATCAATTTCTTGAGTCCAGCTTAGGTCAATAATTCCACTTGAGTATATATATGTACCCGACCCATCCTCATTTAACGTAAGTTGTATATCTGGGTATTGTATATAATAAGTATCAGCGATAGGTTGCAATCTATTTGGAGATATATTAACTAAATTTAAATCTAGAGCTATATCCGCCTTAATATCTTCAAATAAATCAGTAAACTGAGTTTCCATCAGATTTACATACTTAGAAGATTGCTCGAAATCTTTCGCATATTGATAAGTATCCTGTACTTCCGAAGGAAGAGCTATACCCTTATCTGAGTATTCTATAAAGAATTTAAGTGAGGCTGCTACGGCAAGAGCTCTTTCGCTATTAATTCTTTTTAGTGCTTGCTGTAATTCCAGCTGAGTACTTACCTCAGTATCCTCTTCTATTTCCAAAAGTGCAGAAATTGAAGTTGAAAGACTACTAATATTGACTGAATGATGTTCAGATTTTTCTAATACGCCGTCTTCACCTGCATATTCAATTAATGAGCTTAGAGACCCCAGCACCGTGGCAAACTGGACTCTCCTATTATCTGATGAGTAAGCTACGGCTTTCACTATGCTTTCGGCTTCTGTTTCAGGCACTTCAATATCAATTGAATAGTTACCCTTACTATCAGATTCAGTTGAGACTTGAGTATCGCCGATGGCGAAATCTATCTTTGCGTTGGATACAGGTCCATCTACTATCTTCCCCTCAATTGTGAGGCCAATAGTATTTTCGGTTGTTCCTCCGCTGCCTCCACTGCCTCCGCTGCCTCCGCTGCCTCCGCTGCCTCCGCTGCATGCGGCCAGTAGGCTAAGAGCACAAATTCCTATTGACCTAAAAAGTCCATGTCGATACATCTTATTAAATCTCTCCTTAACAAAAATTTACATAAAGTTTCCCTAACTATAAATTTTTCGGATAAAAAGAGCTATTAATCTTGCGTTAAAAAAGTTCACTTATGCTAAAAAGTCAAGTTTCTGACTATTAAGTAGGTGCCTTAGCACTAAAGCCAGAAATTTGATTGCAACCTCAATCAACAAGCACCCCAAATCATGTAGCAAATAGATGATCTTGGTGCGCCCTTTGTATCTGTGGTTACGGTGTTTCCTTCCCTACTAAATTCTCTGAAGAACCTTTGGGAACTCATCTTCTGGCTCAACCTTCATGGCGATCATCAAATGGCCACTCACTGCCCAGTAGTTACATGGTGTTTTTTTAATCTTTACAATAAATAAAGTTGATTGTGCATATATGACTACTAAAAATATCCCTGTTAACTCTATTATTCAAAAATCTAATGCATGATGTGTATTAAATCAGCTAATATTTTTAGAGTTTTTATTACGATCATTAATGCAATAACATGAAGCTACATATAGTATTATGCCAAATGTAAATGATTTTTATTGGGAACATATTGACAGGCTGAATCTTTGACAGCCCCATAAAGACAGCGGCACACTTGTGCCGCCCTTAATAGGTCATATCATCATAAAGTACAAATATATCTTTTAATCTAACAAATAAATTAATTTTTTTGTACACTAGGCAAAACAATGGGCCTTTCACTAACTTTATACATAAATGAGTTATATATATGCCCACCACCGAATATATTATTCGTTAAATCAGATAAACCAGGAATTTCATCACGTTTTTCATTTGAGAAAAATTTCAACTCCTTTCTAATCCAGAACAACTGCTCCTCTTTTGATACCTGAGAGAGGTTCCACTCTCGCTCACTAACCAGTGAGCAATCTGTATTAGATAGGGGATCCCAGTCACTAGGCATACAGCTGTCGCCATTCATTCTCCGGTAAAATCTAATAATCAAATTCCCATCATCAGATAGCTTCCAAAGCCCCGAATAAACATCAAGTTCATCACTAACTAACTCTCCATCAGAATCCCAATCAAAAATAGTTATTCTTTTTACTGTACCGTCAGAATTCACCTCAAACCAAGCGTAATCTAATGGTTGAGCAAAGTATGAGCTAAATTGATAAATACCCTCTACTGTATTCTCTTTCCATGAATCCAGATCTTTAGCTAGTACAGTATCAAAATCTATTAGCCGTCCTTTCTCTGACTCTTCTAGAACAAACGTTAAATTTTTTCCCTTATACATATAGTCTAGAAAAACATAAGTGAATTTACTTCCTGCAGAAGTATCTATAATGATTTTTTTATCGTCTTCCAAGCGCCAAACCCCTGACATATTAGTGCTTGTCTTTCTTCCATCTCCCTCCACACCAGGAATAGATATATTGACCATCCCACCAGTTTCAAACTCTCCGCTAAAGCTCATATCAAGAACTCTAACTGAAAGCCTGGGAGAAATTCCATCTACAGGATTTATAACTTCTCCAGGCATAACTGGTATCGGCATGCTATATTCTTGTTCCAACTTAACTGAGTCAGGAACTTTTATTATGCTTGAGGAGCGAATCGCAGTTTCTGCATAAATATTGCTCTTTATATCTAGATCAGAATTAATAGGCTCAGAACTAACATCATACTCTTCCACTTGCAGAATAACTGATAAAATAGCATCACTGTCTATCATCCATACGAGATCTTTGATTACGATATGACTTTCTTCAGAGTAGGGTCCAAAAAAACTAACGTGTCTTATCAAATCTGCATCTTTAAATGTAATTCCATTATCATTTTTTGACCATGTAAAACTAGTATTATCAACTTCTCCATTAATTTCACCGGTTCCATCTGGTCGTAGAGTTAGCCTCATCTTCAAATATGGCAGATAATAGGTATCTGCTATTTGCAAATCACTATTAGATAAATAGCCAAATAATTTTATACTCTCAATTAGACTTGACTGTGCCTTATCGAACAAATCAGCAAGACTTTCTTTTGCGTTATATATAGAAATAGATACTGCGGATTTATTAGCTGCCAACTCATATATATCACGATAAGTATTAGGGATAGAAAGACCGGAACCTTCCATTAAACTTTCATTACTACTATATAAACTAATGAAAGCAGCCATATCAAAAACTACGGAAGAATCAAGACTCTTTAAGGATAAAGTTAACTCTGAGTCTGTCTTTATCTCCCCTGCATTTATGCTTTTAAGATGCGCGGAAAAGGCTGTAGAAATACTGGTAATATTTACCTCATTCTTTTCCTCCTGCACTAAGACTCCGTCTTCACCAGATTTCTCTAGCAAAGTTCTTACAGAGCCAAGCAGACTCACAAATCTTATACTACTTTCGGCAGGAAAAATGGCTTCAGCTCTTACAAAGCTATCAATCTGAGATTCAGGGATTTCTATATCGATAGAGTAATTCCCTAACGTATCTACCTCCCCATAGAATTCAGTATCAGCTACCTGTAACCTCACCTCAGCATTAGTAAAGCTAGTAGTTTCCACATATCCTTTAATCGTTAAGCTAACCGTTTTCTCGGGGAGCTCATTATTCTTGTCTTTATCATCGCTGCTACAAGCTGATAGAAGTAATAAGCAACCAATTATTAGAAAATTGGATAAGAATTTAGGGTACATCACTCTACTCAATCTTAATGGATGGAATTCTGATGGACGGGACTATAAAGAAACAAGCAGAGCCAGGCCAGAAAAATTAAGAGATGAAGTTTTGAAATTACATTAACCAGCTGTCACAAAATGCCAATAAATATCTGAGCATGGCTTGCTGATAATGATAGGATCAGGTTTGATCCTTCTTATGGTTAGAAAAAATTCCCAATAAAAATCCTTTGTTAAGAAAGGGGCGTCTACGAGATTTTTATATTAATCACGTAAAATGCAACTCATTTCATCTAGCCCTCCTTGCTTTATCTCTGAGTTTGACCGGCGATATTCATCCCCCAACTGGCGTAAACGTTCTTCGCGATTAACCTTACTTAAATCCCCCAACCTTTGCGCAGCATTATAAAAAGCCTCCCAGCTACCACTATCCAAATAAAGCTGCTTAAAGGCTGGCACTTGAGATTCATATTCAGCAGCCAGGGCCAGGGTGGCATTGTTGGTTTTTTCTATATAGTTTTGATAGCGCGCAGGATTGGGCCAGCTTGCAGATAGCTTTCTATAGCATTGACGTAATCGAGATAAAACCCGGGCTTTTTGTTCGCGCTTTAAATTATCTGGCTGTGAAGATTGATAGACTGTTTGTAATTGGCTGCGTGCGGCTGCCATCAATTGACGCACAGACAAGGTTTCTGCGCGTGCCTGAGCTGCGGAGCTGACCAGGCCCTGACTGCTGAGCCAGCCGGGTAGGGCAATTTCTGAGACGGCGGTGGCAAAGCTCTCGTTGAACTGGGTATCACCGGAGATATAAACCCTTCTATGGGCCAGCTCATGAAATAAAAGTCCGGCTAGGCGTTCCTGAGGCCAATTAACAAAACTGGATAATATTGGGTCGTTAAACCAACCGAGGGTGCTGTAAGCGGGCACCGCGCCCAGATATACATCATAGCCCTGTGCATGCAGCTGATTCGCCTTTGCCTCTGCCGCAGACTTGCGAAAATAACCACGGTAGCTGGCGCAGCCGGCGATAGGGTAGCACCAGCGCTTAGGCTCAAGGGAAAACTCCGGCGCTGCTAGGACATTCCAAATCGGGTAGGTGTCATCTAACTGTACATAAGCGCTATAGGCATCACCTACCGGCAGTTGCAAAACTTCAGCTGCATAGGCCCGAATCTGCAATACCAGTTGTAGCTGCTGTTGTAATTGCTCACTGGTACCCGGTTCATTAATGATTTTTTCAATCGGCTGACGCCCAGATAAAATGCGCCACTGGCCGGCAGCTGCTTGAGCGTAATAACCGACGGTTTCACAGCCCGCCAAATACAGTGATATGAGGAGCAGCCATATGCGTAAACTAAGCCGTTTTTTTGACAGGCCCGTGATAGGCAATCTGCTATACACTTCCTTTCCTATTGTCATTTTATTGTGATCTGGCCAGGGCCTTTTCTTTCCCTTCAATAGCCTCTAAGGGTTATAGCATGATGCCAGTTAGCGCGGTTCTGACAGTATTTGCCCTGGCTTTTGCCGCCATTGCCTGGCTGCGATTAGTGAAAGTGTGCTTTGACGACAGCACTATAGCCGGATTCCTCGCTCTGTTTATTCCTCCCTTGGCACTCATGCTGCTTTTACCTCGCTGGCGCCAGGAGCAGGAGTTATATCTACTATGGGGCGCAGCACTTGCCTGCCTGCTTTTAAGTTTTGTGCTGCACTGATGAAGAAATTCCCTACGCTCTAAAGCGCATATATGAACCTAGCTAATTCTATCAAGTAAAAAACCGGTCAGTCGCAGTACTACACCTTCTCCTTTAGGTAAAGTAGCCCCCTAAGAACACCAGCACTTGGTATCAGCTTATATACGCCCAGCCAGAGACCAACGATCCACCTCTTCTCCAGTAACTTAAGCCCAGTTGATTTAGGTCAAGAGATTTGTAGCACAACTCCATACACTGCATAACTGAAGCATTGGCGTACTGGAGAGAAAGATGGATGCCTTAATTGATCTATTTACCAGCTTTTCCGGCTTGCTCAGTCTGGCCGTAATCGGGTTTATATTCCTGATGGCATACTATTTTTATCGACTGGTTAGCAACAATGTGGAAAAAGCAGTAGCGGAGCAGGAAAAGAAAGAGCGCGCTGCAGCCTCCCGTGTCAATAAAGCGGCGGCTGCATCTCGCTAATACCTGGGGGCTCAGGGTAGTACCATTGCCGCAAGTTTTTTTCGGCGCAGGCGGTTATTTTAAGAAACAGGAGTTTCTGATTTTAATCGCTACTTTCCTCAGCTGACCGTTTGGTTTTTGTTACGATGGGGGCTTGCCAGTAGTGGCGCAAAAACCAATATCGTTCGGCTTTTTATTGCATGGAACGCAGACTGTCTATCCACAACCAGCTCTGTTTGAGAGCACGGCGTTGGATTTTGGTTAGGGCAGGTAAAACAACAGGGCGACTGCCCCGGCTGCGAAAGCAGTCGGGGCATTTTATTGCGCAAGTAAAATGTTGATTTGAAAAACTACTTCGAGCCGTTTAAGTAGTGGCGGAAATGTAATTTTTAAAAATCGGTAAATTAAGACTGTTCGGCTTGCTCTTTCGACCGGCGTGATGTAATCCAGCGACCAAATAAGATTCCCACCTCAAACAGCAACCACATGGGTAGGGCCAATAGGGACTGGGAAATAACATCCGGTGGAGTGAGCAGCATACCGATCAGGAAGCAGCCCACAATCACATAGGGACGTTTACTCCCCAGGGTTTTGGCATCCACTGCGCCACTCCAAATCAATAACACCGTAGCGATAGGGATCTCGAAAGCGAAGCCGAAGGCAAAAAACAACTTCAATACCAAATCCAGATAGCTGCGCATATCCGGCATAACTTTGATATCTGCGTGGGCCGAGCCAACAAAGAAATCAAATAAAATAGGAAACACTACGAAATAGGCAAAGGCCACACCGGCGTAAAACAAAAATACGCTGGTGACCAAGATTGGGATCGCAATACGCTTTTCATTTTTATACAGACCGGGAGCTATAAAAGCCCAGGCCTGATAGAGCACGAAGGGAATGGCGATGAAAAACGATACAATGAATGTGGTCTTAAATGGCGTAAGGAAGGTGGAAGTTACCTCTGTGGCAATCATCCCCGCATCGCCGACCAAGCGCTCCTGCAGTGGATTGGCAATAAAGTTGTAGATATCCGAGGCAAAGGGCACAAGGCAAGCAAAGAGAACCACCACAACCAGTAAAGTGCGCAGCAGCCGATCCCTTAGCTCGATCAGGTGATCGATAAAGGGCTGATGGCTGTCTTGTGATTGATCGCTCATGGTTGTTTGTCTTTTTCCTGTTGCGATTCTTTTTCTGTATCTTTGGGTATATTTTCCGGGTGATCTGGATTCAGTTCCGGATCGCCGTAATCGTGCCAGTGCTCTGGGTATTCGGGATCTTGCAACTCCTCAACCGTCTCATCCTGCTCCGGTAAATAATCCTCTTTTTCCGCGCGTGGGTGCTCGGGTTCCGGTAGGGTTTTAGCCGGAGTTTTTTCCTCAGTTTCAGTCGATTCGCCGAGTTGAGGTTTATCCTCTTGCTGTTGCTGTTGCTGTTGCTGTTGCTGAAGAGATTCACTCACCTCGCGGTTGGCCTCATTGAAGGTGCGCTCCATCTCCCGGCGGCTTTCTTCTATCTCCCGCAGGATGCGCTCATTGTGCAGCTCTCGGCGGATATCATCCGCACCCACCTCCCGCTCCAACTCCTCACGCGCACCCTGTAAAGTGCGCTTCAGGCCAGACCACCAGCGCGCCGTTGTGCGGATAGCATCGGGCAGGCGCTCCGGGCCCACCACAAGCAGTGCCACTACCGCGACCAGTAGCAGTTCAAAAAAGCCAATATCAAACACGGGGCATTACTCGCGTTAACAGTGCCGAATTATTTGTCCTGGGACTGCTTGTCTTTTTCCTTGGAGGCGCTGCCCTGTTTTGGCTTTTCTTCCTCATCGTGCTGAAGACGCTCAGGGTCTTTATCTTTGTCCTCATCCTTATCATCATCCTTCACTGCTTTACGGAAGCCTTTCAGTGCACCGCCCAGGTCACCACCGAGGTTTTTCAAACGCTTGGTTCCGAACAGCAGCAGGACAATGACCAAGATAATCAACAGCTGCCAGATGCTAATTCCACCGAATCCCATAATCGTCTCCATGTCATTTAATACGGCAGCCACTTTGCATTGCCATTGGCCGCCATGGGTAAAACCACAACTTATCAGAGGACTGTTACGCCAGTCCTTCCAACTGAATTCTTATCCCTCGTTACTGCGGGATGCCTTTTCTTCCAGGCCAGAGAGGCCAAAACGCCGGCCCAGTTCACGCACTACATCTTGGGAGTCCGCTCCCAGGTGCGAAAGCATTACTAATGAGTGAAACCAGAGATCCGCCGTTTCGGCGATCATATCCCGGTTGTCGCCACTGGTCTGCGCATCCTTAGCGGCGAGAATTGTTTCGGTGGCTTCTTCGCCCACCTTTTCCAGTATTTTGTTGAGCCCCTTCCTATGCAGGCTGGCCACATAGGATTTATCGGCATCATCTGCGCACTTTCGGCTCTCTAGTACCGCGTCGAGTTGTTGCAGCAGATCACTCATTTCCTGGCTCACTTGTAGATAACTTTGGGGTCTTGCAATACCGGTTGGCTAACCCGCCATTCGCCGTCCTGCAAGAGGTTGTAAAAACAGCTGCTGCGGCCAGTATGGCAGGCAATTCCACCCTCTTGCTCAACCATTAACAGCACAGTGTCACCGTCGCAGTCGAGGCGTATCTCACGCACTTTTTGCAGGAAGCCGGACGACTCCCCTTTGCGCCACAGGCCTTTGCGCGAACGCGACCAGTAGACCGCATAGCCCTCACTAGCGGTCAGTGCTAGAGACTCACGATTCATCCACGCCATCATCAGCACGCGACCGCTTTTAAAATCCTGGGCAATGGCGGGCACCAGGCCGTCGCTGTTCCAGCTGACCTGATCGATAAAGCCGCTTGTCGGCACAGCTTGAGTCAATGTTTCTTCCATCAGAATTCCAAGTGTAGGCCGGCGCGACACCGGCAAAATACTGCCGCCAGTGTCATTAGGGCCAGAGCAGTAAAATCAGGGCGGCGATACCCAATACCCAGCCAGAGGGTGGCAACTGCTCCAGCCACTGCGGCCGGCTTAAGGCCAGGGCCCCTACAGCGAGCACTACCCCGCAGAGCCGGCGCAAATACTGCCAGCGCCCACGGCGCTGACTACTCGCCAGCTTTTCACCGATATTCTCTAATTGTGGTGCCAATTCCCGCGACTGCTCCAAAGCTGAATAGACCAGTTGCGGCATCTGCGGAAACTTCTCCAGCCACTCGGGGCCGTAGCGCTTGATCTCGCCCACCAGCGTTTTGGGGTGGATACGCTCACGCATCCACCGCTCCAAAAATGGATGAGCAGTCTTCCACAGATCCAATTCCGGATAAAGCTGGCGTCCCAAACCCTCGATATTCAACAGGGTCTTCTGCAATAACACCAACTGAGGCTGCACTGCCATATCGAAGCGTCGTGCGGTCTGGAACAAGCTGATCAAAACCCGCGCAAAGGAAATCTCCCCCAGGGGTTTCTCAAAAATCGGCTCGCACACGGCGCGGATTGCCGCCTCGAAGGCATTCACAGGAGTATCGGCGCGAACCCAGCCACTCTGTACGTGCAGCTCCGCCACCATGCGGTAATCGCGCCGGAACATGGCGAGCAGATTGCGCGCCAGATAGTACTGATCTTCTCGCGATAAGCTGCCGACAATGGCGGTGTCGATAGCAATATACTGCGGGCGCTGCGGGTGCTCCCGGGAGACAAAAATATTGCCCGGGTGCATATCCGCGTGGAAAAAGTTGTATTCAAAAACCTGCTTGAAGAAGATTTCCACGCCACGCTCGGCCAGCAGCGGCATATTGGTATCCTGCTCGCGCAGCTGCGCTAAATCAGTCACAGGAATACCATTGATTCGCTCCAGCACCAGCACGTTTTCGCGGGTGTAATCCCAGTAAACCTGGGGGATATATAGCAGTGGAGAATCAGTGAAATTACGCCGCAACTGGGTGCCGTTGGCCGCCTCGCGGGTCAAATCCAACTCGCCCTCGATGGTATGGCGATAGTCTTCTACCACTTCCACCGGGCGCAGGCGCCGGCCCTCTGGCACGAAGCGTTCGATAGCCCGGGCAATCACCCGCAGCAGGCGCAAATCTTCCTGGATCACGTCACCGATACCCGGGCGCAGCACCTTGACCACGACTGACTCGCCGCTCTTGAGCACGGCAGCGTGAACCTGCGCCACTGAAGCTGCCGCTAGGGGCTCGTGCTCAAAGCTGGCAAAGACTTCATCGACACTCGCGCCAAGGGCTTCCTCAATCAACGCGCGACACTGATCGCTGGGGAAGGGCGGCACCTTGTCCTGTAGGTAGTCGAGTTGCTCGACAACATCCGGCGGCAACAAATCCGGGCGGGTGGAAAGCAGCTGGCCAAATTTAACGAAGATCGGTCCCAGCTCTTCCAGGGCGCGGCGCAGTCGCTCGCCGCGCTCCATCTTTGGTTGCGGCAACAGTTTGAGAGGAGCCAATAAGCCGCGCAGCCACAGGGGGCGGCGTTCGGCCGGTAATAAAAGATCTAAGCGATGGCGCAGGAAAACCCGCGCGATGGTAACAGTACGGGATATAGGCAAGACTACTCGGCCTCCCCTCGGGAAAACTGCTCCTGCAGCAGGCGCACCCGCGCCTCCAGGCGCTCGGTGGCCAGGGACAACTCGGCGAGATCATCCGCGAAAGCTTCAAATTGTGCCTGTGGTGGCGTCAGCTGCCATTCCTCACTGATTGTCTCTGCCGCCGCAACCGGCGCGCGACTGAGACTGGCACTTAACCAGCTACCGGCACTGCGTAACACATTGCCGATGGAGTGGGCGGGAATATCGCCAATCACTTGCGCAAGCGGCGCCTCCCAGTCGATATCCAGATCGCTCATGATCCACTGCAACTCCGCCAGCAGGGCACTGGAACCACTAATGGAGACGCCCAGCGCCGCAGGCGTGGCATCGGGGTCCTTTAGTAGTCGCACCAGAGAAATAGCCGAGCCACTGATGGTGGTCGTTACATCTCCCTCCCAGTGCTGGCGCACGCGCACCTGATCGCCCTCGATACATAGACAGCATTGCAATTTCGGAGCCGTCAGGTCGAGCGCCATGGTTTTGCCATCCAATTCCTGCAGGCGCGCTCGAGTCGCCGGATCGTATTGCAGGGCAGTATTAATAGCGGTTTCCAGCGCGGCGTCAAAACCCGCGCGATAGGTGGGATCGCTCATGGTGGTTATTGGCCTCGTGCCATCACTTGGGAGTCAATCACGCCGGGCACCTCTCAGGGCTTGATGCCACGGTGCAACGCCACAATACCACCGGTCATATTGTGAAATTCACAATCGACAAATCCGGCATCCACCATCATCTGCTTGAGCGTTTCCTGATCCGGGTGCATGCGGATGCTCTCCGCCAAGTAGCGGTAACTCTCCGCGTCGTCGGCCACCAATTTCCCCATAAATGGCAGCAGGCGGAACGAGTATTGATCGTAGACTTTTTCCAGCAATTTCGATTCCGGCTTGGAGAATTCCAGTACCAGTAAACGCCCACCGGGTTTCAGTACCCGCAACATGGAGCGCAGCGCCAGGTCTTTATCGGTGACATTGCGCAGGCCAAAGGCGATGGTGATACAGTCGAAGGTATTGTCCGGAAAGGGCAGGTACTGGGCGTCCGCCTGTACCGGCACTACGTTGCCGGCGATGCCGCGATCGAGCAGGCGGTCGCGGCCAACCCGCAACATCGATTCATTAATATCCGCCAACACCACCTGACCACTGGCGCCCACAATACGCGAGAAACGCGCGGTGAGATCGCCAGTGCCCCCGGCGATATCCAGGATTTTCTGTCCCGGTCGCGCACCGGACAATTCAATAGTGAAACGCTTCCAGAGGCGGTGGATACCCCCGGACATCAGGTCGTTCATTACGTCGTAACGCGCCGCCACTGAGTGGAACACTTCCGCCACACGACCGGCCTTTTCCTCCACCGGGACCTCTTGGTAGCCGAAGTGGGTGGTCTTGCGATCCTTCATACTGTGCTGCCTGCTGAGCCAAATTCAGTGCGCCATTGTACATCGACCAAGCCGGCGGAACAGCGCCCATGATTCCCCCAGCGGCAACTCACTAAAATTAATTCACACAAGAGTAACAACGGGACCCAGGGTTCTCTCATGGATTACCGGCTCGATAGCGACACGCCCGTTGTAGTGAGTCTGCGCCGTGCAGCACGCACAGAAATACACGCCGCCAACCGTAATGCCCAGTTGTTGCCAGATGAGCAAGCCGTGCACGAACTGCGCAAACACTGCAAGAAACTGCGCGCCCTGCTGCGCCTGATTTATCCAAATAAAAATCCACTGTTCCGACGCGAGAACGATCGCTACCGGAAATTGGCACGATGCCTGTCAGCTGGGCGCGATTTGGTCTCCATGCGCACCGCGCTTCTCACCCTGGCTCCCCCCAGCCACTTTGAAAAAATGCATAGGGTACTGCGTCAGATACAGCAGTCACTGCGAGACGAAGAGAATCTTATTCGGGTCGAAGGGTTGCTGGAAGAAGCGCGGGAGAGCATTGAAGAATGGCCCCTGCACAATATTCGCTGGGGTGATATCGATACCGGATATTTACGTGGCTACCAGCGCGCGCGCAAAGCCTGGCTGGAGGCACGGGAAGGGGACAACGCCCATAAACTGCACCAATTGCGCAAAAGAGTAAAAGATCACTGGTACCACTGTCGCCTACTCAGAGAGAGACACCCTCAATCTATTGCGCTGCGCTGTGAACCGCTCAAACAACTCGCGCAACTATTGGGAGACTGGCGCGATCTCTACCTGCTCTGCCATTTTGCCATCACGGTTGGAGAGCCATTAGGGGAAGAGTTAATTAAGCTGTTGGAAATGTGCGACTGGCACAAGGTGCGATTGCGCTTGGAAATAGAAAAAGGCTGCGCTGAGTTCTTCGCCCACAAAAAACTTGTGATCTAAGTTGAGCAGGCATGCAGGCATAAAGGGATTCAAGATTATTCGTTATAAAAACGAAAAAGGCGCGGGAATATTTCCCGCGCCTAAAGATCGCCGATTTATTTGGCGCTCTGCTCCAGCAGGCCGCCGGCGCGAGCCATCACATGGAACAGGTAGTTCTGCTCATTGGTGCCGCTCATCAGGTGCGCACCGGGTCCGCGGGCCCAGACACCCACATCTTCACCGCCGTGGGTTTCCCCAGAAAGAGGAACAAGGACTTCCTGGTGGAAGCCGGGGGCGGTGGTGTCTACATCGGTAAGATCCTGACGCCCTTGAACAATATCGTGATCGTAACGATCATCGGCATCGGTATTGTCACCGTAATGTGCAAAGCCGCGACCATTGGCATAATTCAGGGTAGTGTAAGGCAATCCGGTTTTATCCAGCTTGGGCATCTCTTCAGCCACACCAGTCTTATCATTTTTAACTACCTTACCGAGGATTGGGTTGCCACGGGTAGTCCCACCGGCAATGGTCATCACATGGCTGTGGTCCGCGGTAACAACGATTAGAGTATCCTCGGCACTGGTATTATCCAGGGCTACCTGGACGGCTTTGGCAAACTCTTCCGCATCGCTGAGGGCATTGTAGGCATTGTTGGCGTGGTGACCGTGGTCGATACGACCGGACTCCACCATCAGGAAGTAACCCTTATCGTTTTGCTGGAGCATCTCGATGCCCTTGGCAGTCATCTCACTCAGGGAAGGCTCGCCGCCAACATCGTTGCCACGATCGGCCTCATATCGCATATGAGAGGAGTTAAACAACGCCAATAGCTTGTCGGTGTTATTCACATCCAGCTGGTCAAATCCGGCTTTGTCTTCCGCGTAGTGCGCGGTGGTTACGCCATCGTTGTAACGAGTTTTCCAAGCCTCAATCAGGTTGCGGCCATCGGTACGCAAGCCAGCCTTGCCTTCCGTATCGGTGAAGTCCTCTGGCAGGAAGTTGCGACGGCCACCGCCCATTACCACGTCGATACCATCGCCGGCCTCCAATTCAACCAGGTGGGTAGCGATATCGCGACAGCCGTCCGGAGCGGTGTATTCCCAATTGCGTTCGGGCACCTTGGCATATGTGGCAGCGGGCGTGGCGTGGGTGATGCGCGCGGTGCTGATAATACCGGTGCTCTTGCCCAGTTCCTCGGCCAGTTCCAGGGAGGTGGTCAGGGGGCGTTCGAGGCTGGCGGCGCAGTCGCCGCGTGCCACATCTTCGGCCACGCTCAGGATACCCGCCTTGGTTTTCACTCCGGTAACCAGAGCGGTCATGGTGCCAGCGGAATCCGGGGTCTGCTGGTTGGTGTTGTAAGTTTTTACCAAGCCGGCAAAGGGCATCTTTTCGAAGCTAAGCTGATATTCCTCGCCATCGAGGCCCAGTTTTTGGCCTGCGAAGATGCGCGCAGCGGTGACGGTGGATATACCCATGCCATCACCTACAAACAAGATAATGTTTTTCGCGGCACCCGGCGTATTGTTAATTTTCTCTGCGCTCGCCGCAGCTACCGCTTTCTGGCCATCTTCGAACCAGCTACTTTCACTTTGGGTTGAGGAAAGGCCCAAGTAATTCTGCTGCTGCGGTGTTTCAGTAGCATCCGGCACTTCGGCAACATTGTCGGAGCTGGATTTGTCGTCGCTACAGGCGCTGGCCAGTACGGCAACGGAAAAGGCCAGCAGGGTCTTTTTAAACTGTTTCATGGTCAATACCCCCAATTATTCTTCTGACAGCGACAGGTCGGTCGCGGCAGTCATTATGTGGAAAACCGCATTCTGTTCCAGATGTCCCTGCACTTTTTCAGCACCGGCGCCGATCGCGTGCAGGCTGATATCCTCTCCTCCGTGGCTCTCGCCACCCAGGGCAACCAGGGATTCCTGGTGGAAGCCGGGCATCTCGGTATCCACATGCGTCAAATCATGGCGGCCGGCGGCGATATCATAGTCATCGCGCTTGTCAGCGTCGGTTTCAGTACCCAAATCGGCAAAGCCACGGCCATTGGTGTAGGTCAGGGTGGTGTAGGGCTTATCGTCCTTGGCCAGGGAAACGGCCTCATTCGGCGCGCCGCTGTCATCGTTGCCGATCACCTTGCCCAGGATAGGGTTACCCCTGGTTGGATAGCCCGCCATATTCATTACGTGACTGTGGTCAGCAGTCACCAGGATCAGAGTTTCTTCCAGGTTCACTTTCTGTAGCGCTGCCTTGACCGCATCAGATAACTCGATCGCTTCATTCAGCGCGTTATAGGCGTTACCGGAATGGTGAGCGTGATCGACTCGGCCGGATTCCACCATCAGGAAGAAGCCGTCTTCATCTTTTTGCAGCATATCGATAGCGGTAGTGGTCATCTCGACGATGCTGGGCTCTTCGCTGTTCTTGGCGACGCGGTCGGCATCGTAGCTCATGTGATCTTCGGTAAAGAGACCCAACAGCTTATCTGTTTTAGCGATATCCACTGCCGACAATTCGAAACCATTTTCGACGTAGACCGCATTCTGCTCACCGTCATAGCGCAGCAGCCATTCACCCGTTAGATTGCGCTCGTCTTCGCGCAGGCCACCCTCGGCCACCGGTGTAAAGTAGTTGCGCCCACCACCGAGCATGACTTCCATGCCATCGCCGATATTCATTTCCACCATTTGTGTGGCGATATCGGTACAGCCCTCATCGGCCGCGTGTTCCCACTTGCGGCTGGCGCTGTGGGCATAAGTCGCTGCCGGAGTCGCGTGGGTCAGGCGTGCAGTAGAGACAATGCCGGTAGCCTTGCCGCGGCTTTCCATCATTTCTAGGAAGCTGTTCAAACCCAGCTCCTTACTCGCAGCACAGTCAGCCACCAGGCCCTTGCCATCCACATTGATCATGCCGGCGCGAGTTTTTACACCCGTCATCATCGCAGTCATGGTGCCGGCAGAGTCTGGGGTCTGCTGGTTAGTGTTGTAGGTTTTGATCAGGGCACTGTGAGGAAACTCCTCAAAAGTAAGGCTGTTCTCTTCACCGGGTTCACCGCGGCGCTGGCCCTCGAAGATACGGGCTGCGGTCAGGGTGGAAATCCCCATGCCATCGCCAACAAACAGGATGACGTTTTTTGCAGTTTTGGCTTCACGGGAGAGAGAAGTGCGTTCTTCCAGGCGATCGGATGCCTCAGTGAACCAGTCGCTATTGGTTTGGTAATCGGGCAGGCTCGCGGCAGAAACTGCAGAAGCGAGAGGGATCAAACAAAAGGCGCTGAGTGCGCGGGCAAGTTTTTTTGCCACGGTGGGCCTCCGGAACTCGTGAATTTGGCGAGCATTAGAGTCCGGAAATATGACAAAAGAATTACGCGCCGATTAACATCTTGTTTTCTTTGTCAAAAATATTGTGCGCTTGTCACAACAATAAAAAGCAGCCGCGCAATTGTTACAGTATTGCGAAAAAATGCAGAGAATTATTGTTTTTTCTCGCTTTTTAATGCTTTGTAGGGAAAGTAAAGTGCGCCACTGAAGGGCGCACTTGGCAACTAACCGATAAATTTCACCACACTTTCATCCGGGTCACGCCCTTTACCCGCCGCGCACAAGCGCTCCAGATAGGCCTCCCAATTGATGGTGTATTTTTCAGCCAGTTCACGCAGATATTCCCAGGTGTAAATGCCGGTGTCATGGCCGTCATCGAAATCGATTTTCAGGCCGTAACGACCGGCGGCTTCGACCCTGTCGATACCCACATGGATTTTTCCATCCACCAGCAGGGCGGGGCTATTGCCGTGGCCGCGCACCTCGGCGCTGGGGGAGTAGACACGCAGATACTCTGCCGACAGGCTGAATTCGCCATCGGCAAACAGCAATTGCAGGGTTTTCTCTGCGCGATTTAATCGTATTTTTTGCGGTTTCATTTACAGGATAAAACGCGAAAGGTCCTCGTTTTGGCTCAGCTCACCCAGGTGGCTGTCCACATAAGCCGCATCGACATTGAGTGACTTGTCGGCGTCGCCGGCATCGAAGGAAACTTCCTCCAGCAGGCGCTCCAGCACCGTGTGCAACCGACGCGCGCCGATATTCTCGGTGCGCTCATTCACTTCGTAAGCCACTTCGGCGATACGGCGAATCCCATCCTCGGTGAATTGCAGTTCCAGACCCTCTGTCGCCAGCAAAGCCTTCTGCTGTTCGGTCAGTGATGCTGAGGGTTCGGTGAGAATACGCTCAAAGTCCGCGGAAGTCAGCGAGCTCAGCTCCACGCGAATCGGCATACGCCCCTGCAACTCGGGAATCAGGTCCGAGGGCTTGGACAGGTGGAAGGCACCGGAGGCGATAAACAGAATATGGTCTGTCTTGATCATGCCGTACTTGGTGTTGACAGTGCTGCCTTCGATCAGTGGCAACAGGTCGCGCTGCACCCCTTCACGGGAGACATCGGCACCGCCGCTCTCCTGACGCTTGGCCACCTTGTCAATTTCGTCGATAAAGACAATGCCGTTTTGTTCGGCAGCGCGAATTGCACGGGTTTTGATATCTTCATCGTTCACCAGCTTGGCAGCTTCCTCATCGGTAAGCTGTTTCATCGCCTGCTTGACCGGCAGCTTGCGCTTGCGGGTCTTGCCCTGGGACATATTCGAGAACATACCCTGCAGCTGGTTGGTCATTTCCTCCATACCCGGAGGGGCCATAATCTCTACGCCCATGGGCGCGGCGGCCATATCGATTTCCACTTCTTTGTCGTCCAGCTCGCCCTCGCGCAGCTTCTTGCGGAATAACTGGCGGGTGCTGGAATCCTTGTCGTTCGGCTCGGTCGAGCGCGCCGGTGGCAGTAGGGCGTCGAGGATACGCTCCTCGGCCGCATCCATAGCGCGCTGCTGTACACCACCCATGGCCAGCTCACGCTCCTGCTTCACTGCCATCTCGACAAGATCGCGTACGATAGACTCTACATCGCGACCCACATAGCCCACTTCGGTGAACTTAGTCGCTTCGACCTTGATAAAAGGCGCATTGGCGAGCTTTGCCAGGCGGCGCGCTATTTCAGTTTTACCCACACCGGTGGGGCCGATCATCAGGATATTCTTCGGGGTGATTTCTGCGCGCAGATCCTCACTCAACTGCATACGGCGCCAGCGGTTGCGCAGCGCAATCGCTACGGCGCGTTTGGCGTCCTGCTGGCCAACGATGTGGCGATCGAGTTCATGGACGATTTCACGGGGGGTCATCTGGGACATACAAATTCCTGCAAAACGGTTGTGCGGACCAGGCTGCGGCCCGCTGGACTCAGGCGCTTCTTGTGAGAGCGTCCGGTCAGTAGGTCAATTCTTCGATGGTGTTGTTGTGGTTGGTGTAGACGCAGATATCGCCGGCAATTTTCAAGCCCTGCTCGACGATGGAGCGCGCGTCCATATCGGTATTGTCGAGTAGCGCGCGCGCTGCCGACTGGGCGAAGGGTCCACCAGAGCCGATAGCAATCAGGTCATCTTCCGGCTGAATCACATCGCCGTTGCCGGTCACAATCAAACTGGCGCTGTCATCTGCCACTGCCAGCAAGGCTTCCAGGCGGCGCAGGGCGCGGTCGGTTCGCCAGTCTTTGGCCAGTTCCACCGCGGCGCGGGTCAACTGGCCACCGTGGGCTTCCAGCTTGGCTTCAAAACGCTCAAACAGGGTGAAGGCATCGGCGGTACCACCGGCAAAACCGGCGATAACCTTGTCTCTGTAAAGACGGCGCACCTTGCGCGCATTGCCTTTCATAATGGTGTTGCCCAGGGATACCTGGCCGTCGCCGCCAATCACAACTTTGCCGTTGCGGCGACAGGATAAAATGGTGGTGCCGCGATACTGTTCCAATGGAGACCTCTCGGATTACGCGTGTGCTCTAGCTGCGCAAGGCCTGTTGCCTTGCGCGCCGGGAAATTTAATCAGATTAGATAAGTGAGGACGGGACGCACCGTTTTCAATAAGAGAAGGGCCAATTGCTATAATGAGAACCCATCGTCCATCGCGGATTAGCCTCTTGGCTCTCCTTCCCTCCCGCTACTTCCAACCACTTTTCACCGTCGTTATGACCTGCTTGATGTCTGGAGTGATTTCCGGGGCGATCACTTATTCCCACCAGGGTTTCAGCGGAGGATTTCTGCCAATATGGGGCCGGGCCTGGCTGCTGGCCTGGATCATCTCACTGGGATTGCCGCCGCTGATCAGGCCCGCAATCAAAAGCCTGCTGGGCAAGCTGGCAGCGCCGGACGGGGAATCCAACGATTGATTTAATTAGCGGGGCGCTTCAATACCAGCGGCATCAGGCGATGCTCAGCCAGGACCTGGCGGGCTTTGGCCATGCGCGAACGGTTGTCGAAGGGACCGACCAAGACCCGGTGCCAGGTACCGCGGCTATCACTGGCGGACTCCACTTTGACATCCAGGTTGGCCAGGGTGAGCTGAGCGCGAAGACGCTCGGCTTCTGCCGCCTCACGGAAGGAGGCGGCCTGCAGGATATACACCTGAGCTTTGGCCTTCTCGGCAGCGCCCTGTTGATTAGATGAAGAATCCCCGCGAATGGCAGGCTTGACCACCTTGGGTGGCGGTACCGAGACTTCGTTTTCCTTGAGCATGGTGTAGAAATCAAAGCGCGGTTCAGACGGCGCCTGCGCCGCCGGCTTGGCTGACGCTGTTCTGTCGCCAGCGGCGCCTTTGCTGCCGGACACACCAAACTGCAGCAACAAGAACACCGTAAAACCGCCCACGGCATTGCCCAGTACAAACCACACCCATGCGGGTTTGCCCGAGGAACTCTTGCTGCGGCGTTTGGTGTTGCGACGGCTCATTGCGGAATTCTTCCTTGGATAGTCTGCTCAGCGGGCGAATTGTACCGCCAATTTCCTCGCGGGCATTGTTCTCCCGCAAAATTCACGATAATTCCTGCGCATCCATATCCACCGCCCAGCGCAAGCGGCGATTCTTATTGCTCTCGGCCCAGGCGCATACCCGAGCTAAAAGAGGTTGTAACTGGGCGCGATTTTGTGCGGTCACCTGAACATAAAAACGGTAGCGCCCGGATTTGCGCTCAAGCAGCGCCGGTACCGGCCCCAAATATTGTAACTGTGGCGAGGGTGGCGCCAGCGACTGCATAAACAGGCGCGCGTTGTGCAGAAACTCCTCGGCCCAGGAGGGCTCTTCACACTCGGCCCGCACCAGTGCCATGGCATGAGTGGGAGGCAGCTGTGCCACCGCGCGATCGCGCAATAGCTGGCGCGCAAAAGTCCCGTAGCCTTTTTCCAATAACATTTGCAGCAACGGATGCTCTGGAAAGCGGCTCTGCACCAATACTCGGCCACTCAGGCTGCCGCGCCCGGCGCGCCCTGCCACCTGCTCAAGCAACTGGCCTGTGCGCTCGGGCGCGCGAAAATCGGCACTGAACAGACCCCCATCGGCATCCTGGATCACCACCAGAGTCACCCTCGGCAAATGGTGCCCCTTAGCCAGCATCTGGGTGCCCAGCAAAAGGCAGGGCTCGCCATCGCGGGCCGGCGCCAGCAAGCGATCGAGGGCCTGCTTGCTAGTGGTGGTATCCCGGTCGACGCGGATTACCGGGTAATCGGCAAATCGCCGCGCCAGCAACTCTTCGCTGCGCTCGGTACCCCCGCCCAGAGCGGAAATAGAGCGACTGTGGCACTGCGGGCAGCTGTCTACCAGGGGGCGGCGATAGTCGCAGTGGTGACAGCGCAACTGGCGCTGGCGCCTATGCATAGTGAGCTTGCTGGAACAGTGCGGGCAGTCGGCAATCCAACCGCAGTCATCGCAATTGAGCGCCGGCGCAAACCCGCGCCGATTAATAAACACCAGCACCTGCTCCCCGCGAGCCAAAGTCTCACCGATATGCCGCAGCACCTGTGGCGAAAAACCTTCTTCTAAGGGCTCGCGCAGGGTCGGCACTACATGGATCTGCGGCGGGCGCGCGTCGCCCGCGCGCTGGCGCATGCGCAAGTGTTGATAGCGGCCATTAAGGGCGTTGTGCAAGGTCTCCAGGGAGGGAGTCGCGGAGCCCAGCAATACCGGTACATTGCTGTTGCGCGCCAGTACCACCGCCAGGTCGCGCGCCGAGTAGCGCACGCCATCCTGCTGCTTAAAAGAAGCATCATGCTCTTCGTCCACCAACACCACACCGAGTCTCGGCAGTGGCGTCATAATTGCCGAGCGGGTGCCAATAACAATATCTGCCTGTCCCCCAGAGGCAGCGAGCCACGATTGGGCGCGCTCGCCCTCGGCCAACCCCGAGTGCAAAGCGGCGATACTCTGTTCGGGAAAGCGCGCGGCGATGCGTCGCAAAGTCTGCGGAGTAAGACCGATTTCCGGCACCAACAACAAGGCCTGGCGCCCCTCGGCCAAAACCCGCTCCATTAAACGCAGGTAGATCTCGGTCTTGCCGCTGCCTGTGGTGCCTTCCAACAGGGTGGCGGAAAAGCGACTGCAATCCACCGCTTCGAGCACCTGCTGCTGCTCACTGTTTAGCTGCGGTGGCGGAGTGGCCTCCGCTGCCGGCATGGGCGGCGGCACCGTAGGACCCGAGACCCACTCCACCAGATGGCGTTCCTGCAGGGCGCGAATCACCGCCGGGGTATGCCCCTGGGCCTTCAGGTGGGTGCGGCTCTGCTGACCGGCGCGCAGCAACTGTTGCAAAAGAGCCTGCTGCTTGGGCGCCCGCGCCAGTGCAGATTCCGGTAAGCCCTTGCCCTCGGTAGTCAGCTGCAACCACTGCTCGGCCCAGTGATCGGCAGGCTTGCCCTTGCGCAGTGCGGCGGGTAGGGCAGCGGCGTAGACCTCTCCAACCGGGGCCTGGTAATAATCGGCGATCCAGTTGAGGAATTTGCGCGCACCACTATCAAACAGGGCAGCATTATCGATCAGTTCCTGCGCCGGCTTTAACTGTGACTGCGGCGACTCCCGCACAATATCCACCAACACGGCTACCAATTTTCGTCCAGCAAAAGGTACCCACAAACGCTGACCGGGTTTCAATTCGGCGGGATCAAAGCCCTCCGGGGGCAGATAATCGAAGAGACGCCGCAGTGGCACGGGCACCGCCAACCTTAAGATGATCCCCTGTTGTACTGTCTGTGGTACCGTCTGTTGCACCCCGCCCCCAATGCGCTCTTGAAAAGGCGCTAGTGTACTGGCTGCCACAGTAAGGTACAGAGACAGCAAAATTTACTTGCATACTCTGAAATTCAGAGTACTCTACAAGCCAGCTCTAAAATTTAGAGTTCTCTATTTAAACAAGGAAGACAACCATGACCGATGTTGAAAAACTCAAAGACAGCCTGGATTTTGTCAGCGATGCCGTGCGCGGCAACGAAGCCGAGGGCGGTATTCCATCACTCTATTTCTTGTGGGGCCTTTTGATTTTTATCGGATTTGCCTCGGCGGACCTGGCCCCGCAAATCACCGTGTATTACTTCCTGGTGGCAAGTACCGCCGGCGGCCTGTTCAGTTGGTGGCTGGGTGAGCGCACGGCACGTCGTGAAGGTATCAACAACAGTAGCTTTGGCCGCAAGTTTGGCTGGCACTGGTTAGTGACCGGAATAGGCTTTCTGCTGATATTGGCCACAATGATCGCCAAGCCCGGCGTTGCGGGTCCTGAGCTATTCCTGCTTTTAGGTGGGGTATCCTATAGCCTCGCCGGCATTCACCTGATCCGCCCTCTTATCTATAGCGGCATGCTGATGTTGGCTTGTTACTTACTGATGATTTTACTGACACCGCCCTACGCCTGGGCACTGACTGGCCTGGTGATCGGCCTTGGACTCCTTTGGACCGGCCTGGTGCAGCGAGCCAGGCAAACTAGTGGAGCGGCATGATGAAAGCCCTTACGGAGCTGGACCCGGTACTCGAACACCGGGTGCGCCTCGCGATCAGTGTGATGCTGGCGAAGTATGAGGAAATCAGTTTCTCCCGCTTCAAGGAACAGCTACAGGTGACCGATGGAAACCTCGGCGCACAGCTGCGTCGCCTGGAAGAGCAGGGCTATATCGCCTTGCGCAAAGACTTCGTAGAGCGCAAGCCCGTCACCTGGTACCGCCTCACTGAGAGCGGGCGAGAGGCACTAGATAAGCATCTGCAAGCCCTGCGACAACTTATCGCCTCTGCAGACTAAGGCGACCACTGGGGCCCGGTATTTAAGCTTGAACCCCGGCGCTAATCTGATAGTATGCGCCGACTTTTTAATCAGCCTGGAACCAATCCGGTTCCTGCTCCAACGACGATGCCGTGCCCGGCAACAGATCAGGTGGCGGTTTCGGAAAGAGGCAATCATGAAAGCAGATATCCATCCTAACTACACCGACATCACTGCCACTTGTTCCTGCGGCAATGTTGTTAAGACTCGCTCCACTTTGGGCAAAGACCTGCAGATCGATGTCTGCTCCCAGTGCCACCCCTTCTACACCGGCAAGCAGAAGCAGGCTACTACCGGTGGACGCGTGGACCGCTTCAAGAAGCGTTTCGGCAGCCGCATCGGCAAGTAATCCGAATAGCGAGGCACTGCGGTGCCTCGGAAAGGGCGCCCTGGAATTTTCCTCGGCGCCTTTTTTTATGCCCGTTTTATGCCCGAATTTCGCCTATCTGCACAGCTCTGGGGCACTGGGGCAAAATCGATTTGTATCGCTTAATATATTCGTTATAGGCAGTAAAATTATCCTTCAAAATAGATTTTTGGCGGCTGATCATCCTGAAATCGGCCAGATGTTAAGGGCAAAATAGTAATAAATGGCTGTTTCTTTGCCCCTATAAGCTTGTGACTGCAAGTGCCCCTCGGTTATTCTCTGAGGCCCGCAGTAACCGGGATGACGCCACAGGTGTTGCCCCCCGTTTTCGAGAGAACAGCCCCCAAATGACGGATTCATTGCGCCAGGCAGCGCTGGATTACCACGCGCTCCCCAGCCCCGGCAAACTTTCGGTCGAGCTGACCACCCCTGCCGAAACTCAGGAAGACCTGTCGCTGGCCTACAGTCCCGGCGTAGCGGAACCGGTGCGCGAAATTGCCAAAGACCCCGAGGCCGCCTATCGCTATACCGGCAAGGGCAACCTGGTAGCGGTCATTTCCAACGGCAGCGCCATCCTCGGCCTCGGTAACCTGGGTCCGCTGGCCTCCAAGCCAGTGATGGAGGGCAAGTCACTACTGTTCAAGCGTTTCGCCGATATCAACTCGGTGGATATCGAGGTGGACGTCAACAGCCCGGAGCAGTTTATTCAGACCGTCGCCGCCATCGCCAATACCTTCGGCGGCATCAATCTCGAAGATATCAAGGCGCCTGAGTGCTTTCATATTGAAGAGGCATTGATCGAGCGCTGTCCGGTACCGGTATTTCACGACGACCAGCACGGCACCGCGATTGTGACGGTCGCCGGTATGCTCAATGCCCTGGAGATCCAGGGTAAGAAAATCAGCGACGTGCGCATGGTGTGCCTGGGGGCAGGTGCCGCCGCCACCGCCTGCTGTAAACTGCTGCTGGCCGCCGGCGCGCGCAAAGACCAAATCACCATGGTCGACAGCCGCGGGGTGATTCACTCAGGTCGCACCGATATCAATGCCTATAAGGGTGAGTGGGCGCGGGATACCGATATGCGCACCCTCGATGACGCCATCACCGGTGCCGATGTATTCCTCGGGGTATCCGGCCCAGACCTGCTCTCCGCCGAACAGTTACAGCGTATGGCGCCGAATCCCGTAGTATTTGCCTGCTCGAATCCAAACCCGGAGATTAAACCGGAGTTGGCCCACAGTGTGCGCGACGATTTGATCATGGCCACCGGGCGCTCGGATTACCCCAACCAGGTCAACAATGTGCTGTGCTTCCCCTTTATTTTCCGCGGCGCGCTGGATGTGCGCGCGGCGCGTATCAATGAAGAGATGAAGCTGGCCGCAATTGAAGCCATCCGCAAGATCGCCCACCTGCCGGTGCCTGACTCGGTGCGCGAGGGCTACGGCGGGGTGGAGCTGAGTTTTGGGCCCAGTTATATCCTGCCCAAACCCACAGACCCGCGCCTGCTGCCGGAAGTCGCCGCTGCGGTGGCGCGCGCAGCCGTGGACAGTGGCTGTGCACGCCTGCCTTACCCCGAAAATTACCCGCTGCAAACACTCTAGGGCCTGTTAATAGGCCCGGAACAGCCCGCCTTATCCTCCCGGGGCGGGCGTTTGCCGCTTTCGCCCCCACAGACTTCTTGAGCCCAAAAGCACCCGTCGCTAAACTGCCTTTCTGTCACAGCATCAAAGTTGCCCAACACAATGAGTCACGTGTATGTGCTGACCAACCAGCACCAGCAGTTCCTGAGCAAAAGCGGCGAATGGCTCGATGGCCGCGAGCCCAACAAACTGTTTCGCAGCGAACATAAAGATGTCGCCATCAACCAGATGTTCGAGGCCAATACTCGTGATGTCAGCCTGCGCATCGAACTGCTGCAGTGCGCGTTGAATATCAAGGCCCAGCCATCGATACCGGAGGAAGCCCTGGGTGAGCAATCTGCACCGCCCGGAGATCCAGAAGTCGAGCCAGGCGCACCAGAGGAGATGCCGCCTGAGGAGCCCCCAGAGCTGGAACCGCAGCCACAACCGGAAGTAACCCCGGAACAGGCACCTGAGGTCCCGCCAACACAAGCCCCGGATGAAACGCCCGCACAACCCGGCGAGCACAAATCGGAATCGGAATCTGCCGCTTAGGCGGAGATTCTTTTAGCACCGGCACAAGTTGCCCCAACGGCGACAACAAGAAAGAGTTCCGGTAGTACCAAGGAGATTCGAGTGCCCATTCCCCATCTGGCCGCCCTGTCCCAGGCCAAACCCGTGCAACTGCTAAAGGGCATACGCCGCGGTCTTGAAAAAGAGAGCCTGCGGGTCGGCAACGACGGCACCCTGGCGCAAACACCCCACGCGCAAACACTGGGCTCAGCACTGACCCACGAGAGCATCACTACCGACTTTTCCGAAGCGCTGCTGGAATTTATTACCCCACCGGTAAACACTCCTGAAGAGGCCCTGCGGATTCTCGACCGCATCCATCGCTTTACCTACAGCCAGATCGGGGACGAACGCCTGTGGGTCAACAGCATGCCCTGCGTTATCGGCGCCGACAGCGATATCCCGGTGGCCCGCTATGGAAACTCCCACAGCGGCACAATGAAAACCATTTATCGGCTGGGACTCGGCCTGCGCTACGGCCGCGCCATGCAAACCATCGCCGGTATCCACTATAACTTTTCCCTGCCGGATGAGTTCTGGCTGTGGCTGCACGAGTTCGAGGGCAGTAGTGAAGCCCTGTGCGAATTCAAAACCCGCCGCTACTTCGACCTGATCCGCAATTTCCGCCGCAACTACTGGCTGCTGATCTACCTGTTCGGAGCCGCGCCTGCGGTGTGCTCCTCTTTTGTAGAGGGGCGCCAACACAAGCTCGAGGCCTTTAACGGCGACGGCCACACGCTGCACGCTCCCTACGCCACTTCTCTGCGTATGGGCGACCTGGGTTATAACAGCGAAGTGCAAAAGTCCCTGGTGGTTTGCTACAACAACTTGCGCAGCTATCTGTCCACACTCTGCTCCGCTATCAGCCGGCCCTACGGGCCCTATAGCGAACTCGGGGTAAAGGATAGCGATGGGCAGTATCAGCAGCTCTCCGCCGGCGTGCTGCAAATCGAAAATGAATTCTATTCGCCGATCCGGCCGAAAAATCCCGCCAAGCGCGGCGAGACCGCCCTGGCGGCCCTAAACAACCGCGGGGTCGAATATATCGAGGTGCGCTGCCTTGACCTGAACCCCTTTATGCCGCTGGGTATCGATGCGCAACAGATGCGTTTTATCGATAGTTTCCTGCTGCACTGCCTGCTGACAGAGAGCCCCGAAACCGACGAAGTCGATTACCGTTCAACCCAGGAAAACCAACAGCGCATCGTGTATCGCGGCCACGAGCCCGGCCTCAAGCTGCTCTGTAATGGCGGCGAACGGGAACTCGGTGAGTGGGCTTTCCAACTGCTCGGGGAGGTGGACGCGATGGCAGAACTGCTGGACAGTGCCTGGGGCGGAGACCAGTACCGCGGTGCAGTTGGCGTACAGCGGGCCAAGGTCAAAGGGGAGATCGCCACCCCGGCCCAACAGATCCTGGCAGAAATGCAGGAGCAAAACCTGAACTTCTACCATTGGGCTATGCAAAAGGCCGAGCAGCACCGCCGCTATTTTCTCGAACGCCCTCTCGACAGCGATTCGGTTCGAGATTTCTCGCGCGAGGCGGAGGAGTCTTTGCTCAAGCAACGGCGTGTGGAGGCGGAAGACAAAGGCTCTTTCGAGGAATTTCTCAGCCACTATTACGCGCAGTATATGTGCTGCCAGGGCTAGCCCCGGCGGAATAGATCACCGCGCAGGGTCCGGATTTCCGGCCCCCAGGGATTGAGCATATGAATTATCTGGCCCACCTGCTGCTTTCAGGCCCCGACGTCCGCTGGCGCCTGGGTGGGCTACTCGGTGACTTCGTGAAAGGTCCCCTTAAAGGTGAGCGGCCTGAGGCCATCGAGGCCGGTATCAGGCTGCATCGCCGCATTGATGCCAGTACCGACACCAATGCGGCCTACCGCGAGTCCCTGTCGCAACTGGACCCCGGCTGGCGCCGCTATGCCGGTATAGCACTGGATATCTGGTTCGACCACTTACTGGCCCAGCGCTGGCAGGAGTGGCACCCACAGAGCCTGGAAGATTTTTGTGACCAATGCTGGAGAGACTTTCGCAGCCACAGTCGGTATATTCCGCCGCATGCGAGAGCGTTTATGGCGCGCGCCGAGCAATTTAAGTTACTGCAGAGTTACCGCGAAGAGCGAACCATTGGTCTCACCCTGGAGAGAGTTGGCCAACGCCTGCGCCACCCGGTTGCGCTGCAGGACATACTGCCCGAGCTCAGTAGCGGGCGGGCAAAACTGGAATACAACTTCAATAAACTATTAACCGACTTGAATCTCGAAGCCCAAAGGTTTCGGCAGCACTATTCAGGATCCGATAAACCATGACCTTACCCAACCCGCGTATTACCTTTTTGTTGGTTTTTCTAATTGTCGCCTTTTTGCTCGGCTCTGCCTTTTATCTGGAGTATGCGCGAGGCCTTGAACCCTGCAAGCTGTGCATTACCCAGCGGGTTATGCTGCTCGGTATCGGGGTAGTCTCACTGATCGCCTTCCTGCACAACCCGGCAACTATCGGCCGACGCGTATACGGGCTACTAGTTTCTATCTGGGCTCTGGGTGGCCTCTATTTTGCCGGGCGCCAGCTGTGGTTACAGAGCCTGCCAGAAGGGCAGGTACCCGCCTGTGGACCCAGTGTCAGCTATATGCTGGAGGTCTTTCCCATGGCGGATGTACTCAAGGCACTGCTCACCGGTGACGGCAACTGCGCCGAAGTGCAATGGACCATGATGGGCATCAGTATCCCCGGCTGGTCTGCTATCGGTTTTGCTGGACTGATCCTATTCGGAGGCTGGCAGGCATTTCGCAGAGCCTGATTAAAAACCGAAAACCAGGTCGCGGCTCTGTGGAGCCGCCCTTTGCCAATGACACCACCATCCCCGCGTGAAATAGCCCATTGGGTGCTCGGTATTGCAATCCTATTTGGCTGCGAACGACTCGGCAGCCTGATCGGGGCGGCTCTTGCCCTGCCGGTACCCGGCGCCGTGGTGGGTATGCTACTGCTACTGATCGGCCTGATGGTCTACGGCAGCGTGCCCCGCGGCCTGGCCAAGGTCAGCGCACAACTGCTCTTTTTGTTGCCCCTACTATTTTTGCCCGCCGCCACCGGGGTCTTTTTCCTGCGCGATCTCACCTTGTCCGATTGGCTGGCCCTGCTTGCCGCCATTCTTTTTGGCACCCTGATCAGCCTCACCCTTTGCACTCTGCTGCTGCGCCGCCTGCTCAGGAAGACCGACACGGCGCACAGCCATGATCAGTGAATTCCTGCACAGCCCCTTATTTGCCCTGCCACTGAGCATCTGCGCTTTCTGGCTCGGTGTACTGTTGTATCGGCGCACAGGAACGGTTTTGCTACACCCGATAGTCACCGCAAGCCTGTTAGTATTTGCGGCGCTCCATACTCTGGAGATTCCTTACAGTGACTATCAGAGTTCCAGCGGGCTGCTCTACGCCCTGCTGGGACCAGCCGTTGTCGCCCTTGCCGTGCCGCTGAAACAAAATCTGACGATTATCCGCCGCGCCGGCTGGCCACTGCTGGTGACCATTGCTGTTGGGGCCCTGTTAGCCCCGGCAATTGCCGTAGTACTCGCGCTTCTGCTCGGGGCGGGAAAATCGGTATTGCTCGCCCTTAGTGGAAAATCCATTACCACGCCTATCGCACTGGCACTGGCCGAAAAGATACACGCAACCTTGAGTCTGACCGCGGCTATCGTGGTGCTCACCGGAGTAGTCGGGGCCCTGGCAGGGCCACCACTGGTGCGCGGTTTGGGTATTCGCGACGAGCGCATTCTCGGAGTGGTGCTCGGTATCAATGCCCATGCCGTAGGCACTGCGCGCGCACTGGAAATCAGTGCACTTTGTGGCGCCTGCGCCGCCCTTGCCATGGGACTCTGTGGCGCCTTGAGCGCAGTGTTGTTGCCGCTGATTATTGGAACCTGAACCGCCTGTCGGTGCAGGCTTTTAAATTCACACTGCCATCACAGTATTTTGACGTAGTTTGCGCCTCCCTCCTTGCTGCAGGCGGGGGAATCTCCTATCTTCCTAAGGGCCTTCGAGATCGGCAATAGGCTGCCACTGGGGCAACAGTAACAAAAGGACATCTTGGCGATGCTGGAAAATTGCAAGTCGGCGCGGGAGCGCTGGGGTGGTGTTAGCGAGATTATTGATCGCTGGCTTCAATCACGACAAAACCTGCTGGTGAGTTTCTACCACCTCTCCGAAAAAAAGGAATTCAGTGAAGACGATCCAGAAACTGAAGACCGGGTACGCCAACTGTGCCAATTACTGGTGGATTACGTTTCGGCAGGTCACTTCGAGGTTTATGAGCAGCTTATGCGCGAGGGCCAGGCTTTCGACGATAAGCAGGGTCTGCAAAAAGCCTGTGAACTCTACGATGATATCGATTCGACTACAGATGTCGCCGTAGACTTCAACGATAAATATTTAGAAACAGACGACCTCTCCAGCCTGGCACCAGATCTCTCCGAACTGGGCGAGGCGCTGGAAACTCGTTTTAGCTCCGAAGATAAAATGATCGCTCTGCTACACACAGCTCACAGAAGCTGAATCGCTTAGCGGGCCCCACCTTCGTTATATACGGTTTTGCCTTTGCTCAGGGGCTCTTTGCTATTGCGATTCTTCTGCTGCGAGCAATCAACTACTGACTGACAAATCGGTTAGCTAGTTCACTTCTGTGAGCCCCTTCTACTCGGCTAATCAAAACCGGTTTACCAAGCGCAATTATTTATTGGTAAAAAGAAAAAGGGCGCCTAGAGGCGCCCTTTTTCAGTAAAGTTCGAAAAGTCAGATTATTCAGATGGAGCTTCTTCTTTCTTTTCTTCTTTTTTCTCGGAACCTTCATCACCAGCAACATTTGCTTTGTGCAGTTCCACCTCAAAAATCAGAGTCGCATTGGGGCCAATTTTGCCGCCTGCGCCACCGGGACCGTAAGCGAGCTCAGAGGGAATATAAAGCTCCCACTTGGAACCTTCTTTCATCAGCTGCAGAGCTTCTGTCCAGCCCTTGATCACACCGTTCACCGGGAACTGAACCGGCTCACCGCGCGCGTAAGAGCTGTCGAATTCCTCACCGTTAATCAGAGTGCCTTTGTAATCAACTTCAACGGTGCTGGTAGCGCTGGGCTTGCTGCCGCTACCTTCTTTAATCACTTTGTACTGCAGGCCTGAATCGGTGGTAACTACACCATCTTTCTTGGCATTCTCTTCGAGGAACGCCTTGCCTTCCTGCATATTTTTATCGGCACTCTCTTTAAAATCTTTCTCCTGCTGGGCCAGCATCTCCTGCTGTTTCTTCTGCATCTGCTCCTGGAAAGCGGCGATAGTCTGCTGCTTTTCTTCCTCGGTCAAGCGATCCTCGCGGCCGCTGGCAACATCATTCAATGCCATCGCAACCACCTTGGGATCCAGCTGCACATCCTGAGCCTTGAGGCGCTTGGCCATGTCTTCGGCAATGATGTAGCTGACCTTCTTCTCCTGAGTGTCCAGGGCAACTTCTTTATCTTGCTTCTGTCCTTGTTCGTTACAGCCGGTCAGCGCCAGGCCAAGGGCAATTGCTGCAGCCAAAGGATATTTATTCATGGGTGTTGTCTCTTTGTCCGTATTGCGTTTATAGATTCGCGCTTGACCTTGGTCCAACGCCAACAGCGGTAGTTTAAGCAACTCTGTTCCGGCCCTAAGCCACCAGGCGCACAGTTTCCGCCAGTGCGCTCAAGTCTAACTCAAGGCGACTCTCAGTGCATACTGATGACGCGCACACTGTGCAGGACACCACATTCCCCCCACTGGTTCCGGCCGCTCAACAAAAAAACTGCAGACAACACTTTTTTCACAGCACACGGCATACATTTTTTATAAAAACAGCGCTATTATCGGCCAGTAACCGGTTATTGTTCTGGACTGTTTGAAGTGCTTTTCAGTTTGGGGCAGTGCGCAGTGCGCATATCTCTTGCTAGAGCGGTACCCATCGTATTAAAGGAAGATGAGCGCACTACCCGGAAGTGCCAATCGATAATAAACGTCAGGACATTTACTCATGGCTGCCAAACAAAAAGCTGTCAATCCGGTTGCAGAGCTGGAAGCACAAATTTCCAAACTCTCTGCAAAATTGGACAAAGCCCGCGATAAGAAAATCACCGATGCCGGCAAAGCGGTGCTCAAGGCCGGAAAAAGCCTGACCTCGGCTAAAGACAAGCTCAGTAAGGCAAAAGACAAGCTGAGTGAAGCTCGCGCTAAGGCTAAAACCACCAAAACCGCCGCAGCCTTAAAACGCGTGGAAACTGCCAAAAACAATGTAGATAAGTTCAACGAAGTATTTCAGCAAGCTAAGCAGGCTGTTGCCGACGCCAAGTATCTGCAAGCCAGGGCCAAAGCAGAGCTCAAAGCGGCAGAAGCTGTGCGCAAAGCCGCAGCTAAAGTGGAAAAAGAGCTGCTTAAGGCTCAACCTAAAGCGAGAAAAGCCACTACCGCTAAGAAAAGCACCACGACTAAAAGCACCGGTAAGTCCCTAAAGGCGACTGCGACAAAGTCTGCAAGAAAAACCACTACTCCAAAAGCCCCTGAAAAGAAGGCCGCAGAGAAAAAGACCAGCGCAGCTAAATCCCCGAAGAAAACAGCGGCCAAGACCGCAAAGAAAGCAACAACAAAGCCAGTAAAAGCTGCTACTGACAGCAAGCAAAAAGTGGCAAAACCCGCCGGCAAGAAACCTGTTCAAGCCAAACCCACTAAAGCGGTAAAAGCTTCTGAACCGGCCAAACCCGAGCAGGTAAAAACCAAAGAAGAAAAACCACAGGAAGACAAGCCCAAACAGGCCGCCCCCGCTGAGGCTAAGGCACAGGAAAAGCCCGCAGAGGAAGTAAAGAGCAGTGCGCCTGAAGAACAGCAAAAATCGCTGGAGCAATCTCCGCAGGCACCCACTATCACGCCTGCCACGCCAGCTAACAGCCTGTTTTCCACTGAAGGGCGCCGTGGAGAGTAAGCATTCGTAACATTACCATTGTTCAGTTGGCGCCGGACAGCCAACTAAATTGCAGTCGCACTTTGTTGGAGCAATAAAATACATGCAACGCATAAACCTTATTGCCAGACAGAGTGTCCACTGAAACCTCTCGCGAGAAGCTCAGAGAGTATCCGGGTTTTCCGCCGAAGCCATGAAACTTTCGATCAGGCCTGCCCAGCAGGCCTGTTCTTTTTGCAAAAGCCCATATTGCTGGCCCGCGAGCTGCAGAGCCGGCCTGTCCCCCGGCCACTCCTCCTGACAGATCTTCCACAGCGCCGCCAACTGCAAGCGCTCCAAATTCAATTCATAGCGTTTGCACATTTCATATGCACGCATGGTATGAGGCCGAAAGCGCCCCAATAAGCGACGCAGGTGGCGCACACTGATAATCATGCGTCTACGCGGTGCCAGACCCCGATCGGCCACTCTCCAGCCCTCTTCACTCAGCTGGTGTCCACACACCGCCGCGTAGCTGGCCCAAAGTAGCAGGCATACATCAGCCCCTTTTGTGTCCTGACAGTCGAGCAGGAAGGCCTCCACCCCTTGATGGCGATAGAAGTCCAGGCTGAATTGCCACAGTAGGTTTTCCTGGGAAGAAGATGGAGGTGCGCTATCTGTCACGTTAGAATCCAGACCTTTTGTGATTCCGCACGCTCAAGCGGCGGCGATCGCGTGCAAATACGTCGAATAGCCTAGCATTCATCGGCCTGTTCATAAGAGGTTTTTCCAGTGATCAATCTGCAAGGTGTCTCCCTGCATCGGGGCGAGCGCGACCTGTTAAACGGTGCTGACTGCCGTATCTTTCCCGGCCACAAGGTGGGAATCATCGGCGCCAATGGCTGTGGTAAGTCAACACTGTTCAAGCTGCTACTCGGTCAATTGGAAAGCGACGCCGGTCAGGTGGATATCCCCAGCGGCTGGCGGATTGCCCATATGGCTCAGGAGGTGGAAGCCAGCGATCAATCCGCCCTCGACTATGTGCTCGACGGCGATAGGGAGTTACGCAACCTTCAAGACCAGCTGGCACAGTTAGAGGACAGCGGGGAATCCGATGGCCACAAACTGGCCGAGCTACACGAGCGGATGGCCAACATCGACGGCTACAGTGGACCCGCACGCGCCGCACAGTTACTCGACGGTCTGGGCTTTGCTCACGCAGAACAACAGCGCCCGGTGCGCAGCTTTTCCGGTGGCTGGCGCATTCGCCTCAATCTGGCCCGAGCACTGATGTGTCCCGCGGATTTGATGTTGTTGGATGAACCCACCAACCACCTGGACCTCGACGCTACCCTTTGGCTGGAGCAGTGGCTACAGCGTTTCCCCGGCACCCTGCTCATTATTTCCCACGATCGCGATTTCCTCGATGCGGTGGTCGATGGCATCGTCAGCTTCGAACAGCAAAAACTGGTGCTTTATAGCGGCAACTATAGCGCCTTCGAGCGCACGCGCGGCGAGCGCCTGGCCCAGCAACAAATACAATATGAAAAACAGCAGGCTGAACGCGCACATATGGAAGACTTTGTGCGGCGCTTTCGCGCAAAGGCCAGCAAGGCCAAGCAGGCACAGAGCCGCTTAAAGGCGCTGGACCGCATGGCGCAAATCGCCCCGGCCCATGTGGATTCGCCTTTTCATTTCACCCTGCCATCCGCAGAGAAAACCTCCAATCCGCTGATCGACCTGCGCGAAACCGACATCGGTTATGCCGATAAAGTAGTCGTGAGAAAAGTACAACTGGGTATTCAGCCCGGCCGCCGCATCGGCCTGCTCGGTCCCAATGGCGCTGGTAAATCATCGCTCATAAAAACGCTGGCCGGCGAGCTAGCCCCCAAGAGCGGTGAGCGTCAATGCGGTGAACATCTGGCCATTGGCTATTTTGCCCAGCACCAGTTGGAGGCCCTCGATGGCAAAGCCTCTCCGTTGCTGCACCTGCAACGACTGAGCCCCGAGGCCAGTGAGCAATCCCTGCGGGATTTCCTCGGCGGCTACGGCTTTATCGGGGATCGGGTCTTTGAAACCGTAGCCGGCTTTTCTGGAGGAGAGAAAGCACGCTTGGCACTGGCCATCCTCGCCTGGCAAAAACCCAACTTGCTACTGCTCGATGAGCCCACCAACCACCTCGACCTGGAAATGCGCCACGCTTTGACAATGGCCCTGGCCGAGTTTCCCGGCGCGGTAATTTTGGTATCCCACGATCGCTACCTACTCGCCAACACCGCCGATGAATTTATTCTTGTCGCCAATGGTCGCGCCGAACCCTACAGCGGTGATCTCGATGACTACAAGCAATGGCTATTGGGGTTTAACCGGGAAAAGCGACGCGAAGAAAAATCGGTAGGCAGCGGCGACAATCAGGAAAAACCTGGCGAGGACAAAAAGGCACAACGTCGTGCCGCTGCAGCCCTGCGTGAGCAGCTTAAGCCGCTGACCAATAAGTTAAAAAGTGTCGAACGACAGATGGCCGCGGCAGAGGAGAAACTCCAAAAGGTTCAAGACAAGTTGGCCGATGAGCAGCTTTACAGCGGAGGCCAGCAGGAAGAAATTGCACGTCTCAATAAAGAGCAGACAGAGCATCGTGAAGCTCTCGATCTTCTGGAAATGGAGTGGTTGGAAATTTCCGAGCAACTGGAGCAGCTGCGCGGGGAATAATTCGACACTTTGTCTCTCAAGATCACACCTGGAGGGCGCCTTCACCGCCCTCCAAGCTAACATCCGCAAACCTTTAAAAAGTCTTTAGTTACCTGCGAATACAGCCATATTCATCCACGGCGATACCGATCGGAGTATTTGGACATTGGTCTATATAGGCCGGTACGCCATCAAAATCGATATCCATAGGGCAACCATCGGGTCCTACATCCACACCCACCGGCGTCTGAGGACACTGATCGGTTGCATCGATAATTCCGTCCGCATCTTCGTCGTACCAAAAGTCCGGGTACTCAATCCACTGGTAACCAATCGCGACGCTGGCAAAACCATCCAAGCCACCGTGATCCACCCCCTGGAAAAGTCGCACATCCGCACGGGCCTGCCAGCGGGGACCGAGGCTGTATTTTATCCCCAGACCGAGATTGACCATGGTTTGGCGATCATGCCAGTTGCACGGATATTTCCGGTAGGGGTGCCAGTCAGGATATTTATAATCGTGTTTATACCGATATTTACAGTCGTAACGCTCTATCCCATCCTCGTCCTTGTAATATCTCCTGTAACGTTTTTTCGGCGCTTTATTATAATTAATGCGCATCTCGCCAACGCCAAAAGCCACATATGGCTGCCAGCAAAAATCACCGCAGAACTGCCCACCAAATTGGTAGAGGAGGTCCAGGTGATAATTGTAAATCTCAAGCTTTTCGGGAAAGTCATCCACTCCCACAATAAAATAATCAACCACCCCCTCCATCGCCCAGTAATTGGTCATATTGAATCCCAGGCCACCGCCACCACCGGTAGTGTCCTGCAAGGCCAACCCTTGAAAAGGGGTGCCGTTTAAGCGATCACTGTTGAACCAGTATTTACCGCCGTTGGCATAGAGATTTAGGGTGCCGACAAAATCAGCCGACACATTGTTCATAAAGAGGAAAAATACAAAACCGCAGAAGGTTGGCAGGGAAGAAAGGCGTTTACCCATTACTGACACCGGAATCTTTTTAAACCTATCCCCCTTTGAATTTTTATTAACTTGGTTGACTGCTTAAAACTCAAATTAATTCGATTATATTTGTGTTATTTGTTCTGCATTTTCAATAAAACTGCTATTTAATGCCGCGCCCAATATGAAAATCATAGACGGGAAATAAAAAATATACCTATAAATACCGGAGAGATAACCGATGCTGGCGCCAAACATAGATAACTACGTAAGAAATCTGGTTAGGCCAGAGTTGATACAAACCACCTGCCGACCAGCGAGAACTATTCGGGAATACGCCACCGACTTTCAACAGAATTCTCGCTGCAGCTGGAAATACAGTCGTAGTAAAGATGGGCTGACGCGAATCGATCAGTTAGTAACTCAAGCCGCATTGATCCAGACCCTGGATTACACTCGCATCGCCAATACATCCCAAAGTCTGGTCGAGACAATGTACACATGGCTGACCGGCTTCAACCCCTCCAATCCTGTACAACAGCTCACCTCAGATGGAATACAGCGGCGCCAAAACGCGATTACCACGTTACTGGGTGGCGCCTATTGCTGGTATCGCCAGGCCAGTGAAGCCGCGCTGTCAGAACCTTTGGCCCTGGGCAATATACAGAATCACAATGACATCCCTTTCAATCTGTATCGCTATCGTTTCAGCCGCTCAGGTTTTAACCTGCACATGACACCGGGACGTCTGTACCGGGGCGATACCCGGCCCCCGCAAATGCTGTGGCAGTCAGGGGGATTTTTCCCAAAAATGGACAACAGCAATCGTCACGATCCCCACCTCGGGAGTGGTGCCTCCTGCCAGGTAATATCCAGTACCGACGATCCGAACGTGGTAGCACGCTTTGCCTGGCACAATAAAACCTACTGTCCGGTGCGTTACTACTACCTACACCATACCGACAGGGTGGATAAAGCGATCGCGGGGTTTGTCTATGAATTCGACAAGAATGGACATGAATGTGTAGAAGTCGCCAATGTTACCCCCGGTCGTGAAGTGGCATTCCTGGCAATTCCCAACCAATATATTCGCCGTTTCCGCATGCGCTACTACGCCGGCAGCCAAAGCAATATCGTGCTGTCAGATTGGATGTACTACAACGAAAATTCTGTAAGAAATATCCGCATCACCGCAGACAAGCAGCGCTGGGAGTCCTTCAAGAGAAACTGGCAACAATACGTTTAAAAGGGCAGGGTCCCGTCACAAAACGGGAGCACGCCGGCCTTTGGCCGGCGGTTTTCATAGTGCGGTTATCAGGGAATCACTCTGGCTCTGGGCTGGAAGATGTTTCAGCCGTTTCTTCACTCGGTTCCAGGGCAACGGCTTCGCCCGGAAGACGACGGTACACCAGATCCCAAACGCCGTGCCCAAGGCGCTGGCCGCGGCGCTCAAACTTGGTTTCCGGGCGCCACTCTGGGCGCTCTACATAGTCATTGCTTGAAGAGGTATTTTCCAGCAGCGGCTCCTCCTGCAACACTTCCAGCATATGCTCGGCATAATTCTGCCAGTCCGTAGCCATATGCATCACGCCACCAGTTTTCAGCTTGCTGCAAATCAAGCGCACAAACTGCGGCTGCACAATACGGCGCTTATGGTGCTTCTTCTTATGCCAGGGATCGGGAAAATACAATTGGAACCTGTCCAGAATGCCATCCCCAATGCAGTCATTCAAAACATCCACCGCATCGGCCATATAAATTTTAAGATTCTCAACTCCCGCTTTACCGGCGCTGTTAATCAGTCGGCCCACACCAGGGGGATGTACTTCGATGCCAATAAAGTTTTTGTCCGGCTCGGCCTGGGCCATGGCCAGCAGGGAATCTCCCATACCAAAACCAATCTCCAACACTAGCGGGGCCTCACGGCCAAAAGCCTCAACCGGATTCAGGGGGCCGTCAAAGAGCGACAGGCCATACTGGCCCCAATAAGTATCGAAGGCGCGGCGCTGTCCCTCAGTCATCCGCCCTGCGCGAATCACGTAGCTGCGGATAGATTTTTTCTTGTACTCGGTGCGGTAGGGAAACTCTTCCGCGGATTCGTCTTGCATTGTTCGCGACCTCTTATGCGAAACGGTTTTCTCTTGATCAGATTAGAGTGAGCTCGGCCCTGCTATTTGGGGGTACTCGCGGCGGCAATAAACAACGCCAGCCAACCGGCGATCATCAGGGACCCACCAATCGGTGTAATCGGCCCCAGCCAGCGCGGCCCTCCAAGAGCGAGGGCGTAGAGACTACCGGAAAAAAACACCATTCCAAATACAAAGAAAGCGCCGCTCAGGGTGAGAGACAAGCGATCTCCCCAATTTTGTATCAGCAGCGCCACAGCCAATAGCGCCAAGGCGTGAATCATCTGGTACTGCACACCGGTCTTATAGGCTTCCAATAGCGGCTCGGCGACCTTGCCACGCAGGCCGTGTGCGCCAAAAGCCCCGAGGGCGACGCCGCTGGCACCGAACAATGCGGCGAGCAAAAGGTAAACTTTGACCATGGTTTATCTCACTTCCAGTGCCAATAGAACGGGGCTGTTCATTTCATTACGGAAATAAAAAAACCGCGCTGTTGCGCGGTTTTTTCCAAACTGCCAGGGCGCGCTATCAGGCTTCCATAGCCGCACGCACTTTTTTCATGGCGTTCTTTTCCAGCTGGCGGATACGCTCGGCAGAGACTCCGTATTTATCTGCCAGCTCGTGTAGAGTGGATTTCTCCTCGCTCAGCCAGCGTGCCTGGATAATGTCGCGGCTGCGCTCGTCGAGCTGCTCCATGGCACTGGCCAGGCTGTTGAAGCTGGTTTCCTGCCAGTTGTCACGCTCGAGCTGAGCTGCGGGATCAAAACTGCGGTCTTCCAGGTAGTGCGCCGGCGCCTGCCAGGCGGTGTCGTCATCGTCATCCACCCCCGCATCGAATGCGGCGTCGTGAGCGGCGAGACGGCCCTCCATCTCATGGACCTGGGCGACATCCACGTTCAAATCTTTTGCCACCGCCTTGGCTTCATCGTTGCTCAGCCAAGCCAGTTTCTTCTTCTGCCCACGCAGGTTAAAGAACAGCTTGCGCTGTGCCTTGGTGGTGGCAATCTTCACGATACGCCAGTTGCGCAGAATAAATTCGTGGATCTCCGCTTTGATCCAGTGCACGGCAAAGGAGACCAAGCGCACCCCTTTCTCGGGGTTAAAGCGCTTCACCGCCTTCATCAGGCCGACATTGCCTTCCTGCACCAGATCTGACTGGTTGAGGCCATAGCCAGAGTAGGACTTGGCGATATGCACAACAAAGCGCAGGTGGGACATGACCAGTTGGCGGGCCGCGTTAATATCTTCGCGATAATAGAGGTCTTCTGCCAGGCGCTTTTCCTCCTCTGCGGACAGCACGTCGAAGCTGCTGACCGTTTGGATGTAAGCTCCCAGGTTGGCGCCCGGAGACAGCGTATGCACTGGCTGTAGGCTGGTTCCCATTCAGGTTTCTCCTCTCATTATTAGTCGACCGGTTCCCGCGGCCGCTGTCGTCGGACACTTTATCTGGCGACAAGCTGGACTCAGTGTAGCACTTGCACGAGCGGTTAAGAAAGTCCGCCGCCAACTGCCGTATTCCCTTGTATTGCAGCCGATTAGAGGGCCTCGATACCCCCGAGGTTCCCCACTTTATAACGGCTTTACGTTTCTTGGCGAAACCAGGTCCGCTGACACCAGTCGGTCAGCTGGGCTCTATCTCGCGCAGGTGACGGCTTGTCGCCAGCCAGGCACCCAGCAACCCGAGCAAAGCAGCGCCACCAATAAGGCCGGCAAAGTAGCTGAGACCAGGCCCCGCCAAGGTATAGCTACTGCCATAACTGGAGGAGAGGCCGGAAATCGGCCCGGACAGTAACAGCACTGCCCCCAGCAGCAAACACCAGGCCAACAGTCCGCCAAAAGCCCCGTAGCAGAGGCCACTGTAAAGGAAAGGCCTGCGCACGAAGGCATTGGTGCCACCCACAAGTTTCACCACCAGAATCTCCTCCCGACGGCTCTCGATATGCAAGCGGATCGTATTGACCACTACCAGGATCACCCCCAGTGCCAGCAGTAGGGCGAGCCCTGCGGACATCCGTTGCCCCAGTTCCGTCAGCTGGGTGAGGCGCTGCACCCAGGCCAGATCGAGCACCACTGAGTCACTGAGGGCATGCCCACGCAGGTTTTCCACGATGCGCTGCAACTTGTCACTGTCCCGCGTATCCCGCGGGCGCAGAAGCAATACTGCCGGCAGCGGATTGGCATCGAGCCCCGCCAGTAGGTCGCCGAGACCGGATGCCTGCTCGAATTCCGTCAGCGCCGCTTCCGGGGAGATATAAGTTACCTCGGCGATGGCCGGGTCGCTGCGCAGTTTAGCGGCGAAAGAGTCTACTGCTGCTTTCTGTGCTCTCTTATTTAGAAATACTGAAATCTGCGGCTGTCCATCCCAGCCGGCCACTGCGCGCTGGAAATTTGCCAGCCCGAGTTGCAAAGCCGCAGGCAGGGCCAGGGCGATAGCGATAACCAGGGCGGTCATGGCACTGGCCATGGGCGTAGCGAAAAAGCGTCGCAGGGATTCCCGCGCTACCTGGCGGTGGTGATCGAGCCAGGACTGCCAGCGATCCGTAATACCGGTGCGGGCAGCCACGGCACCGCTGCTGCGCGGGCGCTTTTCAGTGGCGCTGCTCGCCGGGCGCTGGGCCCTAGACTGGGTGTGCTTCACGGCTCGGAACTCCGTCGTAGATCAACTGGCCGGCTTGCAGGGTCAAAACCCGCCGGCGCATGCGCGCTATCAATTCCAGGTCGTGGCTGGCCACCAGTACAGTGACACCCACGGCATTAAAGTCGGAAAACAATCGCATGATTTCCTGGGAAAGCTGCGGGTCCAGGTTCCCGGTGGGCTCATCTGCCACCAGGATCGCCGGCTTGTTCACCACCGCACGGGCAATACCCACCCGCTGTTGCTCACCACCGGACAGGGTGATGGGGTTGTGCTTCTCCTTGTCCAGGAGACCCACCTTATCCAGCGCGGCGCGCACCCGGCGGCCCACTTCGCGCTTGCTGCAGCCGGCTACCGCCAGTGGCAGAGCGATATTGTCGAAGACACTGCGATCAAACAGCAGCTGGTGGTTTTGAAAAACGATACCCAGGTTGCGTCGGTAATAGGGGATCTGGCTATTGCGCAGGCGGTTGAGGTTCTGCCCGGCGACCAGAATAGAGCCTTTGGTGGGGCGTTCGATGGCGGTAAGCAGCCGCAAAAGTGTGCTCTTACCCGCTCCCGAATGACCGGTGAGAAACACCATATCGCCGCGGGGGACTTCCAAGCTGATACGCACCAGGGCGTCCTGCCCCGATGCGTAGCGCTTATTCACATTATCAAAGGTGATCACGATTTTGTTCTTGTTATTCCCTAAGAGGGTTTAGTAGCGATCAGGCGGTATCGCGGCCAAACAGCGCCGAGACAAATTCGCGCGCGCGAAACGGCTGCAGGTCCTCAGCCTGTTCACCCACACCGATAAAGCGCACGGGAATACCGAAGCGCCGCGCCAGAGCGAAAATCACCCCACCCTTGGCGGTGCCGTCGAGCTTGGTGAGCACCAGGCCGGTAACACCGGCCGCCTCGCGAAACTGTGCGGCTTGGTTAATCGCATTCTGGCCGGTGCCGGCATCCAATACCAACAGCACCTCGTGGGGGGCGCTGGGGTCCAGCTTGCCCATTACGCGGCGCACCTTGGTCAGTTCTTCCATCAGGTTGGACTTGGTGTGCAAGCGGCCGGCTGTATCGGCAATCACCACATCGATACCTCGAGCCTGGGCCGACTGCACGGCATCGAAAATCACCGAGGCGCTGTCCGCACCGGTATGCTGGGCCACTACTGGCACATCGTGTCGCTGCCCCCAAACCTGTAACTGCTCCACCGCAGCGGCACGGAAAGTATCGCCGGCGGCGAGCATCACCGATTTGCCCTCGCCGAGGAAGCGGTGTGCCAACTTGCCGATAGTGGTGGTCTTGCCGACGCCGTTAACGCCGACCACCAGAATTACATAGGGCTTTTTGCTGGTGTCCAGCACCAGGGGCGCATCGACACTGTTGAGCAGCTCTGCCAACTCCTGCTGCAGCGCTTTATAGAGCGCATCGCCATCGGCGAGTTCGCGGCGTGAAACGCGCTCGGTGAGGCGATCGACAATTTCACTGGTGGCCTCGACGCCCACATCCGCCATCAGCAACTGGGTTTCCAGCTCTTCCAACAGATCTTCATCGATCTCTTTGGCTCCGAGGAACAGGTTGCCCATCCCCTCGACAAACTGATTGCTGGTGCGGCTGAGCCCGCGGCGAATACGCGCAAAGAAACCCTCTTTCTTCTTCTCTGCAGGTTTTTCCTGCACAGGAGTGGGCTTGGGCGCGGGCTCCTGTACCTGAGGAGCCGGTTCCAACACCGGTGGTGCCGTGGCGGCGGGCGGTTCAGGTTCAGGCTGAGTTTCGGGCTGAGTTTCGGGCTGTGTAGTCGTCACACTGGCAGACGTAGGCTCAGGCAATTCTGCAGGTAACTTCTGCACACCAGCCGCAGGTTCTTCCTTTATCAGCGCTTCCTTTGTGGGTTCTTCCTTCAGCGCAGCGGGCGCCTCTGCCGGCTCCGCTGTGGACGCCTGCGGTTCAGCGGGTTCGCTATCAGTGACAGACGGCTCCTGCCACTCTTCCGCCGGCGCCTCCTCGGGTGCGGCGACAGCTTCCGCCTGCTCCTTTTGGGGCTCGCTTTGTTCGGGCTTGCGCTTTTTCTTTTTGCGCAGGAAATCAAAGATCATTCGTTTATCCGGGTGTACCGCTTGCAGAAAGACGCTAATCTTAGCATCGCTAAGCCCCCAGTAGAGATTTACCTTGGCCAGAAGTTCATCGCGCAAGCAAAGCCCACAACCCCTTTCCCAGTTGCGTATCATCGGAGGGCAGTGGCGCGGACGGAAATTGCAATTTGCCCCGGTAGAGGGTTTGAGGCCCACCGGTGACCGCTTGCGCGAAACCCTGTTCAACTGGCTCCAGTTCTATCTACCTGGCGCGCACTGCCTCGATCTCTTCGCCGGCTCCGGCGCGCTGGGCCTCGAGGCTCTATCGCGCGGTGCCGCCTCGGTGGATTTCGTCGAACTGAATCCCCTGGCGGCGCGCACCCTGAAGCAGCAGCTCCAACTGCTCGAAACGATGGATGGCCAGGTGCATAACTGTCGGGCGGTGAATTTCCTGGGCAGCGGAAACAAGCGCTACGATATTATCTTTATCGACCCGCCCTTCGCGGACGATCTGTGGCAGGAAAGCCTTAGCGCTCTTACTGACAGGCTCTCGCAGGGCGCACTCATTTATATCGAGACCCCTCGGGATACGGTTTTGTCCACTGCGCCCGACTGGTCGTTAATCAAGGAAAAGCGTGCGGGTCAGGTTTGCATGCGACTGTATCGCAGTGACTCCGCCGCATCCGCTGATTACTGACCGGTCAGCAAGTCCGGTTAACGCATTCGGTTTTGAGCCTTAGCCGTAAATTGTTTACCATTCGCATCCCTTTCAGCCCGCATTAATCCTTGGCGTATGAAAAAAGTTGTCTACCCCGGAACTTTCGACCCCATCACCAATGGTCACCTGGATTTGGTGGAGCGGGCCTGTCGCCTGTTTGACCACGTCATAGTGGCCGTAGCCGCCAGCAATCGGAAGAATCCCCTGTTTACCCTCGATGAGCGGGTGGAGCTCTCCCAGCGCGTACTCGGCCACCTGCCCAATGTGGAAGTGATCGGCTTCGACATCCTGCTGGCTGACCTGGTACGCCAGGTGGATGCCTATGGCGTTCTGCGCGGCCTGCGCGCCGTATCTGACTTCGAATACGAGTTCCAGCTGGCCAATATGAACCGTCAGTTGGCGCCGAATATGGAAAGCCTGTTCCTGACCCCGGCGGAACATTTATCCTACATTTCCTCGTCCCTGGTCAGAGAAATCGCTTCTCTGGGCGGTGATGTCACCAAGTTTGTTCCAACCGCCGTGCAGAAGGCACTGGAAGAGAAATTCCGCTAACTCTGGAATTGGTTATTTCTGATACACTCGAGCGGATTTTTCCACAATCCGCGGAGTGTTTCGTGCGTCACCTTCTCCTCGCCTTCGCCTTTGTTCTGAGTCCGGCCATAGCCGATGAGCCGCAGCCGGAAGTCGATACCGGCCGCAGCGCAATCAAGTCTGCCAAGGCCGAATCCTATATGGCGGTTACCGCCAACCCCCACGCCAGCCGAGCTGCCGAGCAAATCCTCGCCCTGAACGGCGGTGCCGTCGATGCTGCGATCGCTGCGCAGATGGTTTTGGGGCTAGTGGAACCTCAGTCATCGGGTATTGGCGGCGGCGCTTTTATGCTGAGCTATGACGCTAAAGATAAGCAGCTGCGTTATTACGATGGCCGGGAAACCGCGCCAGCGGGTGTGGATGAAAATTACTTTATGCACGACGGTAAACCGCGTTCATTTATGCAAGCGGTTATCGGCGGCTACTCAGTGGGAGTACCCGGCGTCATCCGCATGCTGGAAATGGCACACCAGCGCGATGGCAAACTCCCCTGGAAAGTTTTATTTCAGCCGGCCATCCAGCTTGCCGAAAATGGCTTTGAAGTTTCACCACGCCTACACCAGCTGTTGAGTAAGCTACCCCACGTAGATGCAAGACCGGCGATCGCCAATTACTTCTTTGACAGCAACGGCAACCCCCTGCCTGTCGGCCACCGGCTGAAGAACCCGGAGTATGCCCGCACACTTCGCGTAATTGCCGCTGGTGGTGCGGACGCTTTTTATAAAGGTGAAATCGCCGAGGCCATCGTCAAGGCAGTGCGGGGTGACACAAAAAATCCCGGCCTGCTTAGCCTTGAGGATATGGCCAATTATCGAGCCAAACAGCGCCAACCGCTCTGTTCCGTTTTTCTCGAATACCAGATCTGTGGTGCGGATGCCCCCTCATCGGGCGGCACCACCGTGGGCGGAATTCTGGGCATGTTGCAGGAGTTTCCCATCGCTGAAATGGAAGCCGGGGACGATCTGCTTACCCATTTGTTTATCGAGGCTTCAGAACTGGCTTTTGCCGATCGCAACACCTATTCCGCCGACTCAGATTTTATCAGTGTGCCCAGCAAGGCCCTGGTATCCCCCGCTTACTTGAGCGAGCGTGCAACCCTGATTAACCCCGACAGCGCCAACATAGCCAAACCCGGCAAGCCCAATACTGGGGCGAGCAAACGACTAACAGCCCAGTCACCGGAGATGCCCAATACCAGCCATCTAGTGATTGTGGATCGCTACGGCAATGGCGTGAGCATGACCAGCAGCATCGAAACGGGTTTTGGCTCGCGCCTGCTGGTAAAGGGTTTCCTGTTGAATAACCAGTTGACCGATTTTTCTTTCACCCCAAAAGCAGACAATGGGCAGTTGGTGGCGAACCGTATTCAGGCCGGCAAGCGACCCCGCTCTTCCATGTCGCCGACGGTGGTATTTAATAAAGATGGCAGCTTGCGCCTGCTGGTGGGCTCCCCTGGGGGCTCACGCATTATCGATTACACCGCCCGCACCATCCTCTACCATCTGGGACTGAATATGCCCATCGCCGATGCCATCGCCGCCGGCAACATTGGCGCTATCGGACGGCGTGTCGAGCTGGAGCCCGGCTTCTTTAGTCAGGACACCATCGATAAACTCAAAGGGCGCGGGCATCAGGTCATTGAGCGCAATCTCAATAGCGGTATTCACGCGATCGCGATAAAAGACAATACGCTCTATGGCGGTGCCGACCCCCGCCGGGAAGGCAGTGCCCTGGGGCACTGATTTTCTGGAGGAGGTGTATCATACGCCTCCTCAAAAAAACCAAATCCCTCCCCGGAAAGCTGCTATTCCTAAACCGGCATCCCAGATAGCAGTGTCCCTTCTTGCAGTACCCCATCTTGAGAGTGGTCCATACTTCCCCCTAGCTAGCGAGAAGCCAAAACGCAACTGGAGGGCCCCTCTTGGACCAGCGCAAAGTGGATGCCACTGGCATCGATCTCCTGCACGACCCCCGCACCAATAAGGGCACGGCTTTTACCGAGGCCGAACGCAGCAAGTTTGGCCTTAACGGCCTGATTCCCTACGCTCTGGAAACCATAGAAACCCAGGTAGAGCGGGTGATGATGCAGCTGAGCCACAAACACTCGGATATCGATCGGTTTGTCTACCTGACCGGCCTGCTGGATACCAATGAGACGCTCTTTTACCGGGTGGTGATGTCCGATCCGGTGCGCTTCCTTCCGATCATTTACGATCCCACTATCGGCGAAGCCTGTACCAAGTTCAGCCATATCATGCGCAGGGTCAGGGGTGTTTATCTGTCTATTGCGCAAAAGGGCAGTATCGCCGACTCCCTGTCCCACTGGCCGGACCGGGACATTCGCTTTATTTGTGTCACCAATGGAGGACGAATTCTGGGGCTTGGGGATATAGGCGCGAACGGCATGGGCATCCCCATTGGCAAACTGCAGCTATACACCGCCGCAGGGGGCGTGCCGCCAGAACATTTACTGCCACTCTTTTTAGATGCCGGCACCAATAATGAGCAGGTACTCGCAGACCCTCTCTATGTGGGCCTGCGTCGTAAACGCCCGGATACCGAGACGCTATACCGTTTCGTGGATGAGTTTGTGGACACCGTTCAGCAGCGCTACCCACACTGCTGTCTGCACTTTGAGGACTGGACCGGTAGTGACGCCGTCCACTTACTGCAGCGATATCGAGACAAGGTCTGCTGCTACAACGATGATATCCAGGGCACTGCGGGTATTGCCCTGGCCGGCATGATTAACGCCCTGAAAATCAAACAGGGCTCGTTAAAGGATGAAAAGATTTTCTTCGCCGGTGCCGGCTCTGCTGGCATAGGGCTTGCGGATTTATTTGTGAGTGAACTGGTCAATGAAGGGCTCAGTAGGGAAGAGGCCCAAGCCCGCATTATTATGTTCGATGAAAAGGGACTGCTGGTAAAAAGTCGTGAAGACCTCTTCGACTTCCAGCGCCCCTACGCGCACGACCAAGCCCCAACTTCACAATTATTAGAAGCGATAAAAACCCACAAGCCAACAACCTTGATTGGCGTCAGTACTGTCGGCCAATTATTTACCCAGGAAGTCGTGGAAACTATGGCTGCGCTCAACCCGCGGCCAATTATCTTTGCACTCTCCAATCCCACCGAGCACGCCGAGTGCAGCGCGGAGCAGGCCTATAGTTGGAGTCAGGGTCGAGCCATCTATGCGGCAGGCGTACAATTTCCCAAGGTCACACTCCATGGAAAAACCTACCTGCCGGGTCAAGCCAACAATTTATATATTTTTCCCGCTGTAGCCATGGCAATTTATGCAACTCGTGCTAAACGCGTTCCCGACTCACTCTTTATTGAGGCCGCCCGCGGGGTTGCCGAGCAAGTCGATCAAGATCTGTTGCAGCAGGGCTGTCTATTCCCGCCACAAGCAAAAATTTTAGAAATAGCCCAAAATACAGCAGCAAGGGTTAGCAAGAAAATCTTTGAGCTTGGACTCAGTGAACTAGAGTGCCCGAAGGATTTACTGGTATTTATTAAGGAGCATACCTACAAAGCTGAGTACTTTTCTTATTGTTAAAATTTAATCTTACTCAATAGAAAAATTAGAATGCATCCATTTGCAAGCAAGCACTTTAATTATTGAAACTCTTATTTTTTTCAGACTTTCGATCAAATACCAACCTTCCTTTGTAAAAAGTTTTTATAATTCTGGCTTCAGTTTGCTGAACTGCAGTACTCTTAAATATATTTCTATCTAAAACAATAAAATCTGCCCACTTACCCTTCTCGATACTACCTGTTTCTTTTTCCATGTTACCGGCATAGGCAGCATTAATTGTGAAAGCCTCAACCAGATCAAAAATAGGGATATGGTGATTCACTCCCCGATGAATAACCACTAAAGGGCTTACCAAGCCATTAACCTGAGTGAGATCAGAAGATAGCAGTGAGACCCCCAGGGGAAGGTATTTATTATCTCTCTTTAAGCGTTTATCTAAACGCTTCTTTGCCTTCGAGGAATCAGAATGATTTTGCAAAGCAAAAATATTTTCCGGTTGTACAAAGGCCACACTATGCGCCTGGGAGATGCCTTCCAGGGCTGTCTCTCCTTCCAAATAAGCATTGACGATAGCATTGCGCATTTCGGTACCGAATCCCGCCGACGCCAGGTCTCCCAATACTTTCCATGCCTTATTGGTTCCCTCTTTTCCGGAAACCAATATCTGTAGAGGAAGTTGGTAAGAGTGGGCTCTCTGTGCCAGAGCAGTGACTGCTTTTAAAGTTCCTGACTCGGCATCAGGCACTTTCTCAGCAATCCTCATTTGTAATTTTTTTGGAAGCCACTCGATAAAGCTTACCGAAGACAGCTTATAATCACTGATAGATATTTGACTAATTTTCTGCTGTAACTGTGAAAAATCTTTTTCGCTAAATGTTGGACTCACCACCACAGAGGACAGCACACGAATATCCATAGAGTCGATATCGGATAGCATATCAAAATAACGACTTCTGGCTTCCTTATCCTTTAAGTAAACAGCCGACTCATACAGGGTTGTCACACCACTGCTAGCCGCCAACGCCTGTATTCGCAATAAATCTGTTCGATAATCGCCGTCAGGATCTTTCGGAATTAATGCTTCTATTAACGCGACAGCGCCAGGGCCGCGTAACCAGCCGGTAGCAATACCGTGCTCATTTTTTTCTATAAATCCATTGACCGGATTTTCGCTGTCGTTATCGATTCCAGCAGCAGCCAAGCCTTCAGAGTTTGTCCAGATACTGCTTCGATCGGATGAGAATAAAATAATTGGGATAAGGTCATTGATTTGATCGAGTATCCCTTTATGCGGAGGCTCTGCAGAAAATGCCTGCATATTCCAACCATCACCAACAATTACCTGTTGCTCGGGGTTTTCTCGAATATAACGTGATACCGCCAAACGGTAGTCTTCGATGGAGTTTCCGGAAAACAAATCGATTCTTGATGCAGAACCTCGAATTTTTGCCCGTTGAAAAAACCCGGGCAATACCAGCTTACCGTTTAGATCTGCAATTTTGCTATCGGCTCCGATATAGTCCTCAACATTCGCCTCGCTGCCAACAAAGACGATGCGCCCATCCCTGATTGCCATTGCCGCAGCAATTGAGCGCACTTTATCCGCGGTGTAAATAGTAGCGTTGCGGACAATTAGCTGGGCAGGCTGACTTGGGGGGGAGTCAGAGCTTGCGCTCTTCGCCATAGGATCGCAGGAAAGGAGCAAAAGAATCGATAACAAAATTAGCCAGCGCATATAGCTACCCATCGTGTTGCCCTAACCACGCCCAGTTTTGCATGGTGACACCAACCTTATTCGATTGAGCGATCGACCAATTTACTCAAGGCCAGAGCCAGTGATAACCAAATGAGCCACTCACACAGGGACCCAGACCACACTCCAGCAGCGTGCTGGCCAGATTCGCCATCGCAATGGTAAGAAACACGATCGCAATAAATTTCTCGGGAAAAGAGAACCGACGCGGGGAAAGATTACGCCGTAAAAAGCCCAACATCATTGCGACCCCGCAATAAGCGAGTAGAGCAAAAAAAGCCAAAGCCGCCCAGGTATAGAGATGCAGGCCCAGGAAGGGCTCTCCAAACCCGGAATTTTCGGGCAGGATATGCAGCAACACTTGGCGCCCGGCAGCGGCCAATCCGGCAATACACGACAGAATGACAATGCCGTAATGGGCTGGGCGCACACCAAAACGCAAGTTCATCAGCAGCCCCAAACCCGCCATGGTGAAAGCCACTCGCTGCAGCAGACATAGGGGGCAGGGCAGTTGGTGCTGGTATAACTCGATAATAAAAGCGATCCAGAGAACCGCAGAAAGACCGAGAAGAGCCAGGGCATCGAGCCTTCGAACCATATACACCATAGTGGCACCCCGGCTAAAAGGAGAGGTCCAGCGGAGTGGCCGAGTGATAAATCAACCAGATAATGTAGATCACCATGGTCAGCAACCACCACACGGTGGCCGCGCGCTGGCGGCGCTTCCATATACACCAGGCTGAAATCAGAACGGTGAGAAAAGGCAGTACCAATACCACTGGCCATCTCCACAGACAGCAATACTCTGATACTAGTAGTAAATTCCCGCCAACGCCCTATCGCAGGGTCAACTCAGCGCTGGCAGCGAGTGCAAAAGAAGGTACTGCGCTGGCCCAGAACCATGTCCCGCACCGGGCTTCCGCAACTGGGGCAGGGTGCGCCCGCGCGGCCGTAGACATTGAGTTCCTGGGCGAAATAACCGGGTTTGCCGTCCCCCCCGATAAAGTCCCGCAGGGTGGTGCCCCCCTGGGCAATGGCGCGACTCAATACCTGCTTGATCGCCTCTACTAAGCGCAAGTAGCGGGCTTTGGAAATAGACCCTGCTTCACGGTCCGGACGGATACCCGCCAGAAATAGGGATTCACTGGCATAAATATTCCCCACTCCCACCACGATACGCCCATCCATAATGAATGTTTTCACCGACTGCTTGCGCTTGCGGGAAGAGGTGAACAAATAGTCAACACTAAAGTCCTCCGACAGCGGTTCCGGTCCCAAGTGGCTGAGCAGATCGTGGGTCAGCGGGTCTGCCGCAGTCCACAGCAGAGCGCCAAACCGGCGTGGATCTCTATAGCGAAGAATCAGCCCGCTATCGAGACGCCAGTCGACATGATCGTGTTTCTCGGGAGGCTCACCCTTCTCGACCAGGCGCAGGCTACCGGACATCCCCAGATGCCAAATGGCACAACCCCTGTCTGTATGTACTAACAGGTATTTGGCGCGCCGCTCCAGCTTCAGGATATTGGCATTTTTGATGTGCTTGGCAAAATCCAGGTCCACAGGCCAGCGTAGCCGGGGCTGTCGCACCACAACGGATCTAACCCGCTGTCCTTCCAGGTGGGGGGCAAGGCCGCGGCAGGTGGTTTCTACTTCAGGGAGTTCGGGCATCTCTCATCTCACGACGGCTTTAGCCGGGGACCGGACACAAAAAAGCCCGGCAAAAACCGGGCTCTTCTGCGAGTACGCGGGGGCAATTACTTGATTTTGCCTTCCTTGTACATAACGTGCTTGCGAACAACGGGATCGTACTTTTTGATCTCCATTTTCTCAGGCATGTTGCGCTTGTTCTTGGTAGTGGTGTAGAAGTGGCCAGTACCGGCGCTGGAATTCAGACGAATCTTCTCACGCATTGCTCAATCTCCAATCAGTTAGCTGGATACAGCTAATTATACTTTTTCGCCGCGGGCACGCAGCTCAGTCAGGACAGCGTCGATACCTTTCTTATCGATAACGCGCATGCCTTTTGCGGAAACACGCAGTTTCACAAAACGCTTCTCGGACTCAACCCAGAAACGGTGACTGTGCAGGTTCGGCACGAAGCGACGCTTGGTGCGGTTCTTAGCGTGGGATACATTGTTTCCGGTTACCGGACGCTTACCGGTTACCTGACATACCTTGGACATCTGTTGGCCTCTTCAAAACGCTTGTGCCCGCATGGCGCCAATCCTGAAGAGGAAAAGGGTGTGCGGGAACATAAAAATCGGGATTCTAATCCGGTTCCTGGATGGCGGCGGAACCTGTGCAGAATCTGGCCCGGCCGCAAAGAGCGGCGTTTTATACCAAAAGAGCCCGTAGGGAGCAAGTTTTGTACAGTACTTCTGTGTCAATCAATGCTTCTCTATTGAACTACCTACAACAGCCCCTGCTCAGCGAAGGATAAGGCCTGCCCCTCGCCCACAATCAAGTGATCCAATACCTTGATATCCACAAGCTCAAGGGCCTGCACCAAACGCTCGGTAATCCAGATATCCGCCTGGCTCGGCTCACAGATTCCCGAGGGGTGATTGTGCGCCAGAATCACGGCTGCTGCCCCACGCTGCAAAGCCACCTGTACCACCTCGCGAGGATAGACGCTGGCGGCATTCAGAGTGCCCTCAAACAGCTCCTCGAAACTGATAACGCGGTGCTGGGTATCCAGATATAGACAGCAAAAAACTTCGCGACGCCGGTGGCGCAACTGCATAGCCAGGTAGTCGCGCACCGCTGCCGGGCTACACAAAGCACTGCCTTGCCGCATAATTTCTGCTAGATGACGCCGCGCCATCTCCAACGCCGCCTGCAGCTGCACAAACTTGGCATCTCCCAGTCCGCGCGCGCGGCAAAACTGCTCCCTGTCTACCTCTAACAGGGCGCGCAGGCCACCAAACTCGCTCAGCAGGCCCCGCGCCAAATCCACTGCGGAAACGCCCGGTAGCCCCACCCGTAAAAAAATGGCCAGCAACTCGGCATCCGACAGCGCCGCGGCACCCCGCGCCAATAATTTCTCCCTGGGCCTCTCAGCTGCCGGCCAATCCTTGATCTTCATCTTCGCTCTCCGCCTTCCCTGACAGTCTTTTTTCTGTGAAATCTCTCCCCAACTCACCACAAGCACGATTTTCGCGTCTATCCTGCGCCTTATAAGTCCAGACGCAGAAATGCTAATCTAACCCGCTCGCATATATTCGGAAACTGTATCTATGTCCTCGCTGGCCGAAAAACGCATACTTTTGGGAATCAGTGGCGGTATTGCCGCCTATAAGAGCGCCGACCTTGTGCGCCGCCTGAAAGAACGCGGTGCCCAGGTAAGGGTGGTGATGAGCGCCGGCGCGCGCGAGTTTGTGCAGCCTCTGACCTTCCAGGCCCTCTCCGGCAACCCCGTGCACACCGACCTGCTGGACCCGGCGGCTGAGGCCGCCATGGGGCATATCGAGCTGGCCAAGTGGGCCGACCTGATCCTGATTGCCCCCGCCAGTGCCCAGGTGATGGCAAAGCTGGCCTGCGGTATGGCCGACGACCTGCTCACTACCCTATGCCTCGCCAGTGAGGCACCTGTGGCCCTGGCACCCGCCATGAATCAGGCCATGTGGCGCCACTCAGCCACCGCTGCCAATGCCAAAACCCTGCGTGAGCGCGGGGTACAGCTGTGGGGGCCGGCGGCTGGCAGCCAGGCCTGCGGTGACGTGGGGCCCGGCCGTATGCTGGAGCCCGCCGACTTGGCCCTGCAGGCCGAGTCCCAGTTCGGCGCCAGCGACTGCCTGCGCGGCAAGCGCGTAGCAATTACCGCCGGTCCAACCCGCGAGGCCCTGGACCCTGTGCGCTACCTGAGCAACCACAGCTCCGGCAAGATGGGCTTCGCCCTGGCTGAGGCCGCCCAGAAAGCCGGCGCCGAGGTAACCCTTATCGCCGGGCCGGTAAATCTGGCCACCCCCGTACAAGTGAAGCGCGTCGATGTCATTGATGCGCGGGATATGCAGGAGGCCGCCGAGCGCGCGGCCGACCTCTGCGATATTTTTATCAGCGCCGCCGCCGTTGCCGATTTTCGCCCCGCCTCGGTGGCAGAGCAGAAAATCAAGAAACGGGAGGGCTGCGACGAAAGTGCTATCGCCCTAGTTAAAAACCCGGATATCGTCGCCGGTATCGCCGCACGCAGCGAACGACGTCCCTTTACCGTGGGCTTTGCTGCAGAGACCCAGCAGGTCGAGCAGTACGCGCAGAGTAAACTACAGCGCAAAAACCTCGATATGATTGTCGCCAATGACGTCAGTGGCAGCGACACCGGCTTCAACAGTGATCGCAATGCCGTCACAGTGATAGATCGCCATGGCAGCACGCAACTGCCCGAGGCTCTAAAGGCCGACCTGGCGCGACAATTAATAGAAATCATTGCCGCCAAAGCGCAGCAGTAAAGGTTTACAGGCAGGAAAATCAGTGGTTTCCAACAAGAAAAATCAGGGCGAAGCGCTATTACACAAGGGGCTGTTACTACCATCGCTGTTGGCGGCCGTCGCCTGGCTCTGCGGAGCCTATTTAATCGTCGAACATATAATCACCCCCTACAACCAGGCTCAGGTACAACAGGCAACTCGAGTACAGGGAGAAACTTTCGCTCAGCGTGTACAGGCACTGCTGGGGCAGCGCGCCCAGCAGCTGCAACAACTCGAACGCAGTGAGCAGCCCCTTGAGGAGCTGCTGAAAACAGCACAACTACCGGAACAGTCTCGGGTACAGGCATTCTCGGAGTCGCAGATCCGCGTGGACGCGGGCGAAAACCCAACCCTGAACTTCGCCCTGGTGGACCTGCTCAAGCGTACTCGACAAGACAGCCAACAACCTTTGGAAATACTGCGCACCGGTGCCGACAACAGCTGGGAGCTTCACAATGCAATCAGCCTGGCCAAACAAAAAATCCTGATCAGCCAGCCCTTTGCTGTTCTGCAAAAATCCCTGGAGGCTCTCGATAAAAACCTGGGACAAATTCAACTGATCCAGAAGTTTCCCGAATCAGCTGCACAACCCCTCTGGCGCGGCGGGCAGGGCGGTGGGTTCAGCCACTCTGTAGCGATTCGGGATAGTTTTCTGCAGGTACAATTCAGCCCCTCTAATGCATTCACTCAGCAGCACAGCCTGCCAACACTGTGGATTTATCTCGCCGCTGGCGCGGGCTTGCTGCTCTCCCTGCTGTTACTGATACGCCTCCTACCGCGAGACAGCCGCGCACCCTGGGAGCGCAGCCCAAAAAGCGGGAAGCGCGAAAGTGAGAGTTTCCCAACCGCTGAGCTGCAGCAGGATAGTCAACTGGCGGTAGACCCCATGCCCCAGGGGCTGGCATCGGCGCCCAGTATCGCCCCAGAGGTTCCCGTGCAGGACATGGAAAACCGCGCTGCAGAAAGGTCAGCGTCCACATCGGGCAAACCTCAACACCAGCCCACTTCCGAGTTTCCCCACCACGTGTTTCGCGCATACGATATTCGCGGCATCGCCGGTGAGGAAATCGATGAGCCCTTTGCCTACCAGCTGGGGCGGGCGCTGGGCACCCTGGCACAGCACGCCGGAGAACAGATCCTGTTGGTGGGCCGCGATGGCCGCAACAGTAGTGCATTGCTCAGCAACTGCCTGATGGAAGGCATCCTCGATAGCGGCTGCAACAGTATCGACCTGGGCCTGATTCCATCGCCACTGCTCTACTACGCCTGCGCTAAAGGCAAGAACACCAGCAGCGGCGTTATGGTAACCGCGAGCCACAACCCGGCCGAATACAACGGCTTCAAGATCGTGCTCAAGGGCCGTCCCCTGTCCGAAGAAAAGTTACAGGGCCTACACCAGCTTATGCAGCAGGGGCCCTTTAAAAATGGGGAAGGCAGCAACCGCGAGCAGGATATTAAAGACAAATATATCGACGAGATCTTTAACAACGTGGCCCTGGCCGGGCAGCCACATCTGGTAGTGGATGCGGGCAATGGCGCCACTTCTGTCCTGGCACCACGGTTGTTCGAACAGCTGGGCTGCGCGGTAACCCCGATATTTTGCGAAGTAGATGGGGACTTCCCCAACCATCCCCCCGACCCCTCGCGTCCGGAAAACCTGCAGGCGTTGATCGACAAGGTGACAGAGGCCGGCGCAGATCTAGGGGTGGCCTTGGATGGCGACGGCGATCGCGTCACCCTGATTTCCAGCAGCGGCCGCATCGCCTGGGCCGATCAATTGGTGATGCTGCTCGCTCGAGACATTCTGGCGCGCAACCCAGGGGAAACGATCGTCTTCGATGTGAAGAGCAGCCGCACCCTGGCCCAGCTGGTCAGCCAGTATGGCGGCCGCCCGGTGATGTGGAAAACCGGCCACGCGCCGATGAAAAATAAAATGCTCGAAACCAAGGCAATTCTCGGTGGTGAGTTATCCGGCCATATTTTCATTCGGGATCGCTGGTTTGGTTTCGACGATGGTATTTACGCAGCTGCGCGCCTGCTAGAAATCATGGCCCTGCGCGAGCAGAGCTTGGATGAACTCCTAGACTCCCTGCCGCAAATGGAGAGTACTCCGGAAATATTGCTGCCCGTGGAGGAACAAGAAAAGTTCTCCCTGATAAAACAACTGCGCGAGCAAGGCGATTTTGACAATGCCGATATCAATACTGTCGATGGTCTGCGCATTGAGTTTTCTGATGGCTGGGGACTAGTACGCGCCTCCAATACCACCAGCGCATTGACGCTGCGCTTCGAGGCCGAAAATAAAGAAGCCTTGGAACGCATTCAAAAAGTAGTCATGGCACAGATAAAGAAAATTGCTCCCACTGCTGTAGTTCCCAACTGGGAGCTGCTCAACTAACGCACCTATTTTATTCAGTGCGGCACAGGCAGGTGCCGCAACCGACTCGTGGTCGGTGCTTTATTTAATCCAAAAGACACCCAACCGCGCAGTATCTTCAGCGGCAACTGGATGGCGGGGGAAAGCCAGCCAATCGCATCCCATCAAAAAGGAATGACCATGTCTCTCGATAAGAAGTCCGCTCTGCGCATCGCCCAGGTTTTGAATGAGGCTCTGCCCTATATTCAGCAATTTACCAATAAAACTGTAGTAGTGAAGTTTGGTGGCAATGCCATGGTGCATCACGAGCTGCAAAACAGCTTCGCCCGAGACATTATCCTGATGAAGCTGGTGGGCATGAACCCAGTGGTGGTTCATGGTGGCGGCCCGCAAATCGGGCTGCTGCTGAATAAACTCAATATTGAGTCCCGTTTTGTCGACGGTATGCGCGTAACCGATAGCGAGACCATGGATGTGGTGGAAATGGTGCTGGGGGGCACGGTCAACAAGCAAATTGTCAACCTGATCAATAAAAACGGCGGTCGCGCGGTGGGCGTAACAGGCAAGGATGGTTTGTTAATCGAAGCGCGTAAGCTTAACCGTAAAAACGAGAGTGCAGGCCTGCACGCCTCTGAAATTATTGATATCGGCCAGGTCGGCGAAGTGAAAAAGGTTAATACCGATGTGATCAATATGCTGATCCAAGGTGGCTTTATTCCAGTCATCGCCCCTATCGGGGTCGACAAGGAGGGGGTTTCTTACAATATCAATGCCGACCTGGTAGCAGGCAAGATCGCCGAGTGTCTGCAGGCGGAAAAGTTGATGCTGCTCACCAATGTGGCCGGGCTGCAAGATAAGCAGGGAGAAGTACTCACCGGCCTGACCACACAACAAGTGGAAGAGTTAATAAAAGACGGGACAATTTACGGCGGCATGTTACCAAAGATCGATTGTGCCCTCGACGCAGTAAAAGCTGGGGTCACTTCTGCTCATATTATCGACGGAAGGGTACCTCACGCGGTGCTGCTGGAAATATTTACCGATACCGGCGTCGGCACGCTGATTACCAATCACTCAGATTAACCATAGTGAGACATAAGACGTCGCGCATTAGCGCTTGGCAATTGAAGACAGACGTACGAATCGGTAGGATTCCGCCGCCGCAATATGAAGGCAACAAGAGCAAAAATCACCGTCCGCTCCCCAAGTGGACTAAAGGCAGTCAATGAGCAGCGAAAAAATCAATCGGCGTCAACAAATTCTGGAAGCCCTGGCACATATGCTGGAAGCCAGTCCCGGCGCACGTATTACAACTGCAGCCCTGGCCAAGGAAGTTGGCTTTTCTGAAGCGGCGCTGTACCGCCACTTCCCCAGCAAGTCGAAAATGTTTGAGGGTCTCATCGAGTTTATCGAGGAGACTATTTTCAGTCGTATCGCACTGATCCTCCAGGAGGAGCCCTCTGCCCTGGAGCGATGCCAGAGAATCCTGCACCTTCTCCTGGCATTCTGTGAGCGCAATCCGGGTATTACTCGTCTGCTCACTGGCGATGCATTGACCGGCGAGACCGAACGCCTGCACGGGCGCATCCTGCAGTTGTTTGACCGTCTGGAAACCCAAATCCGTCAGATTCTGCGTGAAGCGGAACTGCGCGAACACCTGCGCCCGACCCTACCTCTGGGCGGTGCCGCGAACCTGTTGTTGGCCAGTGCCGAGGGTCGCATAGTGCAATATGTACGCAGCGGCTTTAAACGTAAGCCTACCGAGTATTGGGCCGAACAGTGGCCAGTACTGACCTCCGGCTTTTTCCGCGAGACCGTCGCTGCGGCCAGGTAACTGGCTGTGTGTCTACTGCACCGGGATAATAAAAATAAGTGGTAAGTGGACACGCGCCTGTCAGCGCCGGGGAAATGCTTGAATGATCGGATCCGATCAGGATTTGGATGTGATTTCTGTGTAGCGTGCCGCGGCTTTATCAAACTCCTCACCGATAGAGCTGGCTTCCTCATTGCGCCGCTTGAGGCGCTCGCGCAAGACCGCGACTTCTTTCTGTAAATCGACGATACGCTGTAGAAGCTCCGGAGCTACCTCGCGGCCGCCGCGCTGGGTGCGCGCTGCCTGCGCTTCCTCCTGGGTAATCTGGCGGGTAAGACTGGTGATATTTGAGTGCATGATCGCCATGTCCTGTTCGACAATTGCCAGCTTGCGTTTGCGCGCACTCTCGATATCGGCAAGGCTGTTATATCGCTTGAGCAGCTTGCGGTCCGCCTCTTCCTGAGCCTCCTGCCGGCGCTGTGCCTCAAATTCCTCGGGGCTCAACTGTGGCGGAACCACTTCTATAACACGGCCGGAGAGGTTGAGAATTTCGTAGCCCTTGCCCACGTATTCCGGCGGTACTATTTCGTTGAGCACCACAATGCCCTGCTCATCGGTATAGCGATAGAGCACCTGTTCATCACTGGCAGCATTCGCCAGAGCACTAAACAACAAAGTGATTGAGGCCAGTAAACGTACTATGGGGGCGATTCTCAACGCTCTTCTCACTAAATGGGTGCGGCCCGCTACGACGAGCGGGCTTTTAATTAACCCGTTACGCCGTAACGTTGCCGGTAATTCACAATTTTTTGCAGGGTTTCACTGTCTTGCGACTCCTGCTCGAGGAAACTGATTATATTATCCAGCTGTACAATGCTGATTACCGGGATATTAAACTGCCGCTCAACCTGCTGAATAGCGGAGAATTCACAATCCTCGCTGGCTTTTTCCTGACGATTTAAACCGATGACCACACCGGCCGCTTCGGCACCGTGAGATTCGATGATCTGCATCACTTCACGCACCGCAGTACCGGCCGTAATCACATCATCAATGATCAAAACCTTGCCATTAAGCGGCGCACCCACTAAGGTTCCGCCTTCGCCGTGATCCTTGGCCTCTTTGCGGTTGTAGCAGAAAGGCTTATCGACCCCTTTCTGCGCCAATGCCACGGCAGTCACCGCACCCAGCGGGATGCCCTTGTAGGCCGGTCCGAAAATGACATCAAACTCTACTCCCGAAGCGATAATCGCCTCGGCGTAAGCCTGTCCCAGTGCGGCCAGTGCCGCACCGGTGTGGAAACGACCGGCATTGAAAAAATAGGGACTTTGACGGCCTGATTTCAGAGTGAAGTCACCAAAACACAACACCTGATGATCCAGGGCCAGTTGGATAAAATTGCGCTGATATTGCTGCATGGAAAATTGTTAACTATTGGCTAAGGTGAAGGGAGACCTCCCCGTAGCATTTCCGGGGATAGGCATGCAAATAATGTTTCTAATGATACACAGTCCGCTGGTAAGGGGCTAATAATGCGAATAGTGAGCTTGTCTGTAGACGGCGTTCATCAGGCCGCACAACGCGGTCTCTACGATTGGTTAGCTGAGCAGGATGCAGACATTATCTGCCTACAGGACCTGCGCTCTCTGGAGCCGGAGCTAGACCACCCCATATTCCACCCCGATGGCTATTACAGCTACTTCTTCGATTCGGGAACGCCCCATGAAAACGGCGTGGCCATCTATACGCGCAATCAGCCCAAAGCCATTATTTTCGGCATGGGTTTCGCCAACGGTGAGGATATGTACGGGCGCTATTTACAGGCGGATTTTGAACGCCTGAGCGTCGGCTCGCTATTAGCGCCGGTGGCCACCGACGAGGCTTCGCTGGAAAAGAAAGTCCAGTTTTTCGACGATATGCAAGCGCACCTGCACAAAATCAGCCGCAAGCGCCGCGACTTTATTTTCTGTGGTAATTGGGGCATGGCGCACCGCCGCGCCGATGTGCAGAACTGGCAGGACCACCAGGACAGCCCCGGTTTTATGCGTCACGAACAGCGCTGGCTGGACCAGTTGTTTAACGAGATTGGTTATGTCGACGCCTTCCGCCGCGTCGTCAAGGACACCGATGAATTTACCTGGTGGCCGAGTGGCACCGTGGGTGAGGGCGATGGCTGGCGCACCGACATGCAGATCGTATCGCACGGGTTGAAAAACCGTATCGAATACGGCGCGATCAACAAGAATGTCACCTTCTCCAGCCACCTGCCGCTGATGATGGATTACGACCTGGAAGTGTAAGCAGCGCAGGACTCGGCTCGAGACAAAGTGGGCCGGGTCCTTTTACGAATGGGCCGGCTCTACAATAGAGCCTGCCTCATCTCAGCAAACTATAAAATCTCACTCATCCAGGGCTTTCTGCTGCAATTCAATCAACTCATCGATCCCCGCCTTGCCTAAGCCAAGCATCTGCGCGAATTCTTTCTCGGAAAAAGGCTTGCCCTCCGCCGTACCCTGCACCTCGATCATGCCGCCATCTGCCGCCATCACCAGGTTCATATCGGTATCGGCCGCACTATCCTCCGGATAATCCAGATCCAGTACCGGCTCGCCTTCATAAATGCCCACAGAAACCGCCGCTACCAGATTGAGCAACGGGTCCTCGGTGAGGATTCTTTCCCGCTGCATGTGCCGAAGAGCATCCACCAACGCCACACAGGCGCCGGTAATCGCCGCCGTGCGCGTGCCGCCATCGGCCTGGATCACATCGCAGTCCAATGTAATTTGGTTCTCACCGAGTTTTTCCAGGTCCACGGCTGCACGCAGGGAGCGGCCGATCAAACGCTGAATTTCCACCGTGCGGCCGCTCTGTTTGCCCTTGGCCGCCTCGCGCGGCATACGCGAACCGGTGGAGCGCGGCAGCATGCCGTATTCGGCAGTAATCCAGCCGCTGCCCTGGCCGCGCAGGAAGCGCGGCACTTCACTCGATACTGAGGCGTTGCACAGGACCTTTGTGTCACCAAATTCTACTAACACGGAGCCCTCGGCGTGGCGGGTGTAGTTTCGGGTAATTTTTATCGGACGCAATTGCGCCGCCGCGCGGCCACTGGGACGCTGCATAGCTCACCTCAGTCAATGAATGAAAGCCCTGCATTATATACCCCCACATGGATATCCGAACGCTGTGCTATGATGCCGGGCCGATAAATACGCCTGCAGGGGACGAGCAATGGCCAATAACCGGGAACAGAACAAAGTGCGAAGCATGACAGCCTTCGGTCGCGCCGAAGCCGCTTATGCCACAGGAAACGCCATTTGGGAGCTGCGCTCGGTCAATCATCGCTACCTGGAGCCGCACTTCCGCCTGCCAGAAGTTGCCCGTCCCTTGGAAGCTCAGCTGCGCGATATCTTGCGGAAAAATTTATCCCGCGGAAAAGTGGAACTCACGCTTACGGTAAAACCCAACAACGTGGAAACTAGCGGGCTCGAAATTAACCAACCTCTGGCACAGGCACTGATTCAGGCTGCCAAACAGGTCACCGGCGGCGTAGAGGCCCAGCCGCTCAACCCCCTGCAAATTCTCCAGTGGCCCGGCGTCATCAGTGAACCGGAAGCCGATACCGAACAGCAATCCGCCACTATTTTGCAGGCATTTCGCGAAGCGCTGGAACAGCTGCGCGCAAATCGCGAACGCGAAGGTGCAGAGCTGGCCAAATTTATCGAGGCCCGTTTAAAAAGTATTGAAGAACAGGTGACATTGGTGCGGGAGCAACTGCCTCAAATTTTAGAGGCACAGAGGGAAAAACTGCGCAGCCGCCTGGAAGAGCTGTCTGTGGAACTGGACAAGGAACGCCTGGAACAGGAAATTGTACTGCTCGCTCAAAAAGCTGACGTAGACGAAGAGCTGGACCGCCTCAATGCCCACACTGTAGAAACCCGCCGGGTACTCGCCGGTGGTGGCGCTATAGGCCGACGCCTGGATTTTCTTATGCAGGAGTTTAACCGCGAAGCCAATACTCTGTCCTCCAAGTCCGTGGTAACCGATACCACCCAGGCTGCGGTAGAGTTGAAAGTATTAATCGAACAGATGCGCGAGCAAGTGCAGAATATTGAGTAAGGCAATTATGGGGTTTTTAACTGAAGCCAAACTAAAGACCCCATATTAACACTGCCCATCAGCCTTTCTCTGTCCTTTCCCACCGCACATTGAACAGTATTAGTTATGCAAAACAATATAAAATGGGTTGGGGCTATATTCTTAGTTTTAACCGCTATTGAAATTATTAATCTATTTACTGGCCGATCGCTGAACTATTTTGGCCTGATTCCTCGATCCATCAACCATCTCCCCCATATTTTTTCCGCTCCACTGTTGCATGGAAGCTTCTGGCACTTTCTGTCAAACATCGTAACCCTTTGCGTTTTCAGCTTTTTGCTATTGCAATATGGTGCGAAAACCTATTTGAAAGTGACATTGACGATTATTGTGACCACCGGGCTTGCGGTCTGGCTATTTGCCAGAGGGGGAAACCACCTGGGTGCCAGCTCAGTAATCTATGGTTACTTTGGGTTTTTACTGCTGGCCGGATTTATCAGCAAGCAGTTTCTTCGATTAATGACATCGATTTTTGTCGGATTGGTTTATGGCGGACTTATTTTCGGCGTGCTGCCACAAGGAAAGTATATTTCCTGGGAATCACACTTGTTTGGTTTTCTATTCGGCTTGATGGCTGCAAAAATGTGGGCACATACACCCAACTATATTACGGCCCGACAGGCAGCTCCTAAAAATTAACGATTTGCCTTTGGCATGCTCACAGTACGCCTACTCGGTTAACTATATCCAGATCGCATGCAAAAGAATTCAAAAAATAAATCTCCCCTCTCACAACCTGAGTAAAGCATCGAATGATGTTTTGAACTGAGTACGGTACTGCGGTGGTGATCGATAAAGAATTATCACCGCAAGATCCGGCTAGGCCATCACTGACGACTCGAACGTGCTCCGGGAAAAATCCTGAGGCAAACAAATCTCTTTGTAAACTCTTTTGCGGACTCCCCTGTAAACGCCTCGGAATGGCATTAGGTGAGTTCCTGTCTTTCCGGGAAATGACATTATTTTTTCTTAACGCTATTAACCATTTCTCATCAGCCAGCCCCCGTGAACTACAACACACCCTCCTATTGACCAAGTTCTCGTTACCTGATTTTTTTCTGAAAATTTATAAATTTGTCGCCATAAGCCACACAATTACCAGTTCCTCCACTGAGGACAATAATTTCAAAATCGTTATATACCTGTATCAAAATGAAACCTTGGTACTATTTTGGGTCTTTTTAACCGCCAAAAGCCTAATAAGGCGGCTATCCGGATCTCTCTGTTGGCGGATTTTTTTCTGTCAGTGGGAGCTCTTTTCAGGAGTGACCGGCACACCAAATGACCTATTGGTGGCCGGAAAACAACAATTTCGAAGAGATAACAATAATGACCTCACCATTAAAAAGCCTTCGGCAGAAGACTGCTCTGGCAAGCGTATTCACACTGCTGTGCACCGCGCCCTTCACCGCCCTGGCTCAGAGTGCTGACAACACCCAGCTAACGGATCGCATCATCGTCAAATACAAGGAAAGTGCCAAAGTAGGCCGTGCAGCCAGTATGGCCAGGGACACTGTGGAAAAGGCCTCCCGTCGCGCTGGCCACAAAATGCGCCACCTGCGCCGTATGGCCACAGGCGCTCAGGTAATGCGCCTGGAAGGTCGCAAAAACAGAGCGGAAATGAACGCGATTATCAACCGCCTGAAGCAGGACCCGGATGTTGAATACGCTGAACCGGATTTGATGATGCACGCAATGGCTGTGCCCAATGACTCCAGTTACCTCAATCAATGGCACTATTATGAGTCCACCGGCGGCCTGAACCTGCCATCGGCCTGGGATGTCACCCAAGGTGAGGGAGCAGTTGTCGCGGTACTCGATACCGGTTACCGCCCACACCCCGATCTGGTGGACAATATTCTGCCGGGCTATGACATGATTTCCGACACCTTTGTGTCTGTAGACGGCGATGGCCGCGATAGCGACGCCACAGATCCGGGCGACTGGTTTGCCGATAAAGCCTGTGGCGATGATCCGAACATTCCCTCGGAAAGTGATAGCAGCTGGCATGGCACCCACGTCGCCGGCACCATCGCTGGGGTCACCAACAACAATATGGGTATCGCCGGTGTTGCCTACAAAGCCAAGATCGTACCGATACGTGTGCTCGGCCGCTGCGGTGGCTATACCTCGGATATTGCCGACGGCATTATCTGGGGCGCCGGCGGTTCTGTCAGCGGCTTGCCGACCAACCCCAACCCCGCACAAGTGCTCAACCTGAGCCTCGGTGGCGGTGGCAGCTGTGACACCACCACACAGGCCGCCATTAATACCGCGCGCAGCCTCGGCGCTACCGTCGTAGTCGCCGCCGGTAATGACTCAAGTAATGCCAGCCAATATTCTCCCGCCAGCTGCGATGGGGTAATTACCATTGCGTCGACCAACCGCGATGGTGGCCGCTCTTACTTTTCCAATTACGGCAGCGTTGTGGATGTTGCAGCACCGGGGGGCGCACAGAGCTTCGCTAACGATCCCGATGGCATTCTCTCCACCCACAATAGTGGCAGTACGATCGCGGGCAGCGATAGCTACGTCTACATGCAGGGCACCAGTATGGCAGCGCCCCATGTTGCCGGTGCGGCCGCACTACTGTATTCGGTAAACCCCAGCCTGGGCCCCGACGACATCGAATCAATACTCACCACCACCGCACGCAGCTTCCCGTCTTCATGCAGTGGCTGTGGTGCCGGTATCGTCGATGCGGCAGCGGCCGTTGCCATGGCGAGTGGCGGTAGCGATGGTGACGGTAATGGCGATGGTGGCGACAACGGAAATGGCGGCGGTGTCAGCTGGACCGAAACCAACCTTTCCGGCAACTCCGGCAGCTGGAGCGACTTCACTATCGAAGTTGCTGCGGGTACCTCGAGCCTGAATATTGAGATGTCCGGCGGCAATGGTGAAGTCGATCTCTATGTGCGTCACGCCAACTACCCGACTCTGCGCAGATATGATTGCCGCCCCTACCTCTGGGGTAATGAAGAGACCTGCACCATCAGCAATCCAGATTCCGGTACCTGGTATGTCAGCGTGTATGGTTATGACTCCTACAGTGGCGTTACCCTGAAGGCCGAAACAACTCCTTAAGAGCACCCTCTGGCCGGCACTTTAAACAGCCGGCCTTTATAGGGAGGTATTTTGGTGCGACTAAGCAGCAAATAGCTGAAATACCTCCCTTAAATGGTGCAAGGCACATAACAAAGGTTAGAAGTTCTCCGCCTCTTGGGTAGAGGACCGCATCTCTGTAACCTTGCACCAATCCCCAGCTTTGCCAGCAATACCGTCAGATCTCCTTAGTGCACTTTTTTCGGGCACATATTTTGCCTGTTAGTTAACGGTGCCTCGCCTTACGCAGCCCAATCAATAGCGGTGCACCCGGATTGATATCCATGTCAGCTAAATGCTGACTGGGGCAACAACCATCACGGAGAGATAACAATAATGAAAACATCACTGAAAAACCTACTGCAAAAATCTGCACTGGCCAGCCTATTTTCACTACTGTGCGCGAGCCCCTTCGCCGCCCAAGTGGAGAAGACAAGTAGCACTCAAATTACCGATCGCATTATCGTGAAATACAAGCAAGGGACCAAAGTAGGGCAGGCTGCCAGCCTGAGCCCGGAAACAATGGCAAAGGCCTCCCGTCGCGCCGGCCACAAGATGCGCCATCTGCGCCGTATGGCTACTGGGGCACAGGTGATGCGACTGGAAGGCCGTAAAAATAAGGCTGAACTGGAAGCCATCATCAGCCGCCTGAGACAGGACCCGGAGGTCGAATATGCGGAGCCGGATCTGATGATGAAGGCCATGGCCGTGCCTAACGATCCCAGCTACTACGACCAATGGCACTACTTCGAATCCACCGGCGGCCTCAACCTACCTGCAGCCTGGGACAGCGCTCAGGGTGAAGGTGTCGTGGTCGCAGTGATTGATACCGGCTACCTGCCCCACGCAGACCTGGTCGCAAATATCCTGCCAGGCTACGACATGATTTCCGATACCGACGTCTCTGTGGATGGCGATGGTCGCGATAGTGATGCCACCGATCCCGGTGACTGGTACACCAACACCCACTGTGGCGACCCGAGCTACCCAGAAATGGATAGCAGCTGGCACGGCACCCATGTGGCCGGCACCATAGCGGCGGTCACCAATAATAATATGGGTATCGCCGGGGTGGCCTACAAAGCGAAAATTGTCCCGGTACGCGTTCTCGGCCGCTGCGGTGGCTACACCTCGGACATCGCCGACGGCATTATCTGGAGCGCCGGCGGTTCCGTTAGCGGCGTGCCGAATAACCAAAATCCAGCGCAAGTGTTGAACCTGAGCCTGGGTGGCAGTGGCCGCTGCGACATCACGACACAGAATGCCATTAATACCGCGCGTAGCCTTGGTGCCACCGTTGTGGTTGCCGCGGGTAACTCGGCCCGCAATGCCCGCCGTTACTCGCCAGCTAGCTGTTCCGGGGTTATTACTGTCGCCGCCACAGACCGCTCCGGTGGTCGTGCCTACTACTCCAATTACGGAAATGTGGTCGACGTGGCCGCTCCCGGAGGTGAGATCAACGTAGTCAGCAGCGATGGCGTACTTTCCATCCTCAACAGCGGCAGCACATTTTCCGGTACTGATGCCTACGCTTTCTATCCCGGTACCAGCATGGCCACACCCCATGTGGCTGGCGCTGCGGCACTAATTTATTCGGTAAACCCCAGCGTGACCCCGGATGAGGTGGAATCGATTCTCACCAGTACCGCGCGCAGCTTCCCGGCGAGCTGTTCCCGCTGTGGCTCCGGTATTGTCGATGCCGCCGCCGCGGTAGCAGCGGCCAGTCTTCAATAGAAGGACTTCTCTCTGGAGCGGTCGTAAAGGCCGCTTCTCTTTTCACACCTTCCCCCCCTTTACCCTTTCACCTTTTCACCCCGCGTACACTTCTGACCTCCTTTCCCGTTCCATACCGGATTTCATTCCTGAACCCAATCCCGGTCCAAGCTACCCCCATCTCAAAGCTGCCGTATTAACAGGCTCAACAATCACCCGAATCCGACTGGAAATACTGACGGATTTCGGAATCCAGATCCTGTGGATATTTTTACCTCTGGTCCCGTGTGGCAAAGTCCATTGATACGGTATGAAGCAATAACAATAAGAGGTCGCCGTGGATCTGATTACCTTCGCCATCCCCTTTTTCCTGATCGCCGTGCTCACCGAGCTCGCCCTGGACCGCTGGAAAGGCTGGGGGCTCTATCGCCTCAACGATGCCCTGGGCAACCTGAGTACAGGCATCCTCAGCCGTATCCTGGGTCTCACCTACAAGAGCCTGTTTCTGGTGATTTACATCCCTCTGTTCCAGCTGCTACAGCCCTACTACCAGGCAGTCGGCTTTAACTGGTCTATGAGCAACGGATGGCATCTGGCGCTGGCTGTGCTCGCTTACGACTTTTGTTATTACTGGAAGCACCGTATCTGCCATGAAGTGAACGTGTTTTGGGCGGAACATTTGGTTCATCACCAAAGTGAGGATTACAACCTTACCACCGCTCTGCGCCAGTCCAGTGGAGGCCTGCAGTTGGATTGGGTGTTCTATTTGCCCCTGCTATTGATTGGCTTGCCGGCGGAAATGGTGATCGCCGCTGGTGCTATAGACCTGATTTACCAATTCTGGGTACACACCCAAAAAATTCCCAAAATCCGTTGGATGGAGTGGTTGCTGATTACCCCTTCCAACCACCGTGTGCACCATGCGCAGAACAAGGTTTATGTGGATAAAAATTACGGCGGAATCCTGATTTTGTGGGACCGACTGTTCGGCACCTATCAAGAGGAATTGAAGGAGGAACCGTGCATTTACGGTGTGCGCAAACCCCTAAACACTTTCGATCCGCTGGCGGCCAACCTGCAACATTTAAAACGCATGGCTCAGGACGCCTGGTATACCAAAAACTGGAGGGATAAATTTACCCTTTGGTTCCGCCCCACCGGCTACCGTCCCGCCGATGCCGAAGCAGCGATGCCTGTGCCCTCCACCGATTTGGCGCATTTCCAGCGTTACAATCCGCAGATTCGTCGGGGCCGGCGTAACTATGCGCTGGGCCAGCACCTCTGCTATTCCACCGCTACCCTGGCCCTACTCTGGTACTACCAGAGTCTGGAGATTACCTCACTGCTGGCCGCAGTGGCCCTGTTGGTTTTTAGCCTGGTGGTCAATGGGCGCATTCTCGATAACCACCCCCTGGCAAAATATCTGGAGCCACTACGCCTGACCCTCTACTGCGGGGCCCTGCCGCTGTTAAGTGCACAATTTGTCCCAGTTTTTAGTGCTTATATCGCACTCAGCGCTCTGGCCTGGGGGTGGTTGGCAATCACCGGCAAAGAGGATACAGTCGCTGTCGTTTGCGATTAGCAACCAGGAGTGAACCTCGATTACAGGATATTGGTGGTGATCGAGCAATCTCCCGCTGGGCGATCCCGGCCGGGCTCAGGAGGCAGTTTGTAGCGCCCCCTGAAACTCCCAACACATACCCCCCAACTCCGGCCGGGGTTTAGCCTTTTCCCCCCTATATCTCCTTGGGATTGCGCAACTGCCAGTCACCGCTCGTGTAACCGCTTCGGTTATAATGCGCGCTTTGCCCCCTAACAGGATCAGTTGTGCAAACAGGAACCCTCTATACCGTATCCGCCCCCTCCGGTGCTGGGAAAACCAGCCTCGTCAAAGCGCTGGTGGATAGCGACAGTCAAATCACCGTTTCTACCTCCCACACCACCCGGCCTATGCGCCCCGGTGAGGTCAACGGTGTCGATTACCATTTCGTGTCGCGCGAGGAGTTTCTGGCAATGCTTGAGCAGGATGCTTTCTTCGAGCACGCCCAGGTATACGGTGATAATTACTACGGGACTTCCAAGGGCAGTATCGAGGAAATTCTCGCCAGCGGTCGCGATGTGGTTCTGGAAATCGACTGGCAGGGCGCCGCCCAGGTGCGTCGGCTGCACTCGGAAACCATCGGCATTTTTATTTTGCCGCCCTCCCAAGAAGCGCTGCGCGAGCGCCTCACCGGCCGTGGCCAGGATGACGAAAGTGTAATCGAGCGCCGTATGGATCAGGCCATCGATGAAATGACCCACTATGTAGAAGCGGACTACCTGGTGATCAACGACGATTTCGAGCAGGCCCTGGTGGAGCTTCGTTCCATTTTCACCGCCCAGCGCCAACGTCTGAAAAAGCAACAGAAACGCCACGGTGATCTGTTGCAGGCACTGCTGCGCCATTGAGCCGGTTGATCGAATTGCGTACACTCCGCGGTCCGGTAAAATAACCGGTCCCCCGAACAGAATTCGCCCTCCCGGGCACAGTGAATGGAACCGAAAGTTTATGGCACGTATCACCGTTGAAGATTGCCTGGATCACGTCGACAACCGCTTCGAACTCGTAATCGTGGGTAGTAAACGCGCCCGCCAGATCGCCACCGGCGGACAGGATCCGATGGTTCCAGAAGAGAACGACAAGCCCACCGTTATCGCCCTGCGCGAAATCGAGGAAGGCTTGGTAGATGCGAGTATTCTCGATCAGCCTGACCGCGAAGAGGCCCCGGCGCCCATGGCCGCCCCGGCTTATCTATCCGACCAGGAAATCTGAGTTCGATCTGTTCTGACCAGAGTTTTATGAGTTATATGAGAGGCGCGCGCGGCATTGCACACCATCGATAGTCTGGCCCACCGCCTCTCCTCATACCTGCCTCCCGAGCAAATCCAGATAGTCCGTCGCGCCTATTTCTACGCGGAACAGGCCCACGACGGTCAGCAGCGCCGTTCTGGCGAGCCCTACGTGACCCACCCTCTGGCGGTGGCCACAATTCTCGCCGGCATGCATATGGATCACGAGAGTCTGGCAGCGGCCATGCTCCACGATGTGATCGAAGACACCGGAATCCCCAAAGCCGCTCTGGAAGAGCAGTTTGGTGGTGAGGTTGCCGATATTGTCGACGGCGTTTCCAAGCTGACCCAGTTTGAGACGGATAGCGCTGCGGAAAAACAGGCGGAAAACTTCCAGAAAATGGCCCTGGCCATGGCGCGCGATATCCGCGTGATTTTGGTCAAGCTGGCCGACCGCCTGCACAATATGCGCACCCTAGGCGCACTCAAGCCGCAAAAGCGTCACCGCATCGCCCGCGAAACCCTGGAAATTTATGCACCCATTGCCCACCGCCTGGGAATGAACGATGTGCGTATCGAATTTGAGGACCGCGCCTTTTTTGCGATTCATCCGCTGCGCGCCAGCCGGCTGCGCGCCGCGCTGGTAGCCGCGCGCGGCAATCGCAAGGAACTGTTGGAGCAGATTCAGAACGCCATAGAGCTGCGTCTGCAGCGGGAGGGAATAAGCTCCCTGGTGATCGGTCGCGAGAAGCACCTGTTCAGCATCTACCAAAAGATGCGCACCAAGAAGAAATCCTTCAAAGAGATCATGGATGTCTACGCTTTCCGCATCATCGTGGACAGCGTGGACACCTGCTACCGGGTGCTGGGCGTGATGCACAGCCTGTACAAACCGGTCATCTCCGAATTCAAGGATTATGTTGCCATCCCCAAATCCAATGGGTATCAGTCCCTGCACACCGTACTGCTGGGCATGCACGGGGTGCCTATCGAGGTGCAGATCCGCACCAAGGAAATGGACGAAATGGCCAACAGCGGCATCGCCGCCCATTGGCTGTACAAGGCCTCCGGCGATGAGGTAATCAATACTGGCGGTACCAGCCAGGTGCGCGCACGCCGCTGGGTGCAGGGCCTGCTGGAAATGCAGCAGCGCGCCGGCGACTCCCTGGAGTTTATCGAGAACGTTAAAATCGACCTCTTCCCCGACGAGGTCTATGTATTCACTCCCAAGGGGCAGATTGTCGATCTGCCCGCCGGTGCCACCGCCGTGGATTTCGCCTACTCAGTGCATACAGATATCGGCAACTCCTGTGTGGCCGTGCGGATCAACCAGCGGTTGGCGCCCCTGTCGCAGCCGCTGGCCAGCGGGCAAAAAGTGGAGATTCTCACCCGTAAAAACGCTCAGCCAAATCCAAACTGGCTCAACTTTGTTGTCACCGCCAAGGCCCGCAGCGCCATCCGTCACTTCCTCAAGCACCAGCGCCACCACGATTCCATCGCTCTGGGGCGGCGCCTGCTCGAAAAGGCCCTGGGTAAATTTAATACCCGCCTGGAAGAACTGACACCGGAGCAACTGGAGCAGGGACTGAAGGAAGCCAAATGTCCCACGTTGGAAAAACTGCTGGAGGAGATAGGCCTCGGCAACAAGGTAGCCTTCTCCGCAGCCAAGCTATTGACCCCTTCTCACAGTGAAGAGGCGGAAGCGAGCAACATCTCCTCACCGCTGACCATCGACGCCCAGGAGGGCATGATGATCAGTTTCGCACGCTGCTGCCGGCCGATTCCGGGAGATACCATTATCGGCCATATCAGCTCAGGCAAAGGCGTGGTAGTGCACAGGGATACCTGCCGCAATACCAACGAATTCCGCGAACACCCGGAAAACCTCATGCCGGTGAACTGGTCGCCGGATGTGCGCGGGGAATTCCTCGGCGATGTGCGGGTGGAAGTGGAGTCTGAGCGCGGCATTATCGCGCGCCTGGCCACTCGTATTACCGAAGAGGGCGCCAGTATCGAGCAGATCAACGTGGACGAAAAGGACGCCCATAACAGTGTGATTTCTCTCACCCTGGAAGTGAGCGGTCGGATTCATCTGGCGAGGGTCATGAAGAGGCTGCGCAATCTGCCATCTGTAATCCGCATCTCACGCCCTTGAGATAATCTGTCGATATATTTGTTAGCGGATCACAGCAGATAAGTTTTTGGCTTTTCTTGGCCTTTAGCGTCGCTGCCATTCAGCATTAAAGCGCGCTATATTTACCCGCTTTCTGCAAATAGCAATAAGTAATGGAGTGCCCAATGCCCAACCGCGCGATTATCAAGACAGACAAGGCTCCCAAAGCAGCCGGCACCTACTCCCAGGCGGTAAAGGTCAACGATACTGTGTACCTGTCAGGGCAGATAGGACTGGACCCCAAAACCCAGCAGATGGTTTCAGGCAGTTTTGCCGATGAGGCGCGCCAGGTTTTCCACAATTTGGGGGCGGTATGTGAGGCCTCGGATGGCTCGCTTCAGCATATTGTAAAGCTCAACCTGTACATCACCGACAGCAGCAACTTTGCTGCGGTGAATGAGGTAATGACAGAGTTTTTCCAGGAGCCATACCCAGCGCGTGCCACCGTGGTGGTTAAAGAGCTGCCTCTCGGAGCGCAATTTGAAGCCGAAGGAGTAATGGTGCCCTAACCCAGGAAAGCACGATGCTGCAGAGCCGGGCACACACCCGGCTCATTCACTGTTCTACCTTTCACTCTCTTAAATTTCCCACTCTTAGCTTTTTACTAGCCTTCCGCTTCCAATAATGCGCTGTAGCCCACTTTGTAATCGGGATATTTAAGCTGATAGCCACTGGCGAGCATGCGCTGGTTACTGAGCTTCTTCGAGCGGCGCTCACTGGTCTGCACAATCTCACGCAGATGGGCACTGGTGTAACCCATCGCCTTCACCAGCCATTGCTGCAGTTCATACATGGGCACCGGCTTGCTGTCAGCACCAATATACAGTGGCTCCGGCTTCCAACCCTGCTTGTGTCTTTCAACCAGGTGCAGCAAAAAGCCAATGCAGTCATCCACATGAATACGATTGCTGAATTGGGGGGGCTGGGGCGGGGCACAGCGACCTGCGCGCACCTGGGAGAGCAGGCGGTCGCGACCGGGGCCATAGATACCGGCAAAGCGTACAATGCAGGCACCCGGTATCGCCGAGTGAATAATATCCTCCGCCGCGAGCAGTGCCTCCCCCTGAAAACCACTGGGCACAGGGAGCGTCTGCTCATCGAGAAAATCATCGCCGCTTTGGCCATACACGCGGGTGGAAGATGCCCAAATCACCATGCGCGGTGGTTTTGGCAAGCGCGAAACGGCCTCACTCAGCGCCCGGGCAGTCTCCACATAGGCGCGCTGATAACCGCTTGGGGTATGTTCATCCGGGGTAAATGTGGCGAGGATGATATCGGCACCATCCGCCAGCAGGCGCTCTATATCCCCCACCTTGGTCGCATCCCCGCGGCGCCAATTGACGGCATCTGCCCGTCGCTTACTCGCCAGAGCCACCAGTGGATTGCGCCGCATGCCGTATACGCTGTATTGCTTGCGATCTATATTGAGCGCAAGACGCGCCCCGAGGTCGCCACACCCAAGGATCCAAAGCTTCTCTTTTTGTGTCATATAGTTCCCGGCAATCGGGCGCCTGGGATAGCGTCGATTGCCATATTCCCTTGATATTGTGCTGTTGCGTCCCGCTGGAGAAACCCTACCTGGGGAACCCCTAGCCTTTTCTCCGGCCGTTTATGCGGTACGCCAAAAATTATCCGCAAACGATTGCGGCTTTACCGTCCATGAATAACGATGCGGGGCACTTTCGCGCCTCGCCATTCCATCTGCCACTCTGAAATTGAACTAATTACCGCGCCGTTTGAGTAAGCGGTAGACAGCGAGAAAGATAATCGCACCAATGGTGGCCGTTATTATGTCGCCAAATCCGAAACCGGTCACGGGTCCACCGAATCCAATCAGGGCGCCCAACCAACCACCGATAAAGGCCCCAATGATGCCAATCACCATTGTGACTATCCAACCACCGGGATCTTTACCTGGCATGATCCATTTCGCTAAGGCGCCGGCAATCAGTCCGAGAATAATCCAGGATAAAACTCCCATGGCGTTTCTCCATTCTGTTGGCCCCCATAAGATATAGCAAAATTTTGCGCCTCAATCCCATATACCCTTCCATAATTGGTAATTTTTTCCAACTTTGTGCTTGAGGCGACAGCTTGAAGTTCAGTAGTGGCCAGCGGCCATTATTTATGAATAATAGCTATCAACTACTATTCTTTAATTGTCTTTACCATGACCCTCAATGAACTGCGCTACATAGTCACTCTCGCTCAGGAACAGCACTTCGGCCGCGCTGCCGAACGCTGCTTCGTCAGCCAACCGACCCTATCTATCGCGGTAAAAAAGTTGGAGAAAGAGTTGGGGGTCGCCCTGTTCGAACGCTCCAAGACACGGGTACAGGCCACACCACTGGGAGAGCGCATTGTCGCCCAGGCCCAACTGGTGCTGGAGCAATCCGCCGCCATTAAAGATATCGCCAGCGCCGGTAAAGACCAACTGGCGAGCCCCCTCTCGGTTGGGGCGATATTCACCATCGGTCCCTATCTGTTCCCTCATTTTATTCCGCAGCTGCAGCACTTAGCACCGGACATGCCCCTTTATGTAGAAGAGGGTTACACCGCCACCCTGCGCCAGCGCCTGCGCAAGGGGGAGTTGGATGCGATCATTATTGCGCTGCCATTCACCGAGCCCGATGTCGTCACCCAGCCACTTTATGACGAGCCCTTTGTAGTTTTAATGCCGGCGGGACACCCCCTTGCACAGCAGGAATTCATAGAGCCCGAGCAGCTCACCAAAGATAATGTACTGCTGCTGGGGGAGGGCCACTGTTTCCGCGACCAGGTGCTGGAAGCCTGCCCACATTTACAGGTGACTATGGACAAGGAGAGTGGCGGTGGAGGCATTCGCACAGCTGCCGATGGCAGTTCGCTGGAAACCCTGAGACACATGGTGGCTTCCGGGCTCGGCATCACCGTATTGCCATTCTCCGCTGCCACCGCCTCGCAATATGCCAGCGGGCTGCTGGAGACCCGCCCCTTTAAGGCACCCGGCCCTCGACGCACCGTCGCCCTGGCCTGGCGCGCCAGTTTTCCACGCCACCGTGCTATCGATATATTGCGTGAGGCCATCAGCCAGTGTCACCTGATCGAGCCATAAACAGCCTCGCGGATCAGCCGGTCACCAACCTCAAAGGGGTAGGGGACAAGTTTGCCCAGGTGCTGGCCAAACTGCATATCCACTCCCTGCAGGACCTGCTGTTCCACCTGCCACTGCGCTACCAGGATCGCACCCGGGTCGTGCCGGTAGCCGGACTCACCGCCGGCATGGACGCCGTTATTGAAGGTGAAGTGACCGCAGCCGATGTGGTCTTCGGCCGCCGACGCAGCTTGGTAGTGAAGCTGCAGGATATGAGCGGCAGTATCACCCTGCGTTTTTTCCACTTTTCTGCAGCGCAGAAAAATCGCTTTGCCCGCGGTATCCGCGTGCGTTGCTTCGGCGAGGCACGACGCGGCGCCGCCGGCCTGGAGCTGTACCACCCGGAAACTGAGGTGGTCGGCAGTGAAAACGCCGCTACTGAGGAAACCCTGACACCGGTTTACCCCCTGACCGAAGGCGTTAGCCAGGGGCGTATGCGCGACCTGATGCAGCAGGCAGTGGCTCTACTGCGAAGCGGAGCGGTTACTGAGCTGCTACCCGCTGAGTTGTTACCAAAAACACTGCGTTATCCCCTGAGTGACGCCCTGATTTATTTGCATTCGCCCCCTGCCGGCACCCAGCTGGAACAGCTCGCCGCCGGCACGCATCCCGCGCAGCAGCGCCTGGCATTGGAAGAACTGCTCGCACACCACTTGAGCCTGCTGGAACTGCGGCGCAACAGCGCCAGGGTCGCGGCACCGCCACTGCCCGTAAACAAATCCCTGGAGAGGGATTTTCGCTCGCGCCTGCCATTTGCGCTCACCGGTGCACAACAGCGGGTCTGCGAGGAGATCGCCGAAGACCTCGCCCAGGACATCCCCATGATGCGCCTGCTGCAAGGTGACGTCGGCGCCGGCAAGACTCTGGTAGCCGCCATGGCCGCCCTCAAAGGCATCGGCGCTGGGGCTCAGGTGGTGGTGATGGCACCGACTGAGATTCTCGCCGAACAACACAGAATCAACTTCTGCAACTGGCTTGAACCTCTCGGTGTTCAGGTCGCGCAACTCACCGGTAGCTTAAAGGCCGCCGAGCGACGCGAGCAGTTGGGCAAAATTGCCAGTGGCGAGGCGCAGCTGGTGGTGGGCACCCACGCGCTCTTCCAGGAAGGCGTGGTATTCCACAATTTGGTGCTGGTAATTATCGACGAGCAACACCGCTTCGGGGTGCGCCAGCGTTTGGAGTTGCGCGAGAAGGGCGCTGCCAGCGGAGCGACCGGCAGGCTGCAGCCACACCAGTTGATCATGACCGCTACCCCGATACCCCGCACCCTGGCAATGTCCGCCTTTGCCGACCTGGATTGCTCCATCATCGACGAGCTGCCCCCCGGGCGCCAGCCGATCAACACCGTGGCAATCTCCAACGATCGCCGCGATCAGGTGATGGAAAGAGTGCACTGTGCCATCGCCGAAGGGCGCCAGGCCTATTGGGTCTGTACCCTGATTGAGGAGTCCGAGAGCCTGCAGGCTCAGGCAGCGGAGTCCACCGCCGAGGTATTAGCGGAGATGCTCGACGGTGCGCGCGTAGCCCTGGTACACGGGCGCCTCAAGCCGGAACAGAAAGAGCAGGTTATGAGTGCCTTTAAAGCCGGTGAGGTGGATCTGCTTGTAGCAACAACGGTGATCGAGGTCGGGGTGGATGTGCCCAATGCCAGCCTGATGATTATCGAAAACCCCGAACGCCTGGGCCTCGCCCAGCTGCACCAGCTACGCGGTCGGGTAGGGCGCGGTTCTATTGCCAGTCACTGTGTACTGCTTTACGGCACTCCGCTTTCACAAAATGGCCGCGCGCGTTTACAGGCACTGCGCCAGCACAGCGACGGCTTCGCCATCGCGGAAGAGGACCTGCGTTTGCGCGGCCCCGGTGAAATTCTCGGCACCCGCCAGACCGGGGAGATCCAGCACCGCATCGCCGACCTACAGCGGGATGCGGAACTGCTGCCGCAGGTGCAAAAAATCGCCGTATCTCCGGCTCTGAATCAGGAAATGCGCAGCCAGCTGATCAAGCGCTGGCTACAGAACAAGCCCCGCTTTGCCGAGGCTTGATACCTGGGCGCCTCAGTGGGCGCCGATAGTATTTTGCTGGTCGTTGGCATTTACACTGTTGTAATTGGAGTCATAGTAGACCTCCTCATCCAGTGCGCCCTCACTCTTCGCCACCACGCTGCTCACCACCGCATCGCCGGTGATATTCACTGCAGTGCGCACCATATCCAACAAGCGGTCGACGCCGATAATAATCGCGATACCCTCCAGCGGCAGACCCACCTGCTGCAGCACCATACCGAGCATGATCAGACCAACTCCGGGCACACCCGCGGTACCAATGGAGGCCAGAGTTGCCGTCAGAATTACGGTGAGATAGCCGGTAAAACCAATATCAATGCCATAGAATTGGGCGATAAAGACCGTAGCCACCCCCTGCATAATCGCGGTGCCATCCATATTAATAGTGGCGCCAAGGGGTACAGTAAAAGCAGCGATCTTGTTATCGACGCCGAGACGCTTTTCCACCGTCGACAGGGTTACCGGGATGGTAGCCGCTGAGGATGCGGTACTGAAAGCGAAGACCATGGTCGACCACATTTTCTTTAGCAGCTCCAGCGGGTTGAGGCCGCTCAAAAGCTTCAAGATTATCGAGTAAACACCCAGAGCATGGAGCAACAGGGCAGATAAAACGACCAGGAAGTATTTACCCAGTTGCACTAACCCACTGAATCCAAGATCCGCAAATGTCTTCGCCAAGAGAGCGAATACTCCATAGGGTGCAAATACCATCAGCACTCCAACCATGCGCAGTACAACGGTATTCAAATCGTTAAAGAAAGCGGCAATTCGCTGGCCCGGCTCACCGCAACGGGAAATCGCGTAGCCCATCAACAGGGCAAACACGATAATCTGCAGCATATTGCCTTCGGCCATAGCCGCGACCGGGTTGGTGGGGAAGATATTCACCAGGACTTCAGAAAGGGGCGGAGACTCCTTTGGCTGGAATGTAGAATTTACTGTCGCAGCGGCCTCACTCACACCAACCCCAGGCTGGAATACCAGTGCCAGGCACAGGGCCACTGTTATGGCAATCGCCGTAGTGAGCATGTAAAGCAGGACAGTTTTACCCGCCAGCGGCCCGATCCGACTGCCCTCTGACAGGGCACAGGCACCGCTGATCAAGGAAACCAATACCAGTGGCACCACCATCAATTTCAGCGAGGCGATAAAGATCCGGCCGATGATGTCGAAGAGCCCCTCTGTCAGATAGAGATTGATGGCCTCGGTAACGCCGGCACCCAACAACTGGCTGGCATTCAAGTAATTGAACAAGACCCCCAGGCCGATGCCCGCCACCATCCCCAGAAGAATTTTGGTCGTAAGCCCCATAACAAGCTTCTCTTTATAAATTCATTGTTTTCATTAAAGGGAGCACTATATCCATTGCCGCCCCGGTGAGCAAAAATCCAACGGGGTGGCGCCAGCCGCCAGAGGGCAGGGTACAATGCCCCCTTTTGCAGACTGCGGAGTTATCGTTGCACCAATCTCCATTTGTACCTGCGGGCGATTGGCAGGGGCGGCCATTTGAACCGGCGCAGTCCCAGCCACCGGAAAACCTGATGCCGTGGCTGGCGTACACCGGTTCGCTCACTGCAGCCCTGAAGCAATTAAGTGGGGGGGACTTTAGCGTGCGGGTACTCGGCCAGAGCTGGCAACTGCCCCGCGCCGAGGAGTGCCGCGCACTCAATTTAAATCGCCGCAGCCGCGCCCTGGTGCGAGAGGTTCTATTGCTGGGCTGTGGCCAGCCCTGGGTTTACGCTCGTAGTGTCCTGCCCCTGCGCAGCCTGCAGGGCAAGTCCCGCAACCTGCGCAGCCTGGACAGCCGCCCCCTGGGGGAGCTGCTTTTCAGCGAACCGGGGATTCGCCGCGGTGAGATAGAGTTCAACCAATTGCGCCGCAACCCCGATTTGCAGGCTCAAGGGCTCTGCAACGAGGGCGATAACGTCTGGGGGCGCCGTTCAATATTTTGGCTGCGGGGCAAACCCCTGCTGGTGGCAGAGGCCTTCCTCACGCACTTTCGTCCCGACGGCCCACCCATAGCCCCCACAAACCAATAACCAAACACAGGGAGATAAGCTACCGTGATCAGCCAACAAATCGCCGCGCGCTGGCCCGCAGTAATGCCCTATTGGCAATTGGCGCGTATGGATAGGCCCATCGGCTCCCTGCTACTGCTATGGCCAACCTGGGCCGCACTTTGGCTCGCCGCGGGCGGCTGGCCAGGGCAGCACCTGTTTGCGGTGTTCACTCTGGGAGTCATACTGATGCGCGCGGCCGGCTGTGCGGTAAACGACTTTGCCGACCGCGAGATTGACGGCCATGTAAAGCGCACCGCCACGCGCCCCCTCGCCACAGGAAGCATTACCCCCAAGGCAGCCCTGGGCCTCTTTGCCGGGCTCAGCTTCGCGGCTTTTCTACTGGTCCTCACCACCAACCTGCTCACGATTTTATTGTCATTGCCAGCACTGGCATTGGCCTTCTGCTACCCCTTCGCAAAGCGCCATACTCACCTGCCACAAGTGGTACTGGGTGCGGCATTCAGTATGGGCATCCCCATGGCTTTTGCCGCAGTGACTGGCGAAGTCCCGCCACAGGCTTGGCTTCTTTATACTGCCAACCTGTTGTGGACTCTCTGCTACGACACCTTCTACGCCATGGTGGATCGGGATGACGACCTGAAAATCGGGGTCAAATCCACGGCAATTCTGTTCGGGGATATGGACAGAGCCATGACTGCAGCCCTGCAGTTTTTGGTGTTATTGGCACTACTGTTGATGGGCCAGCGCTTTGCTCTCGGAGCCATTTACTATGTGGCTATGGCTATCGTGGCGGCATTCTTCTGCTACCAGCAGTGGCTGATCCGCGACCGGGACAGAAACGCCTGCTTCAAAGCATTTCTCCATAACAACTGGGTCGGATTGGCGATATTTGCCGGAATATTCCTGCATTACCTCTTCAATTGATCCAGGTCTGGGAGTTGAGGCATAACCGTCATATATTTGTCATATAAATCCCGTTTAATCCCCGGTCATAACCGGGAACTTCTGACAACAGAACGGGTATGGCAGCCAAATGCACAGTAAAACAATCCTGATTGTCGACGACGAAGCAGCAGTCCGCGATATGCTACGGGTGGCGTTGGAAATGGCAGACTACCGCTGCCTGGAGGCGGAGAACGCCCAGGAGGCCCACGCCCTGGTCATCGACGAAAAGCCAGACCTCATTCTCCTCGATTGGATGCTGCCCGATGTATCCGGTGTGGAGCTGGCCCGCCGCCTCAAACGCGACGAGCTGACCACTGCGGTGCCCATTATCATGCTCACCGCCAAAGGTGAAGAAGATAATAAAATCAAAGGGTTAGAGACGGGCGCCGACGACTATATCACCAAGCCATTCTCCCCCCGCGAACTGGTGGCGCGCCTCAAGGCAGTGCTGCGCCGCGCCGGCCCAGCCACCCCCGAAGACCCCCTCAGCGCCGGAGATTTGGTTCTGGACCCTCTCAGCCACAGGGTCAACATCAAGGGACAGCCGGTGGATATGGGCCCGACCGAATTTCGCCTGCTGACCTTCTTCCTCTCTCACCAGGAGCGTGCCTACACCCGCACCCAGCTGCTGGACCATGTCTGGGGCGGTAATGTGTATGTGGAGGAGCGCACGGTCGACGTGCATATCCGCCGCCTGCGCAAGGCGCTGGCACTGGATGGTCACGACCGCTATATCCAGACGGTGCGCGGCACCGGCTATCGATTTTCTGTGCAAACTGTCGAAAAAGTGTGACAATCCCCTGGATCGGCACTGACTCCCGCGGTAACCCTTGGTCATTCCTGTAGAGGACCGGGTTTCTAAGATGTACTGAGTGCGGGGGTGGACACCAGCCCTCCCGACGACCGCCAGGTAACACGGCAAGGCTATGTTGGATCGCAGTATTGGCGAATTTTCGCGCTTTTTAATTATTGCACTGGGCTGCTTAACCCTAGGGTTCACCACCTCCGAGTGGTCCCTGACCCTGATCTTGGGGCTGGCAGCCTACCTGCTCTCGGTGCTGTGGCAACAGCACCGTTTCAATCGCTGGCTGGCCAATGGCCGCCGCGGCCCTGCGCCCACCGCTTTTGGCATCTGGGGCGAAATCTACGACGACTTCTACCGCATGCAGCGCCGCCACCGCCGCGAAAAACAAAAGCTGCACGCCATGTTGCGCCGTGTTCAGGACAGTACCAGTGCCCTGCGCGAAGGTATTGTGGCATTGGAAAATGGCGACCATCTGGCTTGGTGGAACCCCGCCGCCGGCGAGCTGCTCGGCCTACAGTCCAGCGATCAGGGACAGTCCCTGGTGAACTTCGTGCGCGATCCCGGATTTGTCAGCTATATGCACAGCGAGGACAACAGTCCCCGCGGACCACTGACCCTGCAGGCGCCGGGTAATGAAGCTCTTCACCTGCAGCTGGAAGTCACCCGCTACGGTAAGGATGAAGCTCTGGTGATCGTTCGCGATATCACTCGCCTGCACAATCTCGAGCAGATGCGCCGGGATTTTGTCGCTAACGTCTCCCACGAACTGCGCACTCCGCTCACCGTAATCGCCGGCTACCTGGAAACCCTACAGAGCAGCGATATGGCTCCCCCCGCCTGGCGTCGCCCTCTGGTTCAGATGGAGGAACAAGCCGCGCGTATGACCACGTTGGTCAATGATCTGCTCCTCCTGGCACGCCTGGAGACTTCCGAGCGGAAATCCAGCGACGTCTCCGTGGATGTCCGCGAGTTGATGGAGCGGGTTGCCCGGGAGGCACGCAGCTTTAGCGGTGACCGCCACCCGGTCACGGTGGACTGCGAAGGGGATTGCAGCATTCGCGGCGATGCCAGCGAGCTACACAGCGCCTTCGCTAATCTTGCGTTCAATGCGGTGAAATACAGTCCGGGGAACGGAGAAATCCAGCTGCGCTGGTGGCAGGATAAGGATGGCGGACACTTCAGTGTGCAGGACCAGGGTATCGGCATAGATCCGATTCATATCCCGCGTCTTACCGAACGTTTTTACCGAGTAGACCCCGGTCGCTCCCGCGATAGTGGCGGTACGGGATTGGGCCTGGCCATTGTCAAACATGTACTGTTGCGCCACGGCGCAGAAATGAGTGTTCGGAGCGTCCCCGGTCAGGGCAGTACCTTCACCCTGCACTTCCCCTCCACCAAGCTGGAAGAAAAACCCTCCAGGGCACTGCTACAAAACGAAAAGGCGGATTCCTGATCCGCCCCTGTATCAGTAAAAGCTATTCAAATTCTGACAGCTTTACCGGCTCACCATCTTTTATGTAGGTAGCTTCCTCTTCATCGTGTACCGGGGTACTCTCCCGGCGCAAAATCAAGTGATGCAACTGCAAGTCTCCATCCCGCAATAGCAGATGCTCATTGCCGTCATCATCTACGGGCAGAGGTTTGGTACCGACCAATGCATCGCGCAAAGCTCGCAGCCGCGGTACATCCTTATAGCGATTCAAGTCATTGGAGAGACGTGTTTTCATACGCTCACTCTCATGCAGGGCGGCGGCGGTCTCGCGGTATTTAGCGAAAAAGAAAACAGCCCCAATGGCAAACGCCACAACGACCGACACTTCAAACCATACGGGCATAATCACTCCTTGTTATCGTTTTTACGCCAAACAACCAACTGATTGTTCGCTGGCAGGTAATTTAATTCTTCTCGCTGCATGCCTACATCCCCTGCCAACTGGTCCAACCACTCCAGATCGCGAATACCGCTGTCGGGATTGCGCTCTTTAAGATAGGTGTCGAAATCTGCATTGCTGGGGCCGATAAAACTACCATCGATCTTGAAAGGGCCATAAACAACCAACAAACCACCAGGTTGTAGCAGGGTACGCAGTTGGTGAAAAAAGCGCTGGACCGACTCCCGCGACATGATGTGCAGGGTATTCGCACTAAACACCGCATCAAAATTCAACTCAGGCCAGGACGCATCGACATCCAGGGTCAATGGTTGGCGCAGGTTCTGTGCGGGCACACTCGCCAGCCAGGCGCGTACGCCGGGCAGCATTTCTGCGCGTTCCGAGGTCTGCCAGATTAAGTGGGGCAGGCGCGGGGCAAAATAGACCGCATGCTGGCCCGTGCCGCTCCCCACCTCCAATACCTTTTGGCTATCCTCCAACAGGCGGCGCAAGTGGGAAAGTATTGGATCGCGATTGCGCGCACAAGCCGGCGCATCCGGCAGACTGGAATCGCTCACGGCTGCTCATCCCGAGTAAAAACCCAATCCCGTTCACTGGACATCTTCGAGTTATAGGAATAGCCAGCCATATCAAAGCCTTTAAGCTCCTCCGCCTTCTTCACCCGCTGCTCAATGGCCCAGCGGCTCATCATGCCCCGCGCCTTTTTGGCAAAGAAACTGATCATTTTGTACTGACCATTTTTTAGATCTTTGAAGTGGGGAGTGATTACCTCCGCATCGAGCGCTTTGGGCTTTACCGCCTTGAAATACTCATTAGAAGCGAGGTTGACCAACTCCCGACTCTTCAGCGCTTGCAGCTGTAAATTGAGCGCCTCAGTAATTTGCTCTCCCCAAAATTCATACAGATTTTTACCGCGACTGTTTTCAAATTTGGTCCCCATCTCCAGGCGGTAGGGCTGCATCAGATCCAGTGGGCGCAATAGGCCATAGAGGCCGGAGAGCATACGCAGGTGCTTCTGGGCATAGCTGAAATCGCGCTTACCCATGGTTTCGGCAGCCAGACCAGTGTAAACATCACCCTTAAAAGCGAGCAGGGCTGGGCGTGCATTCTTATCAGTGAAAGGGCGTTTCCAGGATTGGAAGCGATCGTAATTCAGCACACCGAGCTTGTCGGAAATCTTCATCAGGCTAGAGACCTGTTGCGGACTCAAATCACGCAACTCTTTGATTAGTGCCGCTGACTCCTTGAGAAAATCCGGTTGAGTGGTTTCCAGGGTGGGAATTTCGCTCTCGTAATCCAGCGTCTTGGCTGGAGAAATCACTATTAACATCGGGTGCCTTACTTATCGCTGCTTCGCTTTCCGTTTGGGTCCAGCCGCTCGGACCGGCGGTCAATAGCCTACTCTGGCTTCAGTATATCCTGCCACCAATTGAGTGGGGTCTGGCCATCTTTGGGGTCGTAGACATTGCCGTAGTACCAAGCACTGTTAGCACCATCGCAGACACTATTAAGAATTTGTTCAATTTTGTCGAAACCACAGCTCACATGGATGCTGTATACCAGCATTCGTGGAACTTCCAGATCCAGCTCTCCTCCAAGTTTTTCCAACTGTGGGCTCAAGCGGTCGGAAAGTTCGGCGCTGTTACCGCGACAAAAGACGCGGATCGCCAGATTACCCGAACGCTTTACCAGCTCGAACTGCTGGGTATCTTTATCCACCTTAATGCAATCGCCGCTGGCGATGCCTTTTATAAACGCGGGAGAACGCACCAACTGGCAACTATCATCCTCGTTGACACGCACCTGTAAGCGCTCCACCACCGGTTCGCCATCGGGATTGGTGCCCGCAAATAACTCAATTACCTGAAGTGCCGTCATAACCTCTATTCCCCGACTGTGTACAATGGGTGATCGTTGAATACTCGGCATTATACAGGGAGGCAAGCAATGATCTCGCGTAACCAGGCTTTCTTCGCCGCACTGGCGTTGACAGCGACCTCAATTCTCAGTGGCTGTGTCACCAATCCGGTGACCGGAGAGCAACAGCTTTCCCTGATTTCAACCCAACAGGAATTGAATTTAGGGCAGCAACAATACCCGATCAACCAGCAACAGCAGGGTGGCCAGTACACCATAGACCCCAGTTTGCAAGAGTATGTGAACCGGGTTGGGCAGAAACTGGCACGGGTCTCGGACCAACCGCAGCTACCCTATGAATTTGTGGTGTTGAACAACTCCGTTCCCAACGCCTGGGCACTGCCTGGAGGCAAAATCGCCATTAACCGGGGCTTGCTGGTCCTGCTCGAGGATGAAGCGGAACTGGCCGCTGTACTCGGCCACGAGATAGTTCACGCTGCAGCACGCCACTCCGCCACCGCCATGTCACAGCAGCAGGTGCTCGGGGCGGGGCTGGCAGTACTCGGTGCGGCCACCAAGGAATCCGCCTATGCAGACCTTATTTCTACCGGCAGTCAGCTGGGAGGCTCCGCCTATATCGCCCGCTATGGTCGCAGTAACGAACTGGAGTCTGACGAATACGGCATGAAATATATGGCTGCCGCCGGCTATGATCCCCAGGGCGCCGTGCGTCTGCAACGCAAGTTCGTTGAACTCTCCAAGGGTCGCCAAAGCAATGGCCTGGAAGCCCTCTTCGCCAGCCACCCGCCATCACAATCCCGTGTCAGCGCCAATATCGAGCACAGTAAATCCCTGCCCAAGGGCGGGGTTACCAACCGCGATGCCTATCAAAAAGCCATAGCGCAACTGAAACGTGATGCCGATGCCTATGAAAATTATGATGATGCCCTAAACGCAGCCAATAAAAAGCAGTTTGATACGGCACTGAATTTGGTACGAAAGGCACAAAAGCAACAACCAAAAGAGGCCTCTTTCTTCGCACTGGAAGGAGATCTACTCGCCCAGAAAAAACTATTTGATAAAGCCCACCAAGCCTATGACCGTGCCGTGCAGAAAAACCCTGCACTGTTTTCCCACTGGTTAAAACGCGGCATGGCAAGTGCGCAGCTAAATGATTACACCGCAGCGGAGAGAGACTTAAACCGCTCACTACGCTACCTGGAAACAGCCTACGCACACTTCTACCTGGGCGAGGTATATGAAAAGCAGGGGAATAAACAAAGTGCTTTTAAGCACTATGAAACTGCAGCCGGGGCGGGAGGAGAAATTGGCTCTAAAGCGCAGGCCCGGATGCAGGCCTTGACGGGGAAAGGCTGAATTTACCGATTAGAAGTTTTGATTTTAAAAATTAAAAAGGGCTATTAAATAGCCCTTTTCTTTTCAGAAGATTATAACTGAACTCTCAGGCCCAGCCGGTATTCGTCATACCGATAAGCATCGCAATCATCACACCCATAATCTTCGTAATATCCATTGTACTTATTTGTTGCTGCAGCAAAGTAAGCTACGTCAAAGGCAATATTCCGATTAAAGAAGTGGGAGAACCCTAATTTATAACGATGATTTTCATCATAGGCTATATTGACGGAAGTCTCTTTATTAAAATAGAACTCTGCATTCAACCCGGAGGCGTTCAATTCGGAAACATTATCCCATGCTCTTCCGTTCCCATGATAATAATTCGCTTCAACACTTAGATATTTATCATTTCCAAAATTCACGAAGTATTTGGAGGATAAAGTATGATCGTCTGTTTCCTCGCCAATAATCATGGTAAAACCAAGATAGTCAGTATCACTCAATTGGTGGTTATACTGAGCGGTTAATGAAAACTCTTCTTCATCAAACTTGAAATGCCGGCTAGTCCATGAGGGAACTTCTTCATCTACACTGAAAGTCTTATATTTAATATCATACTCAAAATCACTATAGTTCAATTTCACTAAAAGATTCGGAGTAAATAAATAACCGACTGACTGACTATAAACATCTTTATCTCTTTGGTTAAGCACTTCAGTACTCAGCACTACACCATTTTCAGAAAAATACTCACCTTTTGTAGAAAATGAATTTTGATGGTTATTTTTCCGCCACCAATAATCTGCCGAATCTTCTAACCGGGTGAATTGTACTGATATATTGTTAACCTTATTGATGTACTCAAATTCTTTTAGAGGCCCTAGAGTTTCTTTTCCTCCAAAAAAGTAAGTAGTACCTACGGTTGAGGTTTCTGATTTTCTTTCCTCAACAAAATAACCTGACGTTGGGTAATCTGGCCATCCCATAGGGCTGTAGTAATGATCATGATAAGAGTACTCTAAATCTGAATAATTTAAAGTAGTTATCGACTTATACTCCTCCGCCGTTACGCCAGTAGCAATTACCATCAGGGGAAAAATTGACATCCTGAGACTTTTCATAGAATCCTTTTCCAACTATAAATTTGAGCTACAAGATTTCAATAGCGATTATTTTTTGTTGCTATAAACAATAACAATATGACAAGAAATAAACGCTTAGGTCAAAGCCGATAATGAATTAAGAAAAGAGCTACCTAAGATAGCTCTTTTTATGACTTACAGCTGTACGGTCATTCCAATTTGGTAAGTATCGTAATCATCATCGCTGTCAGTATTGGAAATATAAGCCGCTTCAACTGCGAAGTTGCGGTTGAAGAAATGATTCATGCCCAGCTTAAACTCTTCATTTTCATCGAGCGTAAAGCCGACGGAGGTGCGCTGAGTAAAGAAGTACTCTGTGCCCAACTTCCAATAGTCATCGCCCTCATCGTAGCTAACATAAGCCAGCTCTGCTGTCAGGTACTGCTCGCCACCCAGGTGAGTAAAATACTTCGAGGACAAGCTGCGGGTATCAAACTCTTCGTCAACGGAAAAGTCGAAACCGATGTAATCTGTTGCATTCAGCTGATGGTTATAACGAGCATTTACAGACAACTCATTATCGCTGTCGTTATCTTCATGCTCCAGGCTAACCAGGAAGTTAGGAGTAAAGAGATAACCTATTGATAGAGTATCAATATTTTCCTCGCCCCAATCGGCTAACTGAGCACCCAAAACGATCCCGTTAGATGCGAAGTATTCTCCACCAACTGTAAAAATATCAGAGTCTTCACTACCTTCATTGTAATGAGAAAAATCACCGTAAATATTGCTAACTTTGTTGATGTACTCAAATTCTTTCAGAGGACCGAGAGTTTCTTTTCCACTAAAAAAATACTGGCTGCCAATAGTAAACCTATCTGCATCATTCTCTAAATTGGTGTACTTAGATTTAGTAAAAGAGTTGTACTCCTCGGCACCAGCGGTTGCGGCGAGAAGCATCAGGGGAAGAGCTGCGAGCTTGAATCTCATTTTAAAATCCTTCGTTAACTATGGATCCAAATTGGGATGCGGATTGTAGCAAAAGTTTTTTTGTCCGCAACCACAGCTAATTACACAAAGTCAGTTTCTAAAGACTTTGCGACGAAGGGAATGAAAACGGAGGATATAGCGAATGACGAAGTCTGTACTAAATTACATGTTGCCGTAAGCAGCTATCTCCTTGTAAGGGTGTGTATTATTTGCTGTTGTTTAATGACTGAGAAAAACTTTTATTTATTCAGCTTCTATTCAGGTTTTCTAGTTATCCTTAGCGCTTACTATCTGCAAAAGAACTATCTACTTTTCGAAAATCCTCATACTCACCTAAAAGGCGTATACCTACAAAAGGAGCAACGCTTTGAATAATCCTGTCTATCTCTGCCGTGTGCCGAGACTGCATGGCATCACGTTCAATTTTACTATGCCAGGTAGCGATGGCGATCAGAGTATTTTCGTCACCGATCTTTTGCAAAAGTTCCGTCCCCATAGCCCCAGGTGCTCGCTGAATTAATTGGGACGCACGTACCCAGGCATCGGCATATTCTTCCGCTGTGAAGCCTTCCTTGATTCGAACCTCAAAAATATATTTCACCGACTATCCCCTTGAGCTATCTACTTGCAAATAGAAAGGTAGGAAAGAACGCTCCCCTCTTATGACACATTGTGAATAATTCCCTAAGCACTGGTAGCAGTCCTCTATTTCTCTCTCGACTCAAAAATTTAGTGAACTCTTCCCTTCCATCTTTTCAGTAAGCACATGCAATAAAAAAGGCCGCGTTAAGCGACCTTCTTTTGGGTGGGGAACTCAGGACTTCCTTAAGTTCAGGTTTCTCTCGTGGCCGTGGCGAATATCCGCCCCCTCCACCAGGTAGACCACCTGCTCACAAATATTCTTGGCGTGGTCACCGATGCGCTCCAGTGAGCGCAGTGTCCACAGCACATTGATTACACGGGAAATACTGCGCGGATCTTCCATCATGTAAGTCACCAACTCGCGAACGGCGGTGCGGTAATCCATATCCACCTGCTCATCCTCGGCGAGGGTGCGCAATGCGGACTCCACATCGAAGCGGGTATAGGCATCCAAGGCATCATTGAGCATTTTGCGCACAGCGTTGGCCAGGTGGCGTATCTCGGTATAGCCGCGCGGTGAGGTGCCCTCATCAGTGAGTGCAATTGCCATTTTCGCGATTTTGCTGGCCTCATCGCCAATACGCTCCAGGTCGCGGGCAATGCGGGTTACCGACATCACCATGCGCAGGTCCGAGGCGGCGGGCTGGCGCTTGGCGATAATCAAGGTCGCGTGCTCGTCCAGGGCCATCTCGCACTTGTCGATTTCCTCTTCAATGCGCAGGACCTCCTCCGCCAACTGACTGTCGGCATTGGACAGGGCATCAACGGCATCGGCAACTTGACGGGCGACCATGCCGCCCATCTCCAACATCTCGGTCTTAATTCCCTCCAGATCCTCGTTGAACTGGCGGGAGATATGTTGATCGAAGTGCATTTCCATAGTTATCCCTCGGGGCAGAACTGGCTCAGCCGAAGCGGCCGGTAATATAGGCTTCGGTTAGTTCGTGCTCCGGATTGGTGAACACGGTTTCAGTGTCGTTGACCTCGACAAGATGCCCCAGATGGAAATAAGCCGTGCGCTGGCTGACACGAGCCGCCTGCTGCATCGAGTGAGTCACGATGGCAATAGTGTAGTTCTCGCGCAGCTCATCAATCAGTTCTTCAATGCGTGCAGTGGCAATTGGGTCCAGGGCGGAGCAGGGCTCATCCATCAAAATCACCTCCGGGCTCACCGCAATAGCACGGGCGATACACAGACGCTGCTGCTGACCGCCGGACAGGCCGGTACCTGGTTTATCCAAACGATCCTTGACCTCATCCCAGAGGCCGGCGCGGCGCAGGCTGTTTTCCACAATTTCATCCAGGTCGGCGCGGCGGCTGGCGATTCCGTGAATTTTGGGGCCATAGGCCACGTTTTCATAGATGGACTTGGGAAAGGGGTTGGGTTTCTGGAACACCATACCCACCCGTGCGCGCAGAGGTACAACATCCACCTTGGGACCATAAATGGGATCGCCATCCAAACTCAACTCGCCTTCAACCCGACAGCCTTCAATGGTGTCGTTCATGCGGTTGAGGCAGCGCAGGAAGGTGGACTTACCACAACCGGATGGGCCAATCATCGCCACAACTTCATTGCGACCGATATCCAGGCCAACGTTGTGAATAGCCTGGGTTTCGCCGTAGAACACATTCACATTGCGCATGCGCAACTTGGCGGTGTCAGAGAAGGGCTGGCCCACTGTTTTCCGCACCTCGGTCTGGCTGATTGCCATTTTGTCACCGGTCAGTTCGGATTGCGCCGCTCCAGTATGTCCGGCGGCATCCAGGGTCATGGTACTCATAAATAATCCCGTTTTCCGATTATCCGCGCTGTTACCAGCGGCGCTCAAGTTTCTTGCGCAGCATTACCGCGCTGGCATTCATAAGAATCAATACACTCAGCAATACCATAATGGCTGCCGAGGTGCGCTCCACAAAGGCGCGCTCGGGGCTATCCGCCCAGAGGAAAATCTGCACCGGCAATACCGTAGCCGGATCGGTCACCCCTCCGGGTACATCCACAATAAAGGCAACCATACCGATCATCAGCAGGGGTGCAGTCTCACCCAGGGCCTGGGCCATACCGATAATCGCACCGGTGAGCATACCGGGCATGGCCAGCGGCAGCACATGGTGGAAAACCACCTGCATACGCGAGGCACCCATACCCATCGCAGCTTCGCGAATCGAAGGCGGCACCGCCTTCAGGGCCGCACGGCTGGAAATAATAATTGTCGGCAATGTCATCAGGGTGAGTACCAGACCGCCAACCAGGGGCGCGGAGCGTGGCAACTCAAAGAAGTTGATAAAGATCGCCAACCCCAGCAGGCCGAATACGATGGATGGCACTGCGGCGAGGTTATTGATATTCACCTCAATCAGGTCGGTCCAACGATTCTTTGGTGCGTATTCTTCCAGGTAGATGGCCGCAGCCACCCCGATTGGGAAAGACAGCGCCAGGGTCACCAGCAATGTAAACAGCGACCCCATCAAGGCCGCGCGGATACCGGCCTGCTCCGGTTCACGGGAGTCGCCGTTGGTAAAGAAGATGGTATTAAAACGCTTCTTCAGTTCGCCACTTTCCAATAACTGTTCGATCCAGCCGGCTTTCTGTTCCGAGGTACGGCCGCGGAAGCCTTCTTTGGAATCCTTCAGACTTTTAACAAAAGTATCCACATCGTCGTCAGCGGCAAACCACACCTTCTCACTCTTACCGAGCAGCTCTGGATTTGCGGCCAGGCGATCACGCAGGTTAAAGGGCGCTCCAGAGGAAACCAGCGAATACAGTTCACGCTTGTCACTGCGGCCAGTCACCGAAGGGAAACGCTCGCGCAGGGCCTCGCGGATCACCCCGGTGAAGTTGGCCCAGGCAAGGCTCTCGTCATCGACCTTCTCAATACCGAGTACCTGCGCATCGTAGTGTACTTCCAACTCAATGGCAGTCTGTACAAAGGCACCGCTACCCTTGCTGATAATATCGCTAAACAAAATAACAACCGCGAGAATGCCGAAAGCAATACTGGCAATACCCAGCCCGCGAAACAGTTTTTCCTTGCGATGACGGCTGGCGAGACGCTTTTCGATACGCTCGCGAACCTGCGTCTGAGTGAGATTAGTCATACTGCTCCCGGTATTTTTTCACTACGTGCAGGGCGATAAAGTTCAGTACCAGAGTCGAGACAAACAACATCAGACCAAGCGCAAACGCGGCCAGGGTCTTGGGACTGTCAAACTCTTGGTCGCCGACCAGTAGCGTCACGATCTGTACGGTAACGGTGGTGACCGACTCCAGGGGATTAGCGGTGAGATTGGCGGCGAGGCCTGCGGCCATTACTACGATCATCGTCTCACCAATTGCGCGGGACACCGCCAAGAGTACACCGCCGACAATTCCCGGCAGTGCTGCGGGGATCACCACTTTGCGCACGGTCTCCGATTGGGTTGAACCCAACCCCAGAGCGCCATCGCGCAGGGATTGCGGTACCGCATTAATCACATCGTCAGATAATGAGGAGACAAACGGGATAATCATAATCCCCATTACCAACCCAGCGGCCAGGGCGCTCTCACTGGAGGCCTGCAGGCCAATGGAGGTGGCCAGGTCACGAATAAACGGAGCGACGGTTAACGCCGCAAAAAAGCCGTATACCACTGTGGGTACACCGGCGAGAATTTCCAAAATTGGCTTGGCCACGTTGCGCACGCGCTTGCTGGCGTACTCGGCCAGATAAATAGCCGCCATCAGGCCCACTGGCACCGCCACGAACATGGCAATTGCGGAAACCATCAAGGTACCGGTAAACAGGGGTACCGCACCAAAAGCTCCACTGGAACCAACCTGATCGGCACGCAGGGCCATCTGCGGGCTCCAATGTAAGCCGAACAAAAATTCAGTCACCGGCACCGACTGGAAAAAGCGCAGCGACTCAAACAGTACCGAGAACAAAATACCCACAGTGGTAAAAATCGCGGCGCAGGCACAAGTAATCAGAATAGACTTAAGGACTTTTTCTACTTTCTCACGGGCGCGCAGCTCCGGAGAAAAACGCAACAGTGCAAATGCCCCCAGGCCCACCGCCAACACCAGACTTAAAAAGGCCTGCAGGGTATTGGAGTTATTGCGCAATTGACTGAGATGCTCCGCCGCCGACTGCAACTGAGGGGATGACTCCCCCACCAAATGGCCAGCAGCGAGGTTTTGAATTTGTGCATAGAGCAGGTTCTGCCCGGCAATGGTATCGGGTTTATCGGCAATGCTGTGCATCACCATAGAGCGAATAATGGCATCGTCAAAAATCAGCCAGGCACCCAGTAGTAAAAGTGCCGGTAAACCACACCAAAGCGCGGTAAATAAACCGTGATAGCTGGGCAGTGAGGCCAGATTACGCAGGCCTCCGCGGCTGCGCGCTGCACTCAGTGCACGACTAAAGCCGGTACCGTAGGCCACTAAAATCAACAGCAGCAAAAGGGCGAACAGTGTGGGGGTTTGCATTGAGTTACCGTGCTAAAAATGTCGATGTCGGCATTATCCCGACTTTTCCCTGTGTTTCCACTTGGCTTTCATAAAAACGGCCAAGCCCTCTCGAGCTTGGCCGTCAATTCCCTTTGACTGTACTACTCCAGGATAAATTTACTTCGCAGCAAGATTGCTCAGGGCATTCAGCTTGCGAACGTCAGTAGCAATTTTCTGGCGTTTCTCTTGGGGCAGCGGGATCATACCTTTGTCAGTCAGGTAACCTTCATCACCCCAGGCGCGCTCATTGGTGAACTCTGCCAGGAACTGCTTGATACCCGGTACTACGTCGGCATGTGCCTTCTTCACGTAAATAAACAGCGGGCGGGAAACCGGGTAGCTCTGATCTGCGATAGAGTCGAAAGTCGGAGCCTGCCCTTCGATCATAGAGCCTTGTACTTTATCGGCATTCTGGTCGAGGAAGCTGAAACCAAAGATGCCCAGGGCATTCGGATTGGCAACCAACTTGTTGACGATCAGGTTGTCGTTCTCACCGGCTTCAACATAAGCGCCGTCTTCGCGTACGTTGTGACAGATCGCCTTGTAAGCGCTCTTGTCTTTTTTCTTCATGGCTGCGATCCAATCGAACTTCTTACAGCCACCTTCCATTGCCAATTCGGCAAAGGCATCACGGGTACCGGAAGTGGGGGGCGGACCCAGAACTTCGATTTTGGTGTTGGGCAGCGCAGGGTTTACGTCTTTCCAGGTCTTGTAAGGATTGGCAACCAGAGTCTCGGAACCGTTCGGGTTCGGTACTTCTTTAGCCAGCGCCAGGAAGATGTCCTTGCGGGAAAGCTTGAAAGGAGTCGCTTTCTTAGCATTCGCCAACACGATGCCGTCGTAGCCGATTTGTACTTCCACAACATCAACGCCGTTGCCGTTACACATCTCCAGCTCAGACTGCTTAATGCGGCGAGAGGCACCGGTGATGTCCGCAGTGCTTTCACCAACGCCCTGGCAGAACAGCTTCATGCCGCCGCCAGTACCTGTGGATTCGACTACCGGAGTTTTGAACTGGGTAGCACGGCTGAAACGCTCCGCCACAGTGGTGGTAAATGGGTAAACAGTGGAGGAACCAACAACGCTGATGTAGTCGCGCGCCGCCAGAGCCACCTGAGAAGTGGCGAGGGTCAATGCCGCCAAGGAAGTAGCCAGAATTCGCTTGTTCATGTGTAACTCCGATGAGTGTTTTTTATTTCACGCGGCGATGCTAGGAAGAACGGATGACGATTCTATGAATAAAACATGACAAAAAGATTACAACCTGAAATTTGCCCCGCTGGTGCCCGGGCAGGCAAAGCGGTAACCTGCATGCAAACGAGATAACAATAAGATGTAAAGAGAGAAGCCCCCATGCTATTTCTGATGCGTGGAGCGCGTGCACTGGAGAGTCTGTCCAGTCGCACCGGCCACCTGCTCGCCTGGTTTACCTGGGCCATGGTCCTACTGCAATCTTGCGTCGTAGCCCTACGCCACCTGTTTGACAGTGGCTCTATCGCGCTACAGGAATCCGTGATCTATCTACACGGTGCCGCCTTCATGCTGGGGCTGGCCTATGCCCTGCAAACCGACGCCCATGTGCGTGTCGATGTCTTCTATCGGCGAATGGATCCCAAGGGCAAGGCTTGGGTTAACGCTGTCGGCTTTCTCTTATTTCTGCTGCCACTCTGTACCCTTATGTTACTGGGCAGCTGGCATTTCGTTTTGAACAGTTGGTCAGTGCTTGAGGAGAGCGCCAATGCCGGCGGCCTTCCCGGTGTCTTCCTACTGAAAAGCCTGATTCCCCTCGCGGCAATAACCCTTGGTCTCGCGGGCAGCGCCCAATTTCTTCGCGCTTTATTACAGCTGATGGAGGTTTCTAGCCCGGCGAGCGAGGCTGTGGCGAAACCACATCTCCTCAAACAAGTGGAGGAAGCCGAAGCATGATCGAGCTGATACCACTACTGATGTTTGCCGCCGTCTGTGGGCTGTTGATGTTCGGCTACCCGGTGGCCTTCACCCTCGCCGGTATGGCCCTAATCACCGCCGGCCTGGGTATCGTGTATGGCGTTTTCGATGCAGAACTTCTGCGCGCCTTCCCCGACCGCCTCTACGGCATTATGCAAAACGGCACCCTGGTAGCCGTACCACTCTTTGTCCTAATGGGAGTGATTCTCGAGAGAGCCAAGATCGCCGAAGACTTACTGGTCAATCTGACTAAAGTATTTATGGGTGCACCGGCGGGTATGGCCATCTCCGTGGTAGTGGTCGGCGCACTTCTGGCGGCTAGTACCGGTATTGTGGGTGCCACCGTGGTGACGATGGGATTGATGTCCCTGCCCACCATGTTGAAACAGGGCTACTCTCCCAAGCTCGCCACCGGCACTATCTGTGCCACCGGCACCCTCGGGCAAATCATCCCTCCATCAATTGCACTGGTTCTACTTGGGGATACTCTCTCCAACGCCTATCAGCAGGCACAGCTATCCGCGGGTATTTTTAATCCGAAGCCGGTCAGCGTTGGCGATCTGTTTATCGGCGCGATTATCCCTGGCCTAATGTTGGTTGCAGCCTACATTGTTTACCTATTGTTCGTGGCACGCCGTTCTCCGAGTAAGGCCGAGACCGCGCAGCGGCAACCTCTGGAAGTTTGGCCGCTACTGAGCAGCCTTTTTCCTCCAATCGCTCTGATGCTGTTAGTGCTGGGTTCCATTATTACCGGTGCCGCAACGCCTACAGAAGCCGCCGCCGTAGGTGCCCTGGGCGCCGGATTACTGGCTTACCGTCGCGGCGCTCTGCCTTGGACACAGGCGGGGGAGGTGGGTCGCAGCACTCTACAGGTAAGTGCAATGGTCTTTGCCATCCTTATTGGCGCCTCACTATTCTCTCTGGTCTTCCGCGGTTACGGCGGTGAAGAGTTAGTCACCAACATTTTCCACAACCTGCCCGGTGGTGTTGTCGGCGCAACTCTGTTGGTAATGCTGGTAATTTTTCTGCTCGGTTTTATTCTCGACTTTATCGAGATCACCTTTGTGGTGGTGCCCATCGTCGGGCCGGTACTGCTGGCAATGGGCTTAGATCCGGTATGGCTGGGTATCATGATCGCGATCAACCTGCAGACTTCCTTCCTTACGCCACCCTTTGGATTTGCATTGTTTTACCTTCGCGGTGTTGCGCCAAGTTCAGTGGCCACTTCCGCTATCTATCGCGGCGTTATGCCATTTATCGCTATTCAGCTGCTGATATTGTGCCTCCTGGCGCTTTGGCCTGCTCTGGTGACTTGGCTGCCAGGGTTATTAACCGGTTAACACCGTGTATTGCCAAAGGATTAGAGGAAGCTTTTACAAAGGATGCTGGTCATTTACTGGACAATTTGTGCTAGAATGCGCCACCTTCCCTCAGGTGGAAACCAATAACTCTAACAATCTGTGAGCAGTCGATGTCCGCACTTTCAGCCCTTGATGAAAACCCGCAACCAACAGGCACGCTTACCCTGCAAACCCTGGCTATGCCCCGTGATACCAACCCCCAGGGAGACGTATTCGCCGGTTGGCTGATGTCGCAGATGGACCTCGCTGGAGCAATTCTGGCCCAAAGCATCGCACGCGGCAGGGTAACTACCGTCGCAGTAGGCAGTATGGTGTTCTTACGCCCGGTTCCGGTTGGCTCAACAGTCAGCTGCTATGCCGAGGCTATCGAGGTGGGGCGTTCCTCTATTAGGACGATGGTTGAGGTATGGCTGACACGGGTGGATTCTGGTGAGCAGGTAAAAGTCACCGAAGGTGAGTTTGTTTTTGTCGCTATTGACGATAGAGGTCATACCAGGCCGCTGCCCTAGTATAGGGGTTGGGGGAGGCTCCTCCCCCAAGAGTCTACTAACTGACTGAACAGGTCTGCGCTTTCCTTTCAATTGGTACTGACTTCACCCAACCACGTAAGGTTCTAAAACTCATTCGATCACAACTCTCTGAAAGAATCCGGCCACGCTCATAGACTTTCTTTCCACCAGAATAAAAACTTAACGTTTTTTCTTTGCTATCTAACTTGTGCTCTCCTGATAATTCTGTCTTCATCACAACTAGTGAATCAACAAATAACTTGATGCTCAATTCATTAAGAGCTGCGACTGGTATTACATTTGATTTGTCTTCGTTTACAGGAGAAGAAACAACCTCAATCAGATTTTGATAGGCGGGATTTTCTCTATTATTTTTCTCGAAAATTGATACAGAATTCTTTAGCGTCAAGGTACTTCTGTCTTGCGAGAGAAAGAACATGGGGTAGGATTGAACAATCCAGGGATCGCTGTTTTCTGCCTCCCAAACATTGAATGCAATATTTTTTTGCTGAAAATCAACTACTGCAGCTTTTGTAAGATTCGCTGCAGTAAAAGTCGCGATAGCTTCTCGATAGAGATCTAAGATCTTGTCAGCCTCTTCCTGCTCAGCCTTTTTTTTACTATCTCCTGCAGCTCCTACAATTAAAGCATGAGCAAGAATAGAGCCCGCAAAAGCTCCAGGAGTCACACCTATATATGCCATTTGACCATGATTTACATCAAGGTTGTCATAATTAACCTGTCCACGGAATGGAGGGATCTCAAATTCTTCCACTTTGATTGCTATCGCGGAATTTGCAGGAATGCTAATGGGCTGATTAACATATTCAACATATGGGGAAGTTTTATTACTAGCACACCCTACAACTAACACACATAAGACAAATAATATTTGATATTTCATTTTAATTCTTGAAAAAACAGTCTTTACGAATTTAAGCTTGGGCGTCAATAAACATATTAACGCCCAATAGACACAGAGAATTAAGACTTACTGAATAGCTTTTTCTGTACCAAAAGAGGAAATTAGGATTTCTTTCCCTTCTGCAATCGCCTGATAATAAGCATTTGTTAGGGCAGGAAAATTTGGAGACTCATCCCATTCATTAGCAGCCGCTTTGAGGACTTTTACGGGACGATACCATTCATAGGTATTATCTGACAGATCCACTAAATAACCTAAAGCTTCAAAGTATCCCTTGGGCTCACTAGTAGGTATATAACTTGAGTAAGTTCTAAGCATACCCACTGCATTGAAATCTAACACCAAAAGATGACTAATATTATATTGCGCTGCAAAATGTGAAAAATCTCTCTTAGTAGAATTAGGAGCCTCAGATTTATGCTTAGGCAACCTGCGCAAATTGAGCTCCTGAGGAATTTCTATCACTTCAATATCTTTAGATTGAAGAAGTTCGTTCACATCGACAGCGATGACCATTACGTCATCTATCGAGAGTGATTCGGTATGCTTACTAAGTGAAGAATTCGCCACTTCAGCAGCTGCTAAGCACAGCAAACAACTTGCACCAGGAAGATATACATCTGGTGTTGGTGCCGAAGATATTATTATCCCCACACGCTTTTCTTGTTGTTGCCAAAATCTTTGATCAGGCTCAACAGGTAGTTGCGGCGCCCCCGCACAACCAGAAAGAAATACTACCCCCAAAACAAAAAGGCTAAAAACTCTAAACATTTATAACTCCCCAGTCATATTTTCTTTAGTCAGATAAAAAAGCCGCGGCATTATTATGTAAATATTGACGAAAAAAAAGACAAAAGGGATAAAATATAAGCGACCCGCTGGTTTCTCTTTCTTATAATAAAAAAGCGGGAGATGTCATGGAAAGCCAATATTCACTTACCCTGACCTCGAAGTGGTTCAAAGTTAATTTAACTCCCGAGCCTGGTAATAAGCCTCTTCACTAATCTGGTGATAGGGCCGCACATCACGCTCAAAGTCCTTAAAAGCTTTATAAATACGCGCAAATTCCGGGTCCTTATTGGCAGTCTCCTGCATAATCTGTGAATTGATTTTCTTCAGGTGTGAAAGTACATCATCTGGCAGGCGCCTAACCTTTACCCCGTGTGTTTCCACCAGCTCTCGCAGGGCGCGGTTATTACGCGCGGTGTACTCATCCAACATATCCTGGTTTGCTTCACGGGCTGCGACCCTCACAATGACTTGCAGGTCTTTGGGTAATTTCTCAAAGGCTTTTTTGTTGACGATAAATTCCATCATCGAGCCGGGCTCATGCCAACCGGGGTAGTAGTAATATTCGGCAACTTGGTGGAAACCAAAAGCGAGATCGTTGTAGGGGCCGACCCATTCAGTCGCATCGATTACGCCAGTTTGCAAAGCTGTATAAAGTTCGCCACCGGGGATCGTCACAGCGGTACCACCGGCCCGATTTAAAACTTCACCTCCCAGGCCAGGAATACGCATTTTTAGGCCCTGCAAATCCTCAACGGAATTAATCGGCTTATTAAACCAACCCGCCATCTGTACCCCGGTGGAGCCTCCGGCCAGGGGGATCAAATTGAACGGTTCATAAATCTCCGTCCAGAGCTCTAAACCGCCACCGTGATGCAGCCAGCCATTCATTTCCTGGGCGTTTAAACCAAAAGGCACTGCGGTAAAAAACTGAGCCGCTGGAATCTTGCCTTTCCAATAATAGGCGGCACCGTGCCCCATCTGTGCAGCGCCCTCAGATACCGCGCCAAAAATACCCAGTGCCGGTACCAGCTCGCCGGCACCATAAACTTTTATTTTGAGACGGCCGGACGACATCTTCTCAACATTTTTTGCGAAGCGTTCCGGTGCCTGGCCGAGCCCTGGAAAATTTTTTGGCCAGGTGGTAACCAGCTTCCACTCGAACAGCTCTTTGTTGTCCGTATCAGAAAAGTGTTGTGTAGGCCCCTGTGCCGCACGGGAAGTGACCAGTGCAGCAAAGGTAATAACCAGCAGGGCGATGAGGCCCAAAATAATAGCGGGATACCAGTTAACTTTTTTCATCGCTTTTAATTATCTTTTTTATGGCGCAGACCATCGATTAATGATCTTTTTTTAATATTCGAGACCTTGGCAAAAACCAAAACCACTGTAGAAAAATATCTTTAATGTGGCCCGGTTTTTACCAAAGCTAAATCTATAGGGGCTGCAACTTAGCCATAGCCACCACCAGCCATTTACTACCGGCATCATCGAAATTGACCTGCACCCGCGCACGTGGACCATTGCCTTCGAACTGTACTACGGTGCCTTCGCCAAACCTTGCATGCTCCACTCGACCGCCCAGGGCCAGTGGTGGCAGGTCATCGAAGTCCGGGGCCGGATCAGAGAACTGACCCACCTTACCGTAGTCCGCCTGATAGAGTGGTCGGGAAATTTCAGTTTTCAGGCGCACTTCGTGTACCAGGTTCGCAGGAATCTCACCGATAAAACGAGACGGGCTGTTATAGGTCTCGCTGCCAAACAGGCGACGGTTTTCCGCGTAGGTGATATACAGCTTGCGCATGGCGCGGGTAATACCCACGTAGCAGAGGCGTCGCTCTTCCTCCATGCGGCCGGGTTCTTGCGCGGACATTTTGTGCGGGAACAAGTTTTCCTCCACACCCGCCATAAATACCAGGGGAAACTCCAGGCCCTTGGCGGAGTGTAGAGTCATCAGCTGGACCGCATCTTCAAACTCATCCGCTTGGCCTTCACCGGCATCGAGGGCAGCACTGTCGAGGAACTGGTTAAGAAGAGGTATTTCCTCCTCATCTTCCTCACCCTCGGGAAGGTCCACACCGGTAAAAGAGCGACAAGCAGTCACTAGCTCCTGCAAGTTTTCCACCCGGGTCTGGCCCTTCTCACCTTTTTCTTTACCGTGGAATTCCAGCAGGCCGCTGGTTTCGATTACATCCTCGGCAATGGCGTCCAGCTCTTTATCTTCGGCATTTGCAGCCAGCTGGTTGATCAGATCCAGGAAGCTCTGCAAGGCATTACCGGCGCGCGCAGCGAGAACCCGCTGTTGCAACATCAGCTTGGCCGCCTGCCACAGAGAACAGCCCTGCTCGCGAGCAAAAGAGCGCACCATCTCCACCGTGCGCGCACCGATACCGCGCGTGGGGGTATTCACCACCCGCTCAAAGGCGGTGTCATCATTGCGGTTGCTGATCAGGCGCAGATAGGAAAGGGCATTTTTGATTTCCAGGCGGTCGTAGAAACGCTGGCCGCCGTAAATACGGTAAGGCACTTGCTCGCGCAGAAGGCCTTCTTCAAGTACCCGAGATTGGGCATTGGAGCGGTAGAGAATAGCGATACTGTCACGGCGGTTGCCATCGCGCACCCAGTCATTAATACGCTCGACAATAAAGCGCGATTCATCCTGCTCGTTATAGGCGGCGTAGACGGCGATGGGCTCGCCCTCATCGCCCTTGGTCCACAGCTCCTTACCCAGGCGACCGCTGTTATTGGCGATCACCGCGTTGGCCGCGTTCAAAATGGTGGAGGTGGAACGATAATTTTGCTCCAGTCGCACCGTCTGCACTTCGCGCAAGTCTGTGGAAAAGTGCTGGATATTCTCGATCTTGGCGCCGCGCCAGCCGTAAATGGACTGGTCATCATCCCCCACGGCGGTGATGTGGCACTGCTCCCCAGCGAGCAGGCGCAGCCAGGCGTATTGGATGGTGTTGGTATCCTGGAACTCATCCACCAGGATAAAGGGGAAACGCCGACGGTAGTGGGCGAGAATAGCGTCGTTATTCAGCCAGAGCTCGTGGGCACGCAGCAGCAGCTCACCGAAGTCCACCAATCCACCACGCTGGCAGGCCTCTTCATAGGCGAAGTAGATGCGCACCATGGTCTGCAGCCAGGGATCGGCGCCGGCATTAATATATTGCGGGCGCAGGCCTTCGTCTTTCTGCGCACCAATCCACCACTGGGTCTCCCGCGGTGGCCACTTCTTATCGTCCAGGCCCAGATCTGTCTGCACCCGCTTGATCAAACGCAGCTGGTCGTCGGAATCCAGAATCTGGAAATTCTGCGGCAACTTGGCCTCTTGCCAGTGGGCCTTGAGTAGCCGATGGGCCAAACCGTGGAAGGTGCCCACCCACATACCGAAGGTATTCACCCCCAGCAGCTCCTCAATTCTGGCGCGCATCTCGCGGGCGGCCTTGTTGGTGAAGGTCACCGCCATAATGGAGTAGGGCGAGGCGCCCTCCACCTGCATCAGCCAGGCAATACGGTGCACCAGCACGCGGGTCTTGCCCGAGCCGGCACCGGCCAGAACCAATTGATTGCCTGGCGCGGCAGCTACCGCTTCGCGCTGGGCGTCGTTAAGGGGGTCTAAAATCTGAGATACGTCCATGGGCGAAGATTGTACCAGAGCTGCTGTGCGAGACCTGTGTAAATAAACAGGATTTTGCCCCGGCTGACAATGCCAAGCCGCTCGCCAGCAGAGGGCGCAGCGGCTAAACTGCGGCATCTGGCATCAGAGAAGGTAGTCCTGTGAAACCGGCGGAAGTCACGCAAAAAATCAGCGAACAGCTGTCATCCATGCGCAAATCTGAGCGCAAGGTGGCGGAGTATATTCTCGCCAATCCCGACGAAATCATTCATATGCGTATCGTCGACTTGGCCACAGAGGCCCAGGTGAGCGAGCCCACCGTAGTGCGCTTTTGCCGTGCAGTGGGTTGTTCCGGCTTTCAGGAATTTAAGCTGAATCTGGCACAGCAACTGGCCTCAAGCCCCAGTTTCGGCCAGATTGCGGTGACTGAGACAGACACTATCGCCGAGTACAAACGCAAAGTATTCGACTCTACCGTAGATACCCTACTGAAGGTTCGCGACCGCATCGACGACCGCGCCCTGGAAGCCGCAGTGACCGCCATTGCCGCTTCCAAACGGGTAGAATTCTTTGGCTTCGGCGCCTCCGGTGCGGTAGCCGCCGATGCCCAGCACAAGTTCTTCCGCCTGCAGCTGGCCACCGCGGCCCATTCGGATCATCACATCCAAAATATGTCGGCCATGTCCATGCAGCCGGGCGATATCGTGGTGGCGATTTCGCAAAGTGGACGCACCAAGGCATTGCTGCGCTCCATGGGCATGGCGAAAGAGCAGGGCGCCCTAGTGGTTGGCCTCGCACCAAGCGGTTCACCGGTGGCACAGCAGGCCAGTATCCCGCTGGAAGTCGATGTGGAAGAGGATATCGAGATCTATACGCCGCTGTCCTCGCGGATCGCCCACCTGGTGGTGATCGATGTACTCGCCATTGGCGTTGCCCAGCGCAAAGGCCCCCAGTTGCAGGAACATTTATTGAAACTCAAACAGGGCCTGTACACATTGCGGGAAGACAAGCACTGAGGGAGCGGAATGCGGCACTAGATAAGGTGTCGCGCCCCCTCTACCATGCCTGCTGTATTCAGCGATCTATTGTCACCGCCAACAAGAGCCCCCAAATCGTCCCAGAGCAATTCCATGACATCCACTGCTTTATCCGCTGAGCAAAAGGCACCGCGCTGGCTGGTGGTATGGCTGGCGGCTCTGGTCTCCCTGACGCCGTTTTCCATCGACAGCTACTTGCCGGCCATACCGGCCATGGCCGGGGCGTTGGACACGGAGGTTGCGCGGGTTCAATACTCGGTTTCCAGTTTTTTATTGGGCTTTGCTCTCGGCCAGCTCTTCGGTGGGCCGCTCTCGGACCGCTGGGGAAGACGGTTGGTGGGCACTATCGGCCTGTGTATTTATATCGTCAGTTCGCTGCTGATCCTGTTTGCCGATCATGTAGACCAATTGATCATCCTGCGTTTTTTGCAGGCAGTAGGTGGGGGTTTTGCTACGGTGATTTGCGCGGCCATCGTGCGCGATCTGCACAGTGGGCGTGAGGCCGCCAAAATTATCTCCATGATCAGTACTATCATGCTGATCGCCCCCATGATTGCCCCGGTCATTGGCTCGCTACTGCTGACGCTGGGAGGCTGGCAAAGCATTTTTGTGTTTCTGTTGCTGTACGCCATCGCCATGCTGGTACTGGTGCGCTTACTGCTACCGGAAACCGTTTCGCGTTTCACCCGCGCACGACGCCAGTTGATGCCACTGGCCTCACTGGTCTCCACCTATGGCCAGGTTTTACGTAACCGCCGCGCCCTCGGGTTTCTCGCTACTCAGGCCTGTGTTAGTGGCTCGATGTTTATCTACATCACCACCGCGCCCTTTGTATTTATGGATTACTTCAATGTCAGTCCCAGCCACTTCCCGCTGTTTTTTGGCACCTGTATTTTGGGGCTCATCTGTATGGTGCAGGTCAACATCCGCCTGCTCAACCTGTTCCAGCCACGCAATATTTTGCTGATCGGCGTTACCTTGCAGATGCTCGGCTGTGGCTTGTTATTACTGGGTACTATGACGGGGATCCGAGAGTTAATCCTGTGGATGGTGCCGCTGGTGCTGGTGATGAGCTGTATCGGGATTACCGGGCCCAACGCCGCCGCCTGTTACCTGGAGTTTTTCCCCAAGATCAGTGGCAGCGCTAACGCCCTCTATGGGGCCACAATATTTATCACCGGCGGTGTGCTCGGCGGGCTGGTGAGTAGTCTGCACACAGGCACACTGGTTCCCATCGCCGGGTCCATGTTCGCCTGCGCCGTGGTAGCCCTGTTCTCCTCACTGGTCATCGCTCAGGCGCGCAACCCAATAGAATCGGATATACCGATTACCAGGCGCATCACTCCGCGCTGATACATACCTTCGAAATCAAGCTGCCTGGCTTTTTTCTTCTTGCAGAGCCTGCTGAACCGCCGGGCGCATTTCCATACGCTGCTGAAAAGCCTGCAGCCGGGGCCAGCGCGACATATCGAAATGCAGAGCCTTGAGCCAGCGGATAATGACATAAAGGTAGGTATCCGCCACAGATAGGGCGTCCCCCAATAGGAAATCGCTCTGCAACTGCTCTTCGACATAATCCATCCGACGCAGAATCTTTTCTTGAGCCTTTTTCTTCTCCTCCTCTGAGCCGTTCCAAAATAATGGCAGGAAACATTTATGGACTTCTGCACTGAGGAAATTCAGCCACTCCAACATGCGGTAGTGATCCAGAGTGCCCACCGGTGGTGCCAAGTCGGCGTCGGGCTTTTGCTCGGCGAGAAACTGCATGATTGCAGCGCCCTCAGTGAGTAACTCACCGCCCTCTAACTGAAGGGCTGGCACATAGCCTTTGGGGTTGACCCTGTGGAAATCATCACCATTTTCCAGGGTGTGCGTCTTCAGATCCACTTTGCAAAGATCCAGATCAATGCCCGCCTCTAGGGCGACAATATGTGGAGATAGGGAGCAGGCTCCAGGCGCGTAAAAGAGTTTCACGGTGATCCTCCCGAATGGATTGCGCGGCATCAGGCAGTCGCGGCAAAAGGCAGTATAGGTGCGCATTTGCAAAGTGCTCGGCACAAGTGCCGAATAGGGTCGACGAATGCCTGAGGTAGCCTCGGTAAGCCGCAAATCCCGCCCTAACCCATTCAGTCTATTTGGCGCTATTTTTTGCGAATCCAGTGATCCAGACTGAAGCGACCGGCCCCGGCACAGGCGAGGATCAGGAAGCCTCCGGCGATGGTGATGTTTTTCATAAAGCTCGTCATTTCACCGGGATCACCGGGGGAATAATGCACCATCCAGGCACTGGCCAGGCAGAAAAGAAAAAGGATCACCGCGGAGAAGCGGGTAAAGAACCCCAGTAATATCGCCAGCCCTCCAAGCAACTCCACAATAATCACCAGGGGAAGCAGTAGCGCGGGTATCCCCATGGACACCATAAAGGCCTCGGTCATTTTGTAACCGCCTATTTTGTTCCACCCAGCAAAAATAAATATCAGGGACATCAACACCCGCCCGACCAGTTTGGAGGTATCACATAACAATGGATGATTTGCCACGACTTCCTCTCTTGCACTTTTGCATTTGGTTTTACCAGATGCCTCCAGTGTAGTTGGGAAGCTACGCCTGAATGGAGGCTATGCCGAAAGCAATGAATTCAACGGAGAGAAACTTGCTCCGCAATAGATAGTCAGACGAACCAGAAATAAACGAATGGCAGTTTCGGCAGGCGCGAAAAAGCTGTTGTGGATATAAATCAAAAATGCGGTTGTGCCGCACCGAGGAGCCGTTACAATTGCGCGCCCCCAACCAGGGCGCAACCGGCGGTATCCACACCAGACACCCCTGTGCCCAGAGCCCTGTCAGGGAAACTCGAGCGGGCCCCTGCGCGACTACAATAACGGCACGCTCAGCAATTGATAATTTCGCCCCAAAAAAGCGCTGTAAGCCGCTGCTTTTGAGGGCTGGGCAGAGCCCCGCAATTCTTATCCCCTGGAGTCCACGCACGGCATGGAAGTCTATTACACCTTTTGTTTTCTTGCCGCGGTGTCGGTCTTTCTCGGCTTCCTAAACCAGTATGTGCTGCGCGCACAAACCACCATTGCAATCACGGCTGGAGCCCTGGCGCTGTCACTCATTGTTACCGGCCTGGGCAAATTGGGGGTGGTGGAGTTGCGCACCTGGGCGGACCAGTTGCTGCCGTTGCTCAATTTGGAGGATATCCTGCTCAAAGGGATGCTGGGTTTCCTGCTCTTCGCCGGCAGTTTGCATATCGACCTGTTGGAACTGCGCAACCAAAAATTGGAAATTGGCCTGCTGGCGATCGTCGGTACCCTGATTTCCACTTTTGTGGTGGGTGCCCTGCTGTACTGGTTCCTGATGTTGATCAACATGCCGGTGGCTTTCATCTATTGCCTGTTATTCGGTGCGCTAATCTCCCCCACCGACCCCATCGCCGTGCTGGCCATCATGAAAAACCTCAAAGCGCCTGAGCAGGTCTCCATCCAGGTGGAGGGGGAATCTCTGTTCAACGATGGCTTTGGCATCGTGGTGTTTGCAGTAATTTATGCCGTGGCTTTCGAGGGAGGCCAGCCAACGGTTCCTGCAGTGGCAGAGCTGTTCGCATTGGAAGCGGTGGGTGGCATTTTGCTCGGCCTGATTATCGGTGGACTGTTTCACTGGTTGATCTGCTGCACCGATGACCACAGCCTGGAACTGTTACTCACCCTGGTCATTCCCACGGCGGGATTCTCTCTAGCCAATATCCTCGGTGTCTCCGGCGCCCTGGCGATGGTGGTAAGCGGCATTATCATCGGGAACTTCACCCGCGAGCGCGGCTTTTCCCGGGTGAGCCAACACGAATTGGATAACTTCTGGAATATCACCGAAGACTTCCTCAACGGCTTGCTATTCCTGTTGGTGGGACTGTTCCTGATCACCATCGATTTGCGCCCGGCGGACTACTTGCTGATGGTCGCAGGCATTGTGATCGTGCTGTTGGCACGGGTAATGGCGGTGGGAGTGCCCTTCCTGTATTTAAAAAGGCGACGTCGCTATCACCCCTATACCAACCGGATACTGATCTGGGGTGGTCTCAAAGGTGGCCTGGCACTGGCTCTGGCAATGTCTATTCCCTCGGGCAGCGCTTACGTTCAGGGGCAGGATCTGCGTTACCTGTGGGTGGTCATGACCTATGGCGTGGTGCTCTTTTCTATTGTGATACAGGGCTCTACCATAGCGCCATTAATACGCCGCAGCCGCGAATTTGCCGAACCGGAAAGCGCGTCCGCCAGCGATCACCAACACACCATAAAATAGCGATAATCGATTGATGGAACACTCAAACTTCCTTGTTGAAGCGGTCATATTTATGGGAGCCGCGGTTATCGCCGTGCCTATTGCCACACGTTTGGGATTGGGTTCCGTACTCGGATACCTGCTCGCCGGGGTAGCTATAGGGCCCAGCGCATTGGGCCTGGTAGGGGATGCCAGCGACGAAATGCATGTGGCTGAATTCGGCGTAGCGCTGATGCTGTTTTTGATCGGCCTGGAGATGCAGCCTAAAAAGTTGTGGCAAATGCGTGGCGCCATTCTCGGCACCGGCAGCGCCCAACTGCTACTAACCGCCGCCGCCGTAGCCGGTATAGCGCTGTGGTTTTTCAATATGGGTTGGCCCACGGCTGTAGCGATCGGCTTGATTCTGGCCCTGTCATCCACCGCCATTGTATTGCAGTCACTCAGTGAGAAAGGACTCCTCAAGACCCAAGGCGGACGCAGTGCCTTTGCGGTGCTATTGCTACAGGATATCGCTGTAATTCCCATTCTCGCCCTGCTGCCATTACTCGCGGGCACTACCGCCGAGTCCCACGCTGGCGATTTGGAGGGCTGGGGGTATGCCGCTGCAGTTATCGGCACCATTGCCGCTTTCGCCATCACCGGCCGCTACCTATTGGGCCCTCTGTTGCGTCTGGTCGCCGGCAGCCAAGTGCGCGAAATGTTTACTGTTACTGCCTTGTTAATTGTCTTCGGTGCAGCAGCGGTAATGAGCTGGCTTGATCTCTCGCCCGCTCTAGGCACCTTCCTAGCCGGAGTCCTGTTGGCGGAAAGTGAGTTTCGCCACGAGCTGGAAGCGGATATTGAACCCTTCAAAGGGTTGCTGTTGGGGCTTTTCTTTATCGCCGTGGGCGCCAGTCTAAACTTCGCGCAAATCGCACAGAATCCGTTGCTGTTGTTCGGCCTGGTGGTGGCGCTGGTATTGGTGAAATTTGCCGTTCTATTTCTACTGGCCCGTTTTTTGCGCATGTCCAAAGGGGAGGACTGGCTGTTCGCTCTATCCCTGGCTCAGGCAGGGGAGTTTGGCTTTGTACTGGTGTCTTTTTCCATTCAAATCCAGGTGCTCGACGCCGAGGTGAGCAGCCTGCTCGTGGCATTGATTGCCCTGACAATGGCGCTCACACCGATATTACTGCTGGTATTTGAAAAATTTATCCAACCGCGTTTTCTAATCGGCCCTGAAGTCCCACAGGCAGTCGAGCACGAAACACCAATGGATTCCAATTCACCGGTCATCATTATCGGTTATGGTCGCTTCGGCCAGATCACCGGACGCCTGCTCAATGCCTGCGGTTTTAGCACCACCCTGCTGGAGCGCAACGCTGAACAGCTGGATCTGGTGCGTCGCTATGGCATTGAGGCCTATTACGGCGATGCCACGCGGGAAGACCTGTTGCGTGCCGCCGGCGCCGCCAATGCGCGTCTGGTGATTCTCACCCTGAGCGACCAGGCCGCGTCCCTGGAGATTGTCGCGCAGCTGCAAAAACACTTTCCGCACCTGAAGATTCTCGCGCGGGCACGCAGCCGCATGCATCAATACGCACTGATGGAGGCCGGAGTAAAATATATTTTCCGCGAGACCATAGACCCGGCCCTGGCGATTGGCGAGAAGGCCCTGGAACTTTTGGGACTCACCCCCTTACAGGCGCGTCGCGCAGCACGTAAGTTTAAACAGCACGACCAGCGTATGCTGGAGGCTCTTTTCCCCTACTGGCGCGACGAAGCGCAACATATCGCCCAGAGTCGTATTTATCGCGAGCAACTCCTGCAAGCCCTGCAGGAAGACCGTCGTGACAAGGATCTGCATCTGGATCATTACTGGGAAGAGGCCAAACTGGAAACAGAAAAGCCCTAAAGAATTTTGGCTAAGCACTTAGCATCAAGAAAAATCTGTTAAGTAAAACTATGTATTGGCAGAGAACATTCTCAGCGAGTCGGATTTAATCGCTACCTATTGGCGGCCATCAGCGGGATTGTGATCGAGTACAGCGATCACAGCCCGGCCTGGTGTGAGAGTTTCGCTCACATGGCCCTTTCCGCATAAATCTTTGGCCAATAAAATATCACCAGCTCTAAAAGTATGCTGCTCACCGGAACTCGTGGTTATTTTTACCTCTCCGGCCAAGTAAAAAATAAACTGCGCTCGTGGCGCGCAGTGCCAATCAAACACCCGATGCTCATCAAATTCACGAAAAAATAATTGTCGCACCTGAAAGGGTTCAGAATAGTCTCCAAGAGGTTCGTGGATTTTGGATGCTATTTTTTGCTTTTTAAAAGTAGATACACCATCCACACTCAGCAGCTCTATATATTCCATATATCTACACCTGAATCGCGATCATTGATCTATATAAGCCATAGAAATATTTCTGCCCATAGTCTATTCCTTGGAAATTAAACTGGCCTCAACCAGGTCTACTTCTAGTACTAACTTTCGGTGCAACTCATCATCAATTTCCCTGTGCACACGCAAATCAAAAAGGCGTTGCCGCTCGGCGGCAAGTGCCGCCAGACGAAAATTTCGCTCCACGCGTGCGCGTATCCATATGGTCTCACTAGTTTCATCATCACCATTAATTATGCGTCGACGGTATATTTCCAGCAGGTGATCAATCGCTTCATAAGCAATCTCTTTGTTTTTCCAGCGCCCGTCTATTTCTTTACGAAGACTGATCAGCCGTTGCTCCGCGGCTTTGGCAGCAGAAACCCTGGCCCCTTTCTCATCACCGATCGCCGCCAGGAGAGGAGTATCTGGTATATGCCTGAGCAAAAAGGGCAGGAATACACTAGCGACAAGCAGTGAAATCAGAATCACTCCCATAGCAATTGCCAGCGCCGCATCACGACCCGGCAGGGGTGAACCATCGGGTATTAGCAGGGGCAGAGAAAATGCCCCGGCCAGGGTGATTGCCCCACGCACTCCGGCCACACTCAAAATACTAACCAAAGTAAATTGGGTCGAAAGAGAAGGAATATTTCGACGAAAACGTGATAGGTAAAGCGACACCCATACCCAAACAAAGCGCAGTAACATTAGGACAAAAAATATAGCCAGGATATACAGCGACATCATTGCGAGCCCAACATCGTGGGCCCAGCTGGTATCGGAATCTATAAGCCGAACCAACTGTTCGCCCAAAAGCACGAAAATAATGCCATCAAGCACAATTTGCACCGTACTCCACACCGCGTGACGATCCATGCGGGTGGTGGATTTTTCCGAACCGTGAAGGCTGGTGTAATGCGTGGCAAACCCCGCAGTCGCGGCAGCGAGGATCCCCGATACACCAACACTCTGAGCGGCCTGGTAAGCAGCAAAAGGAACCAGCAGGCTTACCAAAATCTGAATAGCCGTATCTTCACCACTGAGATGGACCAGCCAGCGCAACAGATAACCGCAAATAAAAGCCACTCCCGCGCCAATGACTACTCCGCCTATAGCAACCCAAAAAAACCCAGTCACCGCTTGTGAAAAAGAAAAACTACCTGTCAAAGCCGCAGCCAAAGCAATGCGAAAAATATCCAGCCCAGAGGCATCATTAAATAGCGATTCTCCAGCAAGAATATGTTCCAGTCTCGGCGGAATATTGTTGCCCCCTTGCACGACAGATACTGCTACAGGGTCCGTAGGTGCGAGTATTGCCGCTAAAGCGAAGGCCATGGCAACCGGCATAATCGGTAACAACCAAGTAATGAAAAAACCCATTCCCACAACAGTAAAAATCACCAATCCCACAGCCAGAGTTAGGATTGAACCCAAGTCTCTAAAGAAGGCCCCCTTGGGAATACGCCAGCCCGCCAGAAAAAGTAATGGCGGAATAAAAAGCAGAAAAAATATTTCCGGGTCTAAGGGTATTCTTATGCCAAATACAGATCCCAGTAGAACACCACCCAGGATTTGAATAAGAGGTAGGGGAATCGGAAAAGGCAAAACACGCGCGACAATCAAGCTGAGCGCCACTACCAGCAGTAACAGCAGTGCAACAACGAGATAATGCATCGCCCACTTATATTCCTGTGAAAGACCGCACACCGCAGTTTTCAACCCGAATTATCGGGTCAGTTATTCGGCCAGTATAGGAAATAAGTTTTCCGGGTAATGAAATAAAGCGAAAGTCAATACAAGGAAATATTAGTAGCGCCTGTTTAATGTCACAGGTGCCAAAGCATCAGACTGTATGCTTTTAAGCAAATTTTCCGCATTTATCTCACCAAACTTTTGGCCCAGAGTGGTTTAATTATTCCTTTATCAATCAATTCCGACGGCCCATTTAGCAATTTATGTTGCGTCTCCATATCCTCTTTTTCAAAGAGTGAACGCGAAAAAATAAACTCCCAGAGGTACTTTTCTGCTAAAACGCCAATAGATCCAGATTTTCAAGATTATCAATGGGGGCAGTTTTTCTTTGCGGCTCAATACACTTTACGACTTCCGCCAGATGATCTTCGTTGTTAGTCAAACTAACCACGTAGTCCACCAGAAATACTGGCGCTCGCAAGCTCCTCTCTCAGTGGCTTGCGGTGATTAATAACATAGTGCACTCCCAGATTTTTTAGCCATTGGATCCTAGATTCTCACAATAACCGACACACTTGGCGATAGCGAAGGAGGCCAGCTGGTTGTAGGCTAGTAAGCTTCCACACAAACAAGCCAGGAACCTCATGGGAACCCGTACCAACCAGCTGACCTTGAAAGAACGATACCAGATTGAGGTCCTTAATGGGCAGAACTATTCAGCCCGAGCCATTGGACTACGCCTCAATAGATCCAATAAGACTATCTCTCGTGAGCTTGGTCGTTACAGCCCTTACTGTGCCGAGAGTGCCCACCGTCAGGCACTGCAACGACGGCACGGAGCTATTAAACATACCAAGCTCGACTTTGCCATGCAGGTACAAATCGACCACCAGCTGAAAAATGCAAGTCCTGAACAAATCGCTGGGCGAATGCAGCTTGAGAGGTGTGCGAAAACGGTTAGTTGTTCAACAATTTACCGCTGGGTCAGTCGACTTAACTGGAGGTCACGTCTGCCAAGGAAAGCCAAACCTTATCAGAAACGGGCAGGTTCCGAGGCAGGCGTAAAGCTTATTCCAGAGCGCATAGATATTGATCAAAGACCTGCGATTGTCGATGAAAACACTGAGATCGGTCACTGGGAAGGCGATACAGTTTATGGTCAAGATGGCTATCTGGTGACACTGGTTGAACGAGTTTCCAAATTATTGCTCACTCGCAGAGTCCCAAATAAGAGCAAGAAAACAGTGAGCCGGGCGATCAAGCAAATGTTGAAGCCATATCAGGCCATCTGTAAAACCATCACCTTCGATAATGGAGGAGAATTTGCAGATCATCAATCGATTGCGCAGAAGCTAGGATGCAGAATATATTTTGCGAAACCTTACCACTCTTGGGAACGCGGGCTGAACGAAAACACTAATGGCCTTTTGAGGCGCTTCTTCCCAAAAGGAGTGGAAATTGGCAAGATACCAAAAAGCCGTATTGATGACGCAGTGTTTCGAATCAATACTCGACCTAGGAAAGTACTAAATTACTTGAGCCCGCTGGAATTTTTGGCGGGTAAACGTGTGTCACTTATGTTGGCAATCTAGGGATGGTCTCGGTATACGAAGCGCTATCGATGACTGTGAGATCAGTCAAACGGTGGACTAATTGAATCAGAGTGGCCGCCACGCCACCAGCAGCATCGATTACCAAACCCAATCACAAGATAGAAATTTGTCACAGGCTCTCTTATCGATTGACGCTTGCCAACTATCGAATAGCAATCCCCAAAGGTGATGTCGGTGAGAGGCAAGGCCGCAGACTCAGTATCGCTGAGGCACTTTGGCGTAAATCCAGTAATTGGTTCATCGACCTGCTGGCACTGCGCATTACTACATGAGCGGGAAATACCCCCCGCGTACTAAACCCGATCACCCACAGAGAGCTGGCTTACATCGGCGCCAATTGCTTTGATTAGCCCAGTGACATCTAAGCCGAGAACTTTTCATTGTCCCTATCAGCGCTTCTAAGCAGCCTCAACTCTTTTACACACCTTGGTACCCACAGGATTGACCGAAACTGCATGTACTTCTACCAATAAGTCACGGCCTGAGATCTGGATTATCAGCAGGGAAATACCTTGTAGGGAATGCTCATAAGAAATAGGGAAGGATTGTTGATAACCTATGACCTCCATCATGAAATAGCTTCCCTTGTACACAGTTTAAAAGGAGTTGGGTCATTTGAAGGGTGGTTATCCACAGAAATACACGTTTGAACATGAAAGGGAATTTAAAGATTAGCTAAAAGACGAAACTTTGAATAACTTTCAATTAACTTATCCACTGTGAAAAATCACAGCTCGGGCAAATTGAAGTCTGTGGAAAACCATTAGGAAATAGTCGAGCCCCCTAAAGGGTTCCTCCATGCTGCAGCTTTATAGGTTTGTGCCCAATCAGCTATCTAGAAAATCCCGCAGCAGAGTATTGAACCTTTGAGGTGCTTCGAGAAATAAAAAGTGACTGCCACCATCTTCGGCCTCGATAATTTCCAGGCGAGAACCTCTGATTTGCTGATGAATCCACTGCTGGCATTCCACCGGGTGAGGGCTGGCACGACCGAAGGCAATCAGGGTGGGCTTTTTAATATGGGGGATAAAGTCACGCCAATCACGGGTGACATTATCGATAAAGAGCCGTGCTGCCAGGTCGCGTGGAAACTGCAGATTGACCGCAATTAGCTCCTTCCTCTGCCTCGGGGTCATCGCAGGAGTCACCATAGACATCAGTATGTTGCGGGTGGCTTCCTCCGCTTTGGAACTGCGCAACTGGCCCGTGAACTCAAAGAGTTGTTCGGCCGTGAGAATTGCGCCTGCCTCCAGTCGCTCTTGCTCAGACCAATAGGGCTGGGCCAGTAGGGCGGCGGGCTCATCGATAAAAACCAGTTTGGAAACCCCTGCATCGCCAAACATTTCCAGGTAGCTCCAGATCACCGAAGCACCAGCCGAGTGACCAAGCAAATAGAGAGGTTGGGGAGCCAGGGCGCTAATTATCTCCTGCAGGTCCTTCGCCAACCGGGCGATACGGTAGCCGTGCAGGGGTTTGTCCGACAGACCGTGACCGCGCATATCCAGAGCAATCACCCGATAGCGATCACTCAAGCCAGAGAGCTGGCACTTGAACAGGGCCGCCCCCTGCGACCAGCCGTGCAGGATCAGCAGGGTGGGACCAGCCCCGGCACTCAGAAAGCTGAGCCTCACTCCATCGGATGTGGTGAAGTTAAAGCGCTCTGCGGGTTTACTCATAAGCTGTAAGTTAACAATAATGTTTCATACTTTCACCAAGCTAACTTATTGATTTTACAAGGGTAGGTTTTTCGCAAAAAAGTTAAAGAATCATACTTTCCGTTTGTGATATGCATGTTCATCTTAAAAACCTGACAATAAATTATCATACTTTTAATATTGAGAACCTCTTTGCATGTACGGATGCTGGCCCGACTCCCATAGGTTGTTGAGATCTTCGCTAGCTGAATCCATTATCAGTTACTAGGGCTATAAGCTCAGTGCCTCCCAGATCCCCCGTTGGACGAAACGCAGGCATTGATAACCATGATTTGTATCTTAGTACTCTTCATGCACCATCATTTGTGATAAGTGTGAGTCATAGACTGAGCTTCTATGACTCACTTTAAGGGTGCTTTATGAGTCATAGATGCAAAAAGCCTCCATCGCTCTATACACAGAAGGAACTGGCAGAAGAGATCGGCGCGACGCGACGGGTCATTGCCTATTACGAGACCGAGAGCGAACACCTGCTGGTAGACCTGGCGCAGGCCCTAAAGGTCAGCACGGACGAGCTACTCGGTGTAAAGCCTGTGAAGAAGATCAAGCAGCCAGATTCCAGATTGCTGCGACGGATACAGCAGATTGAGAAGCTGGACGCCGCCACCAAGCGGCAGGTGATTCAGGTGATCGATACGTTTATCGAGAATGCCAAGCTGAAGAAGCAGGCTTGATAGGCTATAACGACAAAACCCCGGCAGGGTAACCTGCCGGGGTTTTGATAATTTTAATTCTTGGGAAAGAAGGTTATCTGCTGCGTTTCCCAAAGAATTTCTTAGGTGTTGGTTTTGCTATGAGGGGAGCAAAAAATAACCGTATTAATAAAACCAACACAATACAAACCGCCAATGGAACTACTGTTAAAAAGTAAAAAGAAACATATACCGATAATAGAACTGCTGCACCTTCCAAAGTCAGATAAAGCAATTTTGAAAATCCTGCAATCAGATAATTCGTGCCACAACTTAAACATCTAGCACCATCACCAGTCAGGCCAGCCAATGCAGCCATCAGTGGAATTTTATACTTCTTGCACGTTCTACAATATGCACCCATTTATAAAACCCACTAATTTTGACCAGAGAGAAAAGTGTTAGCAATATTACCCAACCTGCGTTCTGCTAAACTCGTACCGCGGCATCTGAAATCTGCGGTAATATCGGTCGAGTATAATCAACAGTGGAAACATTCAAATTTAGTTCTGAAGCTAGGGATTCAATGCCATAGTACACATCCCCCATACCAGCTACGATTCCAAGTGATGGCCCAGCCCCAGCACCACCTATGGCAACACCACTTACAAGTCCTGCAAGTTGACGACCAGCTATAGTCTCTCCACTTTCTAACAACTTATTACCACCCGTCTTAATTTGCTTTTGATTTGCATGTAACGCAATTCCCAATGCTTCCCCAAGCAGCATATGCTCCACTGTATTCGCCTGAACAGCTTCTCCTGCACCAGCTCCTCCTAGGATTCTGTTCTCATGCCGAGTGTATCTATACAAACCTCTAAAAAAGGAGCCCACTCCACGGAAAAAGCTTCCGCCACCCTTTTGTGCAAAGACATCACCCCGAGGCCAGTCGTACCTTATCTTTCCATTTTCCCTAGCGCAATCAGCGAGTTAACAACCATTTTTCCCGGCGCCACTGGCTCTTCACCATTTTTTTGCCCCGACGCGAGTTTTACCTTAGCCGGATGTTTTTCCAGAGGCAACGGCGCTTTCTGTTTAGCCGCGCAGGCGCTGGTGCGCATGACCGCCGACCGGCGGCTAAATGCAGGGGCTGCCCCTACAGAGGAAAGCCCCATCCGCAACGAAGTGCTATTTAAGCGCTTCAAGCTACTGGAGACTTTTGATGATCAAGACAAGGACACGGTGATTCGGGTGATCGATGCGATTATCGCCCAGCGTCAGGTGGAACATGCTATGCGGCCATTGGAGCGCTAACTACTGGTAGTTAGCGCTCTACTTTAGGCGCTCAGGATTCACCCCCCACCAATCATCCTGGTCAAATAAATTTATACTCATTTATTAGCTTTTGATTCTAATGGACTGATATACGCCAAAAGAAAAAAAACTATCACCATCAATATTAAGGTAATGACCAGGGAGTAAATAAAACCTACAACCCCCCAGAAAATCAGAATAAAACTTGGCAATAATGTTGCCATCAATATAGAAACAAACAATCTCATTAGTGATGGGATAGCTGCTCTTCGCCCACAGTTAGGGCAATTCATTAGGCTATCCCCCAGAAGTTTTGCTTTGAGAGAAATTGTGAACGTTCTTTTTTTACAGTTTGGACACCGGCTAAATAGAGACATCAATCAACCTTATTTTCCTGAAATAGCACCCGACATTAAAGACACAGGATCTCTAACGCCTTGGTCAAATAAATTAAGCCCTCGACCAAAACCAGAGACGGTTGTAGCAGAACCTGTAAGCCCTCCCCACAATGTCCCTTTCTTTAAAAGCCCCCGAGGCCCATATCTCATCACTAAGCCAACCATGGCACCCTGTGCAAGTTGTCTGCCAGCAAAATAAGCTTTATTGCTTGAAATTGTATCGAATACAGCATTATTAACTTCCGAACGGAAGTTAACCATTTCTCCGTTAAGTTCTATCTCGGCGCTGGAATAGTATAAAGCTCCAGCAGCACTTAGCGCTTGGTCTGCAAGCAACGCATGCGCCTTCTCTTCAGGCCCAAAGTCACCATTCAAAGCTCGATAATGCCAACGTACCCGAAATAAATCCTCGAAGAGCCCTTCAGCCCCACTTCGCATAAGTTGGAGGGTAGATGGCCCCTTTTGTGCAGCTCCACCGCCACCGATACTACCAGAAATTAATGAGCGGGAATTTACACTTACCATTGCCGCACTATTAGCGTCTAAGCCTCCATAAAGCCTCGCACTATCAATTTTATCAGGATCTAAACTATCAAGGACATCTCGCAATGAACGTGTTCCTGCATGATGTACAAGACCGTATTTTACGCCATCAATAACCTCACTAGTTCTTGTTGGGCTTAGAAAGACTAAACCACCCTTACTTGGGGCTGGCGGGTTCCATCTTCCTGTAACGGTTACCTCTTCAACAGGGCCCGACTCTGCGGTATCGTCCTTCTCTTGCGGCCTCTCATCCCATGCCGCATAACCACTGGGATCAGTAAAACTCAACGGGTTATTAAACACATAGCTATAGCGGTTCCAGCTCTGGCTATAGGTCGGTGCCTGCACAATGGGATCGGGACTGAGAAAGCGGCCCAGTGTGGGGTCGTAGATACGCCCATTCATATGGATCAGGCCGGTTCTGTCCAGGTGCTCGTGGCCGGTGTAGCCGCGCTTGGTGGTGAGGCCTTGTACTGCCAGCAGTTCCTGTAGTTGTTGCTGGCCCAGGTCTCCGCTCCAGTCCCCTTGGCGGCGACTGCCGTCCGGGTTAAAGGCGAGATTTAAGATCTCCAGCCCGGCTTCATCGGTGATTTTCTCAACGGAGCCCAGATGGTCCCGGTGCAGGTATTGGTATTCGCCGCTGGTGCCGGTGAGGTCCCTAATAGCGATATGCTGAACACTGCTGGCCAGTGCGGTTTTTTCGATAGTGAGAATGCTGGCATCTGCGGGGATCTGTTCCTCGTAGCTGCCCACAATAAAGGCCTTTTCGGTTTTGAGCTGGCCACCTTCCATCCAGCTGCTTTCGCGATAGAAGCGCTGGCCATCCGGTCCATAGTGGAAGCGGTCTCTGGCGGTCGGTGTGCTATCGCTTTGACTGCTGCCCAGCACAATTTCCGTGGCCAGTTGGCGCGCATTCCAACTGATCCATTTGTCGTCACCGCTGGCGGCGTCGTAGTGTTCAATAGCGCCGTTGGCATCGTAGTGCAGGCTGTGGGAGATGCCGTTAATGGTGACACTACTGACCGCATTGGGACCGGCATTGCCGAACTCACCGTACTGGTAGCCGCTGACCTGGGTGTCGTTGCTGACACTGGAGGTCTTGGCGAGGATATTGCCGAGCTTGTCGTACTGGGTGCTGAGCACGCGGTCACCACCGACTTGCATGGTGGCGTGGCGCAGGCGATTGAGACCGTCGTAGCTAAAGTCTTCCTGCTTTTGCAGTGCCTGGGAGGCGTTGTAGGTGAGGCGACTTTGCAGGGTGCCGTTGGAGCGCCAGCGGTATTCGTTATTTTGTACCTGACCGCCACCAGTGTTGATAGTTTGCAGGCGCCCGGTATCGGGATCGTAAGTGCGATTGGTGATCAGGCCGTTGCCGTAGCTCTCCTGCTCTACCTGACCCCAGGCGTTGATGCTGTCAAAGGTTTGCAGGGAATTGTTGCCGGCTGCATCGCTGCTGAGGCTCTGCATATAACCGCGCGCGTTATAGTGGTAGTGGGCTTCGACATTGTTGGGGTAAACCACTTTGTTGGTGCGCCCGTAGCTATCGTAACCGTACTGGTGTTGGTAATTACGGCTGGCACCAGCGGCTAGTAACTGGGTGCGGATACTGTCCAGCTTGCTGTCGGAACGGTAGATGTACTCCTCAAAAAACACCTGTGAGCCGTTTTCGGTATAACTGCGGCTAAGCAGGCCGCCCTTTGCATTCACGGCATCGTATTGCCATTGGGCCAGGCCCTGGGCATCTTGCTGCTCCAGCAGACGACCCAGCTGGTCGTACAGGTAGGTAATGCTCTGGCCTTTGTTATCGGTCTGCCGCTGCAGCTCGCCAAAGGCGTTGTAACTACTGGAGACGGAGCCCAGGTTGGCATCGGTCATGCTGGTGCGGAAGCCGGCATAGTCGAAGACAAAACTGGATTCGATATTGCGGCTGCCCCCGTTAACCAACACGGTTTTTGGTAAGCCACTGCCGTAGTAGGTGTACTCTGTCGTTACCGCTTCGCCGGTGGCGTCATCGATCGTGCGCGCCAGGTCGCCATTTAGGTCGTAGTAGCTCTCCTGCACCTGGGTGTTGTTACCACTCCCCCCCACTACCGATTCCGTTACGCTGACTTTAACCTGCTTGCCACTGTTGCCCGTCGCTACGCTGTAATCAATATCCACCGTGCCGCCACCGGCTTTCTCTATATAGTCGAGGCGGTTACGCAAGTCATATTTGTAATTGGTAATCGGTTTGTAACCATCGACCGCTGCGTTACCTTGGGCAAAGAAAGGGGCCGTCTCCATATTAAGCCGCCCGAGAGGATCGTACTTGTATTCGCGGCGGGAGACGTTGTTACCGAAGAAATCCTCTACATCCTGCTGTACCAAACGGCCCAGTTGGTCGTAATAGTATTCCGAGGTGGGGGTAATTGCCGAGCTGGTCTGTACCCAGTAAGGCACTTCGATACTGTCAACAACGGGGCAATTAGCGAAACAGAAGTTGTACTGGGTGCTGAATGCCACTCCATCGGCATTGGTGCTGCTAATCTCGCGGCCAAAAGGATCGTATTGAATACTGCTGGACTGGAGATTCGCATCGGTCACCTGAGTGATGCTGCCAAAGCGGTGGTCGTAGTCCATGGTAATGGTGTGACCCAAGATATTACTCAGGCTAGTCGGGTAGCGCCGATCGGAGAAGGCGCCGTTCACCTGGGTGCTGCGCGTTTGCGTGCTAGAGCCATTAATTGTGGCATCGACCTTGCCGGTGGCGCTTTCACTGGTCACATTGCCGTAGTCATCGTAATCATAGGTGACCACCATCTGGTATTTGGCATCACCGGGATACTGGGTAGCCGTATGCACCTTATTCGTGTTGCCATAAGGGGTCATGGCGCTACTGGACTGTTGATCTGGGCTGCCGCTGGTATCGCCACTAAAGTGACGCTGTTCCTGGGCACTGGGGAAGCCGATCAGCCAATTGCCGCTGACGCGGTTTTCCAGCAGCGTGGTGCTCTCCACACTGCGCTGGGTATCGCCGTAATTACTGGCCGGCAGCACCTCACCCCAAATACTCTGGGAGTCGTTGATCTGGGCAGTTTTCATTACACGGCTGGTACTTACACTACCGCTTAACAGATCACCCGCGTCGCCATAAGAGATAGCCTGGGGTGCGTTATCGTTGACTATATACCCAAGTGTTTGCCCTCCCTCTAACTGGGTGTCCAAGCTTTGCGCCATATAGGGGTAGTAGGTCTTGCTATCACCGGCATGGAGCTCAAGGGCATCGTAACTAAAGCGCTGGTTAGTGAGCAGTTCGCCAAACTGATAGTTGTTAAAATACTGAACCTGCCGCGCCACCTTGCCAAAGTAAGGGAAGTCCTGACGGAACTGGCGGTAGGTGACGATATTGGCTTCGGGATCGTAAATGCGCTGGGCGTGATAACCGAGGAAGCCCCAGCCTTTGTCACTGCTCAGGCCGACACCCTGATAAGCGTACTTGGTAGTATGCCAGCCTAGCCTGTAGCCGTTGGAGCGTTCCACCTTGGTCACTACCGTGCGGTAATCCCCGTTTACTGCCCGGCTGGTAGGGCTTGTGTCGGGAATAGTCACCATCGAACCAAAGAGGGTGGTGCCTTCATCAAAGCGACCGACTTCCTCTTCGCCGGGGTTATCGGAGATACGTTCCAGCGTAAATTTGGTTTGGGCGCCGAGGCCATTGGTGACCGTTTCAATGCCGGTTTCAAAGTCATCCGGGTTGGCAGAGTCGGTAAATTTCCAAGTAAATTCCAGCGGTTTCAGGCACTGACGACCGGTACCATTTTCATCATAAGCACACAGCTGTACCTGCTTGAGGCGGCGATAATGGGCCTGCTCGGGATCGGCGGGCTCCTCTTCGGAGATCAGCTTGTATTCCCGCTGCAGTTTGCCGTCCAAGTGCACGCGGATATGGTGCAACAGCACCAGCTGTTCCTGCTGGATTTCCTGCAGGGGCACTGGCGGTGCATCGGTACGGGTACCGTACTGGAATTCTATTTTTGCATCGCCCTGGTTGCCGTAGGTAATTTCCAGGGGATAGTTAATACCCTCGATAAGATCGCGATGATATTTATAGGCCATCGTATTGCCGAAGGCATCGGTAACTTTATTCAGGCTCCAGGCAAAGTGCGAAGTATCTTCCCCTCGCAGGCTACTATCCGCCGTTGCTCCATACTCATTGATTGAGCCATTGGGGTTTTTGACTTTGAACCAGATCTTACCGGCACTATTTTTCTGTAACTCAATCAGGCGGAAGCTATCGCGCAAGGTGCGATACTGGGCGCCCCCTTGCCAGTGAGTACCAGAGGCCAAAACTAAAGGCTCACCATCCAAACACAGTGAATCCGCGTCAGTCAGTCGAACTCTATCGCTATTGGGCCTATTCACCACACAGCGGCGAATACTGCTCAACCCGCCCAATCGCCAACCATAACCGAGGGTATCTTCCGGCAGGGCTTGCGTCATACGCTTCTGGAAACGGGCACTGGTGTAATGCAGGGATAAATTGGGTTGCAAGCCATTGACGCCGGGCGCCGGCTGCAGGGGGACATTAATAATGGCATTACCGGTGGCACTGACATCGGCACTATATGGCAAGGTGCCCGGTGTAGTTGCTTGCTCGGTGGTGACCGCTGGAGCTTCGTCTGTATTGGCCAGACTATGCACTTTGATCCAGGGGCTTAGTACCGAAGCACAATTATCCGCAAAATCAATACAGGCAGTCAGCTTATATTGGTAGGTACCAGGTTGGCTGCCGCCATCGAAGAAACTGGTTCCAGTGGTGCTGGCTAAGACCGTTAGCCAGCAGTTACCATCAGATTTTTCCGTACACCCACTTTCATCTTCTCCCTTACGAATGCGCTCCAGTTTATAGACACTCGCCCCAACATCTTTCCAGGTGATGGTTTGGTCCAGTTTAAAAAACTGCGTGGGATGATTATCAGAAAACTCAGGCTCTGGCGGTGTGGGGGGGCTCAATCGTTTTGTTGTGGACCAGGGGCCACAGCCGGAACGGTTACAAGCCCTAACCCGAAATTCATAGTCGCTCGCAGTGATATCTTTGCCTGTGGTGGCCTTACTGATATTCACTAATATAGAGGTGGGCTTAGTGGTAAAAACATCACTAAAACCACTGCCGTTTACATTCCATTCCAGGTCATAGTTAAGCACCGGATCGGAGGGATCAGGATTACCGACAGAATTCCACTTTAGTTGGAAACTAGGCCCTGGTAGCGTACTGCCACCCGGCTCCTGCCAGCCACTAACCTGGCCGGGGTAATGTTTAACATAGAGGGTGGAAGAGTAGCGCCAGCCGCTGTATTGATAAAGGCTTCCGGCCTTACCATAGGCGCGTACTCGATATCGATACTTGCCGGTGGGCATAGTGCCCGTTGTGGTGGGTAACGATCTGCTTCGAGTGCCGCTACTTACTTTGGGACAGCTGCTCTCAGATTGCCAGCTGCCATTAGTTTCCTGACACCACTGGTAGCCAGAGGCTGCAGGTCCTCCGCTGGGAGCACCCCAATTAATTGTATATTTTCCATTGGTATCAGTACTTCCGCTCTCTACAGAAGAAAACGTTAGCGATGAGGGCGTATTGGGTTTAAGTGCAACATTAACATCATGATAACCTGTCACATATTTTTCAAAATCCCACTCTTCACAACGCCCACTCAACCTATTCCAAAATAAACAAATCTTAAACCAGGCGGTATAACTATAAGACCCAGTGGATGAAACAGTAATCGACTTACTGCTTACAGTATTCCCTATGTCCCCGATATAAATATCCCTAACTTTCCTCCCATCCTTATTCTCAGTAATGTAATGAACTACCCCCTGCCAAGTCAGAGTAAATTTTCCATCGGAATCTGTTGAAGGTCCGGTTAGAGTGTCTATACCATTTAAGGGAGCTGAGATACTTACATTTGGTACAAAAGTAAAAATACCAGCTATAAAAACCAGTAAAAAATAAGCAGTAAGTCTAAAGCGCATCCGTTCACCCACCTTAATTGGTACCAAAAAACCAAAAAACCAAAAAACCAAAAAACCTTCTAAAATAAGGTTTATGAAAAAATCGACGGAATTTTAAAATAAAATTAATAAAGTGCAAATAATTAATTATTTTGAAAATTAAAAAATGTAATTCCTGACTTTCAGTCGCGCAAACAAAATAATTTCCAGAAAGAGAAAAAATTTTCTGAATAATTTATATTTTATATATGCAGCAGCAAAATATTTATATCCTCTACACACGATGGTTATAGATCGTATTTCTAGCTCACAATACTGTGAGTGTTTGAGCGAGCAGGGTTAACTTACCCGTATTTCGATCCTACATGTCGATTACCTTCTTTACATCTCTTTCAATCCATGAATCTAATGCATCCTATTCATTTTTTATTTTATTATCTGGATGACTTAAGTACTCTCGTACGGAAGTATTTTCGGCGATATAACTTCGTTTCCAGTTCCTCGCATTCAAACCTTCATCCTTATAGGATGTCATCAGTTCATCTAAGATACCTAAATAAGTTAATTCTGTGTCTCCCGACCGAAAAAAGTTTAAAGGCTTTCAGATTCTTCTGTACCATCTTTTTTAGTTTTATTCGTAAATTCAATTTCCAGAACTTGAATAGAAGTTTTCTAATCTCTTGCAATTACTGCATGACAGTAGCGACGAGGACGATTATTGACTAGATATTGAGAACGGCAACGCATTTTAGGCTCATCACCTATCTTGCTCTCAACTTTCCGACTACTTATTTTGATTATAACCTTCTCAAATCAATGGTTGCTTCAGGGCCGAAAGGAAATTGTTCCCAAATGCCACTGAAAACGGCTTGCTAGCCGAATAGTAAAAAAGCCACCACTCTAGATCAGAAGTAAGTGGACTACACGATCATGTGTAAACACTAGCCGACGATGGACCTCGCCCCTGGCCTCTTTTAGGGATATCCCGAACGGTCACAAGGGTTTGCAATCTTTGTCAAAGCCTTGGATACACTTTTCTTTTAAAGCCGCTTTAGAATGACAGGATCTAGGAGTTCAATGATTTCTTTGGGGTGGGGAATTAAGAAGGAAAAGCGTTTATTCATTTAAAGCATCCAAGCTACGCCTATTTCATTCAGCATAGCTCAGATTGCTGTAAAAGTATGATGCATTAATGTCTAGTATGATACTTTATTGTCAATTTACATAAGCCATCCATGGCCTTAAAGAATTACTCCACAGTGACCGATTTAGCCAGGTTTCGCGGCTGATCCACATCGGTGCCTTTCAGCAGTGCCACATGATAGCTAAGCAGCTGCAGGGGCACTGTGTAGAGGATTGGTGCCAGGCTCTCTGGAGAGTCAGGCACTTCAATCACGGTGATTCCTTCCTCACTGGTGAAACCGGCCTTGGGGCTGGCGAATACAAACAGCTGGCCGCCGCGTGCGCGAACTTCCTGTAAATTGGACTTCAGCTTTTCCAGCAGCTCATCATTGGGAGCCACAACAATCACCGGCATATCCGCATCCACCAGGGCCAGCGGGCCATGCTTGAGCTCTCCGGCCGGGTAGGCTTCCGCGTGGATATAGGAGATTTCCTTGAGCTTTAATGCCCCCTCAAGGGCAATGGGAAACTCAACACCGCGTCCGAGGAACAATGCATGGTTCTTCTCAGCAAAGGCCTCGCTGGTCAACTGAACCAGTTTATCGAGGCCGGTAAATTCCTCCATCAACTGCGGCAACTGATGCAAAGCATCCACCAACTCTGCCTCGCGCTCACTAGGCAGCCCATTGGCCTTGCCCAGGGCAAGGCAGAACAGCTGCAGAGCCACCAATTGAGTGGTAAAAGCTTTGGTGGAAGCCACGCCAATTTCAGGGCCCGCCTCCGTCATCAGCGACAGCTCGGATTCTCGCACCAGGGAACTGTTGGGCACATTGCAGATAGTCATAAAACCCAGGTAGCCGAGTTCTTTGGCCTGGCGTAATGCCGCCAGGGTATCCGCGGTCTCACCAGACTGGGAAATAGTCACGAACAAGGTGCCGGGGCGCACAACCGTCTTGCGGTAGCGGATTTCACTGGCCACTTCCACCGAGCAGGGAACGCCCGCCCAGTCCTCCAGCCAGTAACGTGCAACCATGCCCGCATGGTAACTGGTGCCACAGGCGACGATCTGCACCTGCTCAACCTTGGGCAAAATCTCTTGGGCGCGGCTACCCAGCGCTTGCGACAGTACCGAGTGGTCTCCGATACGCCCAGCCAGGGTCGCCGCAACAACTTCAGGCTGCTCAAAGATTTCCTTTTGCATATAGTGGCGATAGTGACCCTTTTCGGCCACGTCATGGCCGGAGTCGAGCTTATGCACCGGGCGGCTAACTTCCTCTCCGCTCTTATCGCGGACCGAAATACCCGTGTGGCGCACCTCTGCCACATCACCTTCTTCGAGAAAAATAAAGCGATCGGTCACCTGGCGCAAGGCCATCGGGTCCGAGGCGATAAAGTTTTCCTCAATGCCGACGCCCAGAACCAAAGGGCTACCGTAGCGCGCACAGGCCAGGACCTCAGGCTCCTCACTGCTGATCACGGCGAGGGCGTAGGCACCCTCCAACATTTTGGTCGCCTTGCTCACCGCATCCATTAAGCCCAGCCCCTCTCCACTGAGAGAGTGGATCAGGTGAACCACCACTTCGGTATCGGTATCCGAAGCAAACTCATAACCCTTGGCCTGCAACTCTTCGCGCAGTGCTTGGTGATTTTCGATAATACCGTTATGTACCAGAGCGATGTGTCCGGACATATGGGGATGGGCGTTTTCATCGGAAGGCACCCCGTGAGTCGCCCAGCGGGTATGGGCAATTCCCTGATGGCCCCCAGCGGGTTCTGCCTTCAATTTGGCTTCCAGGTCAGCAACCTTTCCCAAACTCTTGCGTAACTGTAACCGGCCATCATCACCGCGTAGACAGACGCCTGCAGAATCATAGCCCCGGTATTCCAGGCGACGCAGGCCCTCAAGAAGGATACCGGTCACATTGCGCTGGGCCAGTGCCCCAACAATTCCACACATATCTTTCTCCTCGCAATTCCTAAAAGTCTTTTGTTTATTCTCTCGCTAACCGCCAGCCACCGAACTTGTGGATGCGCAGATAACCCGCACCCCCAGCTTTTGCAATTGCTGGCGCGCGCTCTCCTCCAGCCCGGAATCTGTCACCAGTACATCCACTTGGCTCCAGGATAGTTCCAAATTGGGGATTCGCCTGCCGACCTTGCTGGACTCCGCTAATACCACTACTTCCCGTGCAACTTCCGCCATTACCCGGGAAAGACCTATCTGTTCGTTGAAGGTGCAGGTACCGCGCTCCAGGTCTATGCCATCGGCACCAATAAAAGCTCTGTCGAAGTCGTAATCACGCAATACCTGCTCTGCCACCTTGCCCTGAAAGGCTTCGAAGTGCGGGTCCCAGGTGCCGCCGGTCATCAACAGGGTTGGCTCGTTCTCCAACTCCCGTAGGGCGTTAGCCACGTGCAGGGAATTGGTCATCACCACCAGACCGCGCTTGCACTCCAACTCGGGGATCATGGCCGCTGTGGTGCGGCCATAGTCGATGACTATTCGATGATGGTCTGGGATTAGGGCTGCAGCGGCGCGGCTGATAGCGCGTTTAACTTCCGATGGACCTTCCTCCACAACCAATTCACGTGGTACCGGTATGGCACCACCTCGGCGACGCAGCAGCAGGCCGTGGTTTTCCATCGCGGTGAGGTCCTTTCGAATCGTAACTTCTGAAGTTTCGAAGCGCCGAGCCAATTCTTCGACACTCGCCTCTCCGGCCTCATTCAAAAGACTCATAATGCCATGGCGGCGCTGTTGTGTATTACGTTTTGACATAACCACTTAACTTTCGTTTCGAAACTTAAAGATAGCAAAGTGAAAGATAAGTTCCCACACAGATTTCAAAAAAATGAAGGCCCGGCGGCCCAGCAGGATACGGGCAAGATAGATAGTGGCAGCTCTTAAACGGTACTTAAGCTGAAAGGGCGGATAACATCGCCTTGAGAAAACGCGCCAACTCACCGCCGGTTACCGCGCGGTGATCCGCACTAATGGAGAGAGGCAGTAGGGGACGCATCGCCGGCCAGCGGTCTATCACCACGACGCCCTGGCAAACCCTGCCAGCACCGACAATCGCCACTGTTGGCGGCAGCACGACCGGTGTCGCGTAGCGACCGGCGATAGTGCCAAAATTGGATAAAAGAATGGTTGCACCCTGTAGGTCACTCTGGGCAATGCCGGTTTCCCGGGCCTGGTGTTTAAAATCGGCCACCTGGGCCATTAATGATTTATCCGAGCGCGCAGCCACATCTTTCAGAACAGGGACAAATAGGCCGCGAGGAGAATCCACCGCCAATCCGATATTAACGGACTTCTGGGGCGTCAGCTGATCATCCTGGAAAAAAGCGTTAAGGGTTGGCTCGGCAATACAGGCAGACTGCACGGCGCGAATCAATTTCAACAGGGCCGGGGCGCTGCCCCACCAACTGGATATATCCGCATCATCACACAGGGTAATCTGTGCCACCTGGTCCCGGGCACGACTCATGGATATACCCATGGCACGCCGTGCCGGTGTCATAATCTCTCCCGGCTCTGAGGTTTTTGCTACCTCCTTCACCGGCACTGGTGATTGTCTTTGCTCGGCGTTTTCCTCCACGGCACTAAATTTAGCCCCCGCAGCAGCGCGTACCTGTGCTGCAGTGACCAAAGCGCCATCCGTGGAGAGTTTTTCCAGCTCCACTCCCAGGCGGCGGGCCAAGGCGCGAACCGAAGGTGTTGCCAGCCGTTTGTGAGCCTCGCTGAAATCCTGCTCGACGCCGAGGACATCCTCTCCTTGCTCCAACTTGCCCACGACAGTCCCACTGTCGGCCCGCGCTTGATGAGGTGCCGACGCGCCGCACACTTTTTCCTCTTCAGGTTCAGTCGTGATGACGGCCTCTTTGGGAGATGTAACCTCAGCGGGCACCTCTGATGGCGATGCCTCTTGCGCACTACCTTCAGCGACAAAACCCACAAGGGGTTCGCCCACATTGACGGTTTGATCCGGCTGCGCGAAGAGTTTTTCAATCTTCCCCCCCCAAGGGGCGGGCACTTCCACTAGCGCTTTGGCGGTCTCGACAGTGACCAAGCTCTCGTGGGCGGCAATTTCATCTCCCTCGTGTACATGCCATTCCCGCACTACCGCATCGGGCAGGCCCTCACCGAGGTCCGGTAAAGTGAAAATTTTCATGCCACCCCTCCACTGGCGTATTCGAGCACTTCGCGCACCGCTGTCATAATCCGCGGCACACCGGGTAGGTAGGCTTCCTCAAGCTGGAAGTAGGGCATCACCGTATCGAAGCCCGTTACTCTCTGTACCGGGGCGTGCAGCAGGTCGAAGGCGTATTCATTAATCTGCGTGGCCACTTCCGCGCCCAGGCCACAAAAGCGTGCGGCTTCATGTACCAAAACACAGCGATGGGTCTTTTCCAAAGAGTCGATAATGGTGTGGATATCCAGGGGTTTTAGGGTGGCGAGATCTATCACCTCGGCTTCGATACCTTCAGTGGATAGCTGCTCGGCAACCTGTAGGGTTTCCTTTAAAGAGGCTCCCCAGGCGATCAGGGTGATATCGCTGCCCTCACGTAGGACAAAGGCTCGATCTAGAGGCAGTGCTTCACCATTATCGATCACTTCCTGGCGCACCGCGCGGTAGATCCGCTTGGGTTCGAGGAAAACAACCGGATCGGGATCGCGAATCGCTGCCAACAACAGGCCGTAGGCTCGCGCCGGAGAGGAGGGCACCACTAGGCGCAATCCGGGGATATGGGCGAACAGCGCCTCGGTGCTCTCAGAGTGGTGCTCCGGGGCATGGATACCACCGCCATAAGGTGCCCGGTAGACAACGGAGCAGGACAGCCGCCCCCGGGTTCTGTTGCGGTATCGCGCTGCGTGGCTGAGGATTTGATCGAGGGCGGGGTAGATAAACCCCATAAACTGGAACTCTGCCACCGGCCGCAGGCCTTGTGTGGCCATACCGATAGCAATCCCGGCGATCATATTTTCCGCCAGCGGTGTATCCAGTACTCGCTCACAGCCAAAGCGCGCTTGCAGGCCATCGGTGGCGCGAAATACACCACCGTTGAGTCCCACATCCTCACCGAATACCACCACCTTGGGGTCTCTTTGCATCTCAAAGGCGAGCGCCTGGGTAATCGCTTCCACCAGCGTGATTTGCGCCATCAGCTGTCCCCTTGCAGTTGCTGGTATTGCTCGATAAAGGCCTCGGGCAATGTTTCATAGAGATGGTCAAAAATAGCCGTGGGCGCGTCCTGGGATTTTTGCCGATATGCACGAACGGCCTCCTCCAGGATCTCTTTCAACTCCCGCTGCAATTCCTCTTCTTGGGCATCTCCCCAGATCCCCAGCCCTTCCAAATAGGTTCTCAAGCGCCTCAGTGGCTCTTTGCTCCAAGCCTCCTTGAGCCCCTCTGGTGGCTGGTAGCGGCTGGCGTCATCGGCGGTGGTGTGATCACAGAGGCGATAAGTCACCGCCTCAATCAGTGAGGGGCCGCCGCCGGCATGGGCCTGCTGCAGCGCTTCTAAAACGGCTTGGTAAACAGCGATGACATCATTGCCATCCACTTGCAAACTGGGGATTCCCGCGGCAATCGCTTTCTGTGCAAGGGTTTTACAGGCAGTTTGCCCGGAGCGGGGCAGGGAAATCGCCCACTGGTTGTTATTGATCACCACCACCAACGGTAACTTCCAATCCCCCGCCAGGTTGATAGCTTCGTAGAAATCCCCTTTAGACGTGGCACCGTCACCGCCACTGGTAACCGCAGCGCGTATGGGCTCACCGAGTTGCTCGTGTTTATATTTGAGGGCAAAGGCAACGCCGGCGCCGTGCAGCATCTGTGTCGCTATAGGCACGCTTAGCGGCAGGTCTTCACGTGCATGGCGATAATTCTGGCCGCGCTCGTCCCCTCCCCAAATAGCGTAGATTTCCTCTATGCGCACTCCGCGCTCCAAAAGGGCGCCGGTTTCCCGGTAGTTGGGACAGTAGATGTCTTCTTTTGCCATGGCGGCACCCACACCCACGCCGATGGCCTCCTGTCCGAGGCTGGATGGGTAGGTGCCGAGCTGACCGGTACGCTGCATCTTCACCGCACGATCATCCACCACCCGCGCCAGGGTCATTTGCCGGTATAGGGCAACCAGAGTATCCGGGGTGGCGAAATCGGGCAGCGCCTGGGTGGTTTGTCCAGATTCATCCAGATACTGTAAAGAGGCGATATCGAAGCTGGCGAGCAGCTGCATTCTGGGCTTGTGCATCGGGCCATTCCTTTTGTTCCCGAAGCGCAAGTTTAATGGAAAGGAGGTATCCCACCGGGTGGGAGGAGTGAAATCCCGCCGGAATTCGATTTTCCAGCGGGTTTCATATCAAAATGGAAAACCTAGTTTCGCTTTATCGGGCGCTCCCAGCCGGTGATATTACGCTGTTTGCCCCGGGCCACGGCCAGCTCCTCACTACCCACTTCCCGGGTGATGGTGGAACCCGCCCCGACGGTGGCACCACTGCCGACTTTCACCGGGGCAACCAGGGAGGTATTGGAACCGATAAAAGCCCCGTCACCAATTTCGGTGAGGGACTTATTCACACCATCGTAATTACAGGTGATGGTACCGGCACCGATATTCACCGAATCGCCCAGGACCGAATCCCCCACATAAGAGAGGTGATTGATCTTGCTACCGATACCCACTTTGGCTTTTTTGGTTTCGACAAAATTCCCCACCTTGGCACCATTAGCCAGCTCGGTGCCGGGGCGCAGGCGGGCAAAAGGACCTATGGTGCAGGCTTCTCCCACATCGGCACCTTCAATGACCGAGTTAGCCTCCACACGGGTGCCATCCGCTAAACGGCAGTTTTTTAGCAGGCAATTGGGGCCAATCTGCACGCCTTTACCCAGAGAAACCTTGCCTTCGAAGATGCAATTGATGTCGATAGCTACATCCGTATCGCATTCGAGATTGCCACGGATGTCGATTCGGGCCGGATCGAGCAGGGTCACCCCGGCATTCATCAGCGCCACAGCACGGGTGTGCTGCAGGGCACGCTCCATTTGCGCCTGCTGGGCGCGACTATTTACGCCGGCCACTTCCAGCGTGTCACTGGCACGCTCGCCGGTAACCGCAATTTCCTCGTTCACCGAGCGTGCAATGACATCGGTCAGGTAGTATTCGCCCTGGGCATTGTCACAAGACAACTCTGGCAGCCAACGTGCCAGCAAATCCGCTGGGGCCGCCAGAATGCCGGTGTTTACCTCGCGGATAGCCAGTGTATCAGCATCGGCATCCTTCTCTTCGACAATCGCCTGCACTCGGCCTGTATCGTCGCGCACTATGCGCCCATAACCGGCCGGATTGGCCATTTCTACTGAGAGCAGGGCGGGGCCGTGATCTGCTGCCGACAACAGGGACTGCAAAGTGCCCGCCCTGACCAGTGGCACATCCCCATAGAGCACCAAGACGGTGGAGCCCTCGCGGAACTGGGGAATCGCCTGCGCCACAGCATGGCCAGTACCCAACTGTTCCGTCTGCTCAACAAATTTCACACCACTATCGGCAAAACGCTCCCGCACCTGATCCGCGCCGTGTCCGACAACCACGGTGATTTCAACGCCCTGCAACTGCCGCGCTGTCTCAATCACATGCCCCAACATGGGAATTCCGCCAATTGGGTGCAGTACTTTGGGCAGGTCAGATCGCATACGGGAGCCTTTGCCCGCGGCCAAAATCACAACATCGATAGTCATATTGGTTTGAAATCTCTCTAATTTCATAAATTTGGCAACATTGTGGCCACTAGCCCCCACTAACTCAACCCACCCCGGCAGCTTGGCGCTAGGCGCATTGCGATTGCCGCCAAACGGCGATACCGGTACTTTAGCGTCCTGAAAATCAATTCACTGCCCATTAAAACTGAACAGTAAGAACCAGCGCTGAAGAATGCGGTGGAGGGAAATTGTCCATGAATGCGAACGAGCAAAAAAAACCACGGCGCCATCTATTGGCTCTGGCAGCACTGGCGCTGTCTTTGCCAGTAGGAGCTTTAGCGTCGACAGAGGAAATCTCAAAAGACCAGGAAGCACAGGAAGAGAAGCAGGAAGAAAAATCCTGGGATATCAACAAGCCGCCCTACGAATTTAAACCGATCCAGTTGGACACCCGCGAGACCACCTGGAGCAACCTGGATATCAGCCCGGATGGCAAAACCATCCTGTTCGATATGCTCGGCGATATCTACACAGTGCCGGTAGCAGGCGGCGAGGCGATAGCCCTAACCAATGAGATCGCCTGGAATATGCAGCCGCGCTTCAGCCCGGATGGCAAGAGCATCGTATTTATCAGCGACCGCGATGGTGCCGACAATATCTGGTTGATGGACCGCAATGGTGAAAACTTTCGCCAGCTCACCACAGAGAAGGAAAACTTGCTGCACTCACCCAACTGGAGCCCCGATGGCCAGTACCTGGTAGCGCGCAAAGGCTTTATGTCCGGGCGCAGTATCCCCGCCGGTGAAATCTGGATGTATCACTACGGTGGCGGTGAGGGGCGCCAACTGAAAGAGCGTATCGGTGGCGATATCGCGCAGAAGAACATTGCCGATCCGGCATTCTCCCCGGATGGACGCTATGTCTATTACTCCATCGACACCACCCCTGGCACCGTATGGGAGTACAACAAAAACTCCACCCAGGAAATTTTTGCCATCAACCGCTACGACCTCCAGGACGGTGAAGAGGAAACCTTCATTTCCGGTCCCGGCGGTGCGGTGGCACCCGTACCCTCCCCGGATGGCAGTAAACTGGCCTTTATTCGCCGCCAGGACAATCGGACCTCCCTGTTCCTGAAAGACCTGGAAACCGGCTTGGAAACCCCGGTTTACGCAGGCCTCGAGCGGGACCTCCAGGAAATTTTCGGCCCCCATGGCAACTATGTGCAATACGATTGGATGCCCGATGGCGAGTCGCTGATCGTATGGACCGGCGGCAAATTCCTTCGCATCTCCATCAACGGGGACAGCGTCGCGCCAATTGAAGCCCATGTGAAGGTCGAGAAGCAGGTGGCCGATGCGGTGCGTTTCCCGGTGGAAGTGGCCCCGGAAACCTTCGATGTGAAGATGATTCGCTGGGCGCAAAAATCCCCCAACGGCAAGCAGGTCGCTTTCCAGGCATTGGGCAAGATTTATATCCAGGATATCGACAGTGGTGAGCGCCGTCGCCTGACCCGCCAGGGCGACCACTTTGAGTTCTACCCCAGCTGGTCCCGCGATGGTCGCCAGATCACCTATGTCACCTGGGACGATCAAAAACTCGGTCATGTACGGGTGGTATCCGCACGCAGCGGTCGCGGCAAAAACATCACCAAGCAGCCCGGCCTGTACGTAGAGCCGAGCTTCTCCCCCAGTGGTGACATCGTAGCCTACCGCCGCTTTACCGGTGGCTACTTGCTGAGCCCCGAGTACTCCTTGGAGCCGGGTATCTACCTGGCAGACGTCGACGGCGACTGGCAGCGCCGGGTCGTGAAGTCCGGCTATGAGCCGCACTTCGGCGCCAGCGAGGAGCGTATCTATTTCTCCGAGTACCAACACGCCGGCGGCGGCAAGCGCGTACTGAAAAGCACCAACCTGGAAGGCAAAGATGAGCGCGAGCACCTGCATGGCGCTGAGATCACCTCCTTCCGCCTATCCCCGAACGGCAAGTGGGTCGCCTTTACCCAGGACTTCAAAGCCTTTGTCGCGCCCTTTATGCACACCGGCAAGTCCGAGGTAATCGGCCCCGATAGCAAAGCGGTTAAAGTCTCCCAGGTATCCAAACGCGCCGGTGAATATCTACACTGGTCCGCCGATAGCGACACCTTGGGCTGGGCACACGGGCCCAAGCTGTTCGAGCGCGAATTAAAAGACGCCTTCGAATTTGTCGCCGGAGCCCCGAAGGAACTGCCAGAGCCGGTTTCTGAAGGCATCGACCTGAGCTTTGAGCAGTCCTTCGACAATCAGGCAGATCTCGTTGCCCTCACCGGCGGCAAGGTCGTCACTATGCGCGATGCGGAAAACACCCGTGAAATCATCGACAATGGTGTAGTTCTATTCCGGGGCAACCGCATTGTCGCGGTGGGGCCAGCTGCAGAAGTTGAAATTCCGGCCGAGGCGAAGCGTATCGATATCACCGGCAAAACCGTATTGCCAGGGCTTATTGACGCTCATGCCCACGGTGCTCAGGGACGCGAAGAAATTATCCCGCAGCAAAACTGGAACCTGTTCTCCAGCCTGGCATTTGGCGTGACCACCATTCACGACCCCTCCAATGACAGCAGCGAGATCTTCTCCGCTGCAGAAATGCAAAAGGCCGGCGTGATTACCGGACCGCGTATTTTCTCCACCGGCACCATCCTCTATGGCGCCAAAGGTCCAGGCTATAAAGCCAAAATCAACTCCCTGGAGGACGCCCAGTTCCACGTCAACCGCCTCAAGGAAATGGGCGCCATTTCGGTGAAGAGCTACAACCAGCCCCGCCGTGACCAGCGCCAGCAAGTGCTACAGGCAGCCCGCGAGGCCGGCATTATGGTAGTGCCCGAGGGCGGCGGTAAGTACCAGCACAATATGAACATGATTGTGGATGGGCATACCGGTATCGAGCACTCGCTGCCGATCGCCAATGTCTACGGCGATGTGGAGCAACTGTGGAGCCAAACCCAAGTGGGTTATACACCGACCTTTGTCGTGGCCTATGGCGGTCTCTGGGGTGAGGAGTACTGGTATGACCGCACCGAAGTGTGGAAAAACGAGCGCCTGACCCGCTTTACCCCGGACTTTATTGTTAACCCCCGCTCTATCCGTCGCCCCACTGCACCGGATGCCCACTACAACCACTTCAATGTGGCCCGCCAGGCCAAGCAGCTGCGCGACGAAGGTGTCACCGTACATATCGGCGCCCACGGACAGCGCGAAGGACTGGGAGCGCACTGGGAGATGTGGATGATGGAGCAGGGCGGCTTTACCCCCTGGGAGGCCTTCCGCGCCGGTACCATCGATGGTGCCCGTTACCTGGGTATGGATGGCGATATCGGCAGTATCGAGGCAGGTAAGCTCGCTGACCTGATCGTGATCGACGGCAACCCCCTGGATAACCTGCGCCTGTCGGAGAACATTACCTACACAGTGATCAATGGCCGCGTATTTGAGGCGGAAACCATGAATAAAATGGGTGCTGGCGAACGCCTGGCATTCTTCCATGAGCGCCTGCCTATCAGCGCTATGCCCGCTCCTACGGCGGAAGCGGTACAGGAGAAGATGGAGCGCCACCACTGGGTGCACTAGAGCACAGACTGTGCCCCTAACTCATAGCCCGGCAGTAACTGCCGGGCACTACTCCCATTGACCCTTGGGAATAACACATCGACTAGGGCAGGTTATTGGTGATATATCCATATTTCAGCAGCCCCACAAATACCGCACCACCAAAGGTATTACCCAATGTGGCGATGACTTGAAATCGCAGTAGCTCTAACCAATCAACAACCCCCTCTCCACCAATCCAGGCACTAAAAATGGCTACGGCTCCCGCAATACAGTGGGGCAGACTTCCTAGGCCGATAACAAAGGTCACTATGGCAATAACAATGATTCGACCTATGGTGTCTGTACTGGATGAAACCAACCAACCGAGCAGCCCCATTAGCCAACCAGCCAGAATCGCCCCAAGAAACAGCGCCACATTACTATCGTCAATGAGCTTCTGCCCATAGTAATCAAACCCTTCCTGAGTAATGTTTTGACTGACCAGGGCATAACTCACCAGCATAAGCGCAAATATAAAAGCACCAGTCATATTGCCCAGATAAATCAATCCCCAAATGCGCCCTAAATCTCGTAACCGTTGCCTTCCATCCACAACCGGAAGAATTGCCAGTGTCGTATGTTCAGTAAAAAGGTCTGTTCGACCGATAATGACCAGGATAAAACCAACGGGATAGCTCAACGACAACACAAGGTGTAAAGCTGGTTTTCCCAACTCCCCATAAAAACTACTAAACAGCGCCATCATCAAAAAAAAACTGAAGCCGATCTCCAACCCTGCGGCAACAGATGACAATAACAGCGAGCGACTCTCTCGTTCATATTCTTGCAGGCTGGCATCCATTTGCTCACGCAAGACAGCCCGCTCACTCTTAGGTTTATCGCTATCAATACTCATTCAGTAAGAAGAAATAGATATATAGGCATCATATCGTGGAAAGAAACGTCGTATAGATAGAGTAGCTGCTTTGGAATTCAACGAGATTACTGACTAAAGCAGATGATGAATTGGCAGAGGCAAGAATAAATCCTGAGGCCTGATCAACAATCAGAAAAAGATCATCTTCCACAGGTATATCAAATAAAGGTCATCGCGATTTAAAATCGCAACGATAAAAAAGCCCTGCTAAGCAGGGCTTTAAAAAGTCACTAGGGTTACCTTCTGCTAGGCCTCGTCAACCTCTTTTAGAAGGGCTTGATCAAGAGCTTGCGCACGCTGAAAAGCCTCGCGTTTAGACAAGCGCTCCACATATTCCTGAAACTCTTTTCGCTTCTCAATAGTGCCAAATTCCATACCCCAGCCCAGTTGAGCGGCGATATAAACATCCGCAGCAGTAAATCGCTCACCTAGTATATAGGGGTTAGATTTTATCCATTCAGAGAGAGTATCCAGCGCCAATTGGTAGTTACCGTAACCAAGCATCATCTGGTTATCCGCGCTGGCTTCGTCACCAAAGATATTCTTGTTCACAATGGCCTGTTCCATGGGCCCAGCTGCAAAGAACATCCAGCGGTAATAGCTTGCTTTCTCATCATCACTCTTTGGCGCCAGTTCAGCATTACCAAAAACTTCTGACAGATAGACACAAATAGCCGCAGTTTCAGTAATGATTCTCTCACCGTGAATCAGAGTTGGCACCTTACCCATTGGATTAATCGCCAAGTATTTAGGCGTCTTCATGGGCTCACCGTACTCAAGTACTTCTGTGCGATACGATAAATCCAGCTCTTCCAACATCCAGCGCACTATACATCCACGTGACTGGGGGTTAGTGTATAAAGTCAAATTATTAGACATGAATCTCTCCCTGAGAATAGGAGGTCACAGTTTAGGGGACTATTAATTTTTTTCGAGAGTTTTTTGTGCCAATGGAAGATTAGTGACTAATATCTTCAATTAAATGAAGGGGGAGATGTAAAACTATTAAAAGATTATTACTTTCTTTTAACTCAACCCCATTAGAGCCATTCCGCTAACTCCACAGTAATATATTCTGGTCCTTCAATATACACCAACTTTCTATGTAAGTACTCCATAATATGACTGCGAATCTTAATACCATTTTTTCTCAAATGATCAACAGCCAACTCAATATTTTCGACCTTGAAGCAGAGATGGTTGTATCCAGGACGCGCTAGATTCGATATTTTTGGATCGGAGAATATTTTTGGGTTTCTATAATGCAGCAATTGAATCTCAAACCTTGGTTCAGCGCCCTTTAACACCATGGTTAAGTGATCAGCTTCTATATCGGGTACATCCATATATTTGGCAACTTCCTCCCCTGAAATAACATCAGTTATTTTCAACTCAAAGTCGAGCAACTCAAAAAAATGCTTGCTTCTCTCTAAATCTGTAACTGCAATCGTGACGTGATCGGGATTTTTCACCATCGGAAAACTCTCGTAATAAATTATCTATCTCTGGATATTGCCCTACCCATTTTCTCATATTCATTGCGTAATACGGGTATATTTTCAATTCCAATATAAGTTTCTGTGTGCTCTACAAATCCTTTCCAGTGGAATGGGAAAACCACTTCTACTTTTGAGTGAGAAACCGCAAAATTGTAAGCCTGTCTAGCTCGTAAAAGAAGTTCCGTTACTGATAAAGTCTCGTAACCACTATTAGTTGTCTTGAACCCTCTAGGAATTAAATAATATTTAGCATCCATGTGCTGGGTTTTATGCATCAATTTTTCAACAATCTTATTTTGAAAATTCACACCATAATAATAATCAACTCCAAATAAATTAAAATTTTCAGGAACAATTAACTGAAATCTCGCTTGACTCACCGTGTTATGTGTAAAAGTAATTGCCAACTTTGCCGTAGGGAAGTCTTTCTTTATCAGCGCTCCAATTTCTTCAAAGTAGAGTTTTAATTCTTTATCAGGCAAAGAAGAGCGTTGAAAAGGTTCATCCAGTGGATCAAAGGCGTAAATAATATCTTTAAAGGGCAGTAATTGATGCCTAGCTCTTTCCCACCGCTCTCGGTAATCTTCCTGTTTATTCTTGCCAAAATCCTTAAAAAAAATTGGAGCCAGTGCCACCCAGATCTTTAACCCGTGTCTCCTGGCGACCTCCATCAGGTCTATGTCAAAACACCAAACATCTACAAATGTAGAGAATTTTGCTACCTCTGGAATATCATCTTCATCCCAGCCCGAGTGATAAAAACCAAATTCTTTTAAATGACTCGGCACATGGTTCTTTTTAGGAACAATTCCTGTCACAAAAATATTCCCTGGAATAATTATAGGCTTGGTCTCTCTGAGGTATTCAGCAGGAGTATGGTAGGTATAGAACTGAGAGTGGCTATCCATTGACCAGGACAGCATAAGACACATCAAAAAAGCCGCAAGTTTTTGAAAAGAGGCCTGATACAACCTTATAAAAAACATAAATCAGCGCCATTTTTAATTGATGGAATACATTTAGCTTGATCAACCAACATCCAGTATAGAAAGGCGCGGAGATGAGATAGGGAGATTGTGGGGAAACAGCGTATTCAAGAAATAAAAAAAAAGCAGCCGAAGCTGCTTTTTTTGTCGCCAAAAACAGGCCTTACAAACTGTAAGAACTGCTTACTTGCCGGCCGCCTTGCGGATTGCCTGCAGGGTGCGCAGACGCGCCTCGGCTTCGGCCAGTTGGGCTGAGATACGCGCATAATCGACTTCAGAGGGCGCTTTGTGCAGGGCGTGTTCCGCTTCTTCGCGGGCCTTCTGCGCAGCTTCCTCATCGATTTCACGCTCGGCTACATCCGCGAGGATGGTAACCATGTTCGGCTGAACTTCGGCGTAGCCACCGCTGACGAACAGTACTTCCTCTTCACCACCGGGCTTGATGATGCGTACCGGACCGGGCTTCAGGGCGGTTAGCAGTTGCGCGTGGCCGTAGGAGAGACCCAGCTCACCTTCGATACCACTCACAATCACCATCTGCACCAGTCCGGAGAAGAGAGACTGCTCGGCGCTGACAATGTCACAATGTACTGTCATGGCCATAGTATATGCCTCTCTGGCTTAGCCTTTGCTCTTGTTGGCTTTTTCCACAGCTTCGTCGATGGTTCCCACCATGTAGAAGGCCTGTTCAGGCATGTGGTCATATTCACCGCTCAGGATGCCCTGGAAGCCACGGATGGTTTCTTTCAAGGAAACGTATTTACCTGGTGCACCGGTGAAGATTTCCGCAACGTGGAATGGCTGGGACAGGAAACGCTCGATCTTACGGGCGCGGGCTACGGTCTGTTTGTCTTCTTCAGACAGTTCGTCCATACCCAGGATCGCGATGATGTCCTTCAGCTCTTTGTAGCGCTGCAGTACGGACTGAACGCCACGAGCCACTTCGTAGTGTTCCTGACCAATTACCTGCGGGTCCAGCTGACGGGAGGTGGAGTCCAGCGGGTCAACAGCCGGGTAAATACCTTTGGCGGCGATATCACGGCTCAGTACTACGGTGGAGTCCAAGTGCGCGAAGGTGGTCGCCGGAGACGGGTCAGTCAAGTCATCCGCCGGTACGTATACCGCCTGGATAGAGGTGATAGAACCAGTCTTGGTGGAGGTAATACGCTCCTGCAGAACGCCCATCTCTTCCGCCAGGGTCGGCTGGTAACCTACCGCAGAAGGCATACGGCCCAGCAGTGCGGATACTTCGGTACCGGCCAAGGTGTAACGGTAGATGTTGTCGACGAACAACAGTACGTCTTTACCTTCATCACGGAATTTTTCCGCCATGGTCAGGCCGGTCAGGGCTACGCGCAGACGGTTGCCGGGCGGCTCATTCATCTGGCCGTAAACCATCGCCACTTTGGAGTTGGCTTTGTTTTCCAGGTCAACAACGCCGGATTCAGCCATCTCGTAGTAGAAGTCGTTACCTTCACGGGTACGCTCACCAACACCGGCGAACACGGACAGACCGGAGTGCTCGGTAGCGATGTTGTTGATCAGTTCCATCATGTTTACGGTTTTACCAACACCGGCACCACCGAACAGACCAACTTTACCACCCTTGGCGAACGGGCAAACCAGGTCGATTACCTTAATGCCGGTTTCCAGCAGTTCGGTAGAGCTGGACTGCTCTTCGTAGGTCGGCGCGGCGCGGTGGATAGAGGAGCGCTCTTTCTCACCAATAGGGCCACACTCGTCAATCGGGTTGCCGAGCACGTCCATGATGCGACCCAGGGTTTCCTGGCCAACCGGTACAGCAACCGGAGCGCCGGTATTGCGCACGGGCAGACCGCGGCTGATACCTTCGGATGAACCCATGGCAATAGCGCGTACCACGCCGTCACCCAACTGCTGCTGCACTTCCATGGTGAGGTTCTTGTCCTCAACCACCAGTGCGTCGTATACATTCGGAACAGAATCGCGTGGGAATTCCACGTCGATGACCGCTCCGATCACTTGCACAATTTGCCCGTTACTCATTTCCGGATCCTCAGCTTTAAATTCTTTCTAGGCTGACCATTACTGCTAGGGGCAGCGGATTAAACCGCCGCCGCACCGCCGACAATTTCGGACAGTTCCTGGGTAATGGCCGCCTGGCGCGCCTTGTTGTAGACAAGCTGCAACTGATCGATCAGCTCACCGGCGTTATCGGTGGCGCTCTTCATCGCGATCATACGCGCTGCCTGCTCACAGGCTTTGTTTTCAACTACTGCCTGGTATACCTGAGACTCGATATAGCGAGCCAGCAATCCATCCAGCAATTCAACCGGATCCGGCTCGTAGAGGTAGTCCCACTCGTGCATGAGCTTTTCATCTTCGTCCTTCGGCAGCGGCAGCAATTGCTCGACCCGCGGCTTCTGCGACATGGTGTTGATAAACTCGTTGGATACCAGGAACAGGCGATCGATATCGCCTTCTGCGTAACGGTCCAGCATTACTTTTACTGAGCCAATCAGCCGGTTGGCCTGGGGCGCATCGCCCAGGTCGCGAACCGCTGCGACAACCTTGCTGCCGATGGCATTGAAGAAACTGGCCGCCTTGTTACCTACCGCGCAGACTTCTACGTCAACGCCTTTTTCGGACCACGCCTGCATCTCGCGGATAGCAGCTTTGAACATATTGACGTTCAGGCCGCCACAGAGACCGCGGTCAGTGGATACCAGGATAAAACCGACCCGCTTGGCCTCACGCTCCTGCAGGTAAATATGCTGGTACTCGGCCGAAGCGTTGGCGACGTGGCCGATCACTGCGCGTATGCGCTGGGCGTAGGGACGCCCCAGTGCCATGCGATCCTGAGCCCTGCGCATCTTACTGGCTGCAACCATTTCCATTGCGGCAGTAATTTTTTGCGTGCTCTTGATGCTGGCAATTTTTGTGCGTACTTCTTTTCCGCCTGCCATAGTGATTTACCTTGTTCGCTGGAAGTTAGATTCCGAAAGAGCGGCAATGCCGCTCTTTCGCGCTCTCCAGGGAGTTCTTACCAGCTGCTAGTAGCGACGAACTTCTCGATAGCCGCTTTGAAAGCTGCGTCGATTTCGTCGTTGTAGTTACCAGTCGCGTTCACTTTCTCCATCAGCTCTGCGTGTTCGCTGTTCATATAAGCGAGCAGGGCGGCTTCGAAATCGAGAACCTTGGCAACTTCTACTTCTTTCAGGTAACCCTTGTCAGCGGCGTAAACGGAAACAGCCATGTCCGCGATAGACAGCGGAGAGTACTGCTTCTGCTTCATCAGCTCGGTTACGCGCTCACCGTGATCCAGCTGGGCCTTGGTGGCTTCGTCCAGGTCAGAGGCAAACTGGGAGAATGCCGCCAGTTCGCGGTACTGGGCCAGAGCGGTACGGATACCACCGGACAGCTTTTTGATCACCTTGGTCTGCGCTGCACCACCTACACGGGATACGGAGATACCCGGGTTGATCGCAGGGCGGATACCGGAGTTGAACAGATCGGTCTCGAGGAAGATCTGGCCATCGGTAATGGAAATCACGTTGGTCGGTACGAACGCGGATACGTCACCGGCCTGGGTTTCGATGATCGGCAGGGCGGTCAGAGAGCCGGTCTTGCCTTTCACTTCACCATTGGTGAACTTCTCTACGTAGTCGGCGTTTACACGCGCGGCGCGCTCCAGCAGACGGGAGTGCAAGTAGAAAACGTCACCGGGGTAGGCTTCACGTCCGGGCGGACGCTTCAGCAGCAGGGAGATCTGACGGTAGGCCCAAGCCTGCTTGGTCAGGTCATCGTATACAATCAGGGCGTCTTCACCGCGGTCGCGGAAGTACTCACCCATGGTACAGCCGACGTAGGGAGCCAGGAACTGCATCGCTGCCGGATCGGCGGCGCCAGCGGCGACTACGATGGTGTGGTCCATAGCGCCGTGCTCTTCGAGCTTGCGCACTACGTTGGCAATAGAGGACTGCTTCTGGCCCACGGCAACGTAGATACACTTAACGCCGGTGCCTTTCTGGTTGATGATGGCGTCGATCGCCACAGCAGTCTTACCGATCTGGCGGTCACCGATGATCAGCTCACGCTGGCCACGGCCGATCGGGATCATGGTATCAACCGCTTTCAAACCGGTTTGTACAGGCTGGTCAACGGACTGACGGGCGATAACGCCGGGCGCTACCTTTTCTACCGCGTCGGTCAGCTTGTTGTTCAGCGGGCCCTTGCCGTCGATCGGGTTACCCAGCGCGTCTACAACGCGGCCGAGCAGTTCCGGACCAACCGGGGTTTCCAGGATACGGCCGGTACAACGACACTTCTGACCTTCGGCCAGAGATTTGTAGTCGCCCAGGATTACAGCACCAACGGAGTCGCGCTCCAGGTTCAGCGCCATACCGTAAACGCCGCCTTCGAACTCGATCATCTCACCGTACATCACGTCGGCCAGGCCGTGGATGCGGATGATGCCGTCGGATACGGAAACAATGGTGCCCTCATTTTGGGCTTCAGTGCTCACATCGAGATTTTCGATGCGGCTCTTGATGATTTCACTGATCTCAGAGGGATTCAGTTGCTGCATGCTCTGTTCCTCAAGTCCCCCGCCGGCTGACGCCGACGGGGAGAGTAATTTAGGAGTTCATCGCCTCGGCGAGCTTGGCCAGACGTCCGCGTACGGAACCGTCGATGACTGTATCACCGGCACGGATGATCGCGCCGCCCAGCAGGCTCTCGTCCACCGAGCTGTGCAGATGTATTTCGCGTTCAAACTTCGCGCTGAGCTTCTGGCTCAGCGCTTGCGCCTGTGCATCGCTCAGGGCTTGCGCGGAAACAACTTCCACCTCGAGGGTGGCTTCCGCCTGCGCTTTCAGCTCTTCGAACAGCTCGGAAATTTCCGGCAGCAGCTGCAGGCGGTGGTTTTCCGCCAGCAACCGGATGAAGTTCTTTCCGTGCTCGCCGAGCTCGTCTGAACAGATCGACAGGAATTTATCTGCGCGCTCTTCACTGGTGAGCTGTGGGTTATCCAGCAGCTCACGCACTTTTTCGTTCTGGCTGACCGCCGCCGCGGTTTCCAGCGCAGCGCTCCAACCACCGAGGTTGGAGGCTTGCTGCGCATAGGCAAATGCGGCTTTAGCGTAGGGCCGGGCCAGTGTGCTGAGTTCCGCCATGGGGTTCCTCGCTTACAGCTCGGCTGCCAGTTTGTCGATCAGGTCGTCGTGCGCCTTAGCGTCGATATTGACCGCGAGAATCTTCTCCGCACCCAGGACAGACAGGTCTGCCACACGGCTGCGCAGTTGCTCTTTAGCGCGATTCACTTCTTGGTCGATCTCAGCTTTGGCCGCAGCTTTCAGGCGGTCGCCCTCAGCATGCGCAGACTGCTTTGCTTCATCGATGATCTGATTGGCGCGTTTGTTGGCGCCATCGATAATCTCGCTCGCCTGATCTTTGGCTTCTTTCAGCTGCTCGGCAGCTTTACGCTTGGCCAGTTCCAGGTCTTTCTGCGCGTGTTCGGCGTCAGCAAGACCATCTGCGATCTTTTTCTCACGCTCTTTCATCACGCCCAAAAGTGGCGGCCAAACAAACTTCCAGCAAAACCAGACGAAAAACAGGAATGTGATCGACTGGCCGATTAGAGTCAGGTTGATATTCACACCGACACCTCTTGCTCTTTAAATAGGGTTAAGGGCAATTGGAACGGCGTAATTAAACCAGACCAGGAGCGACGGCGAAGATCAGGTACATAGCGATACCAACACCGATCATCGGAACCGCGTCAAGCAGACCAGCCATCAGGAACATTTTGCCCTGCAGAGCCGGAGCCTGTTCAGGCTGACGAGCGGAACCTTCCAGCAGTTTGCCACCCAGGGTACCGAAACCGATTGCGGTGCCCAGGGCGCCCAGACCGATCAGCAGTGCACTTGCGATGTAAACCAGACCTAATGCTTCCATTGTGTTCTCCAAATCAAAGTTAAAGAGTTGTTGTAAAGGTCGAAAAAAGGGTTAAAAAAACTTATTGATCGTGCTCGTGCTCATCGTCGCGATGGTGCGCCATCGCCATGTACACGGTGCTCAATACCATAAACACGAACGCCTGCAGCACGATGACCAGCACGTGGAAAATCGCCCAGCCCATATGCAGGAGGCCCGCACCGATAAAGCCGAGAACACCAACGCCAAAGACAATCGCGATCAGGATAAAGATCATTTCACCGGCATAGAGGTTTCCGAACAGACGCAGGCCCAGGGAGATCGGCTTGGCAATCAGGGACACGGCTTCCAGCAGGAAGTTGACCGGGATCAGCAGGATGTCAAAGAACAGCTTGCCGGTATGGAAAGGGTGCAGAGTCAGCTCTTTCAGGAAGCCCAGCGCACCTTTCTCGCGAATACTGAAGAAAATCATCAGCGCGAATACCGCCAGCGCCATACCCAGGGTGGCATTGGGGTCGGTGGTCGGAACCACTTTAAAGAAGAGGTGATCGTTGCCGGAAATCTTGGCGGCGGCCATGGGCAGCCAGTCGACCGGTACCAGGTCCATCAGGTTCATCAGGAAGACCCACACAAAAATGGTCAGCGCCATCGGGGCAACCATGGTGTTGCGGTGGGGGAAGGTTTCCTTAACCAGTTTGTCGATAAACTCGGTGACCAGCTCCACAAAACTCTGGAAACCGGTGGGCTTGTCCACGCTGGCCTTCTTGGCGGCGCGGGCAAACAGGAAACAGAAAATCAGACCGAGGCCGATAGACCAACCCAGGGTATCCACATGTAGGGCCCAAAAGCCCATATCTGCGGCTTCCTGAGAGGAATGCGCCATAGTCCAGGTGGACTCACTAAGCACAGAGCCATCGGCGCGGGTGTAACCGGCCGGCAACTTGCCGTAAGTCATATTTTGCAGGTGGTGTTGGATATACCCCGTCGCAGTTAGAGCTTCGCCCGCCATAGTTCCTCAACAATCGTAAAAGTAAGAATTCTTTTTTCTTATCCGCCGGCTAGCGGACCATGCGCGCCACCATAATCCACTGCACGATTACACAGAGGACGTAGCTGATAAAAAGCGCTGCCGCATTCAGCGGCTTGACGGTGGCAAAAACTGCCGCAAAACCCGCCATGGTCAATATAAATTTGCCGGTTTCCGCGCGGTAGAAATTGCCTACCACGCGATGGGCCGCGCGCGCACCGCTATCGCGAAAGGCGCGCCTGCCAAAATATGCTCCGGGCAGTGCGCACAGGGCACCACCAATAAATACAGAGAGCGCCGTCACCGGTTTGCCACTCAAGTGCAGTACCGCACTGGCCAGCGATACCAGCAGAAGCTGTACCGCGGCAATTCGTAATACCGGGGGTTTAGTCATAGACGGGATAAGCCGACTTTTTTTGCGCTGTCCGCCCAAAATTTGGGCGTGCGAATTATGCTGCAACAGCATCGCCGATTCAACCGGCAAATGTCGTCAACTTATTTGATTTTCGGGAGGTTTTGGGTGGAATGGCTCGGCGCAGTGAGTATTTGCCAACAGTTATTGCGCGCGCCACTAGGGCGCGCATTTCGCCAAGGCCTCAATCCTCGGCGTAACCCAGGTGGGCGAGGATTCCATCCAGCTCTTCCAGGTTGGTGAATTTCAGCACCAGGCGACCATTGCCCTTTTCGTTGTGATCGATAGATACGGGCACACCGACCTTTTCCGCCAGGCGCTCGGTAAGACGGCGGATATTGGGATCGGGCTTGGGTTTTTCCGCTGCCGGGGTGGCCGGCTGTTGCAGGCGACGCACCAGCGCTTCTGTTTGTCGCACAGTGAGGCTGCGCTCGACAACCTGACGTGCGGCAGAACGCTGGGTGGCACCGGAGAGACCGAGCAGCGCCTTGGCGTGTCCCAGCTCCAGGTCGCCGCGCTCGAGAAAAGTACGCACTTCTTCACTGAGGCTCAACAAACGCAGTAGGTTGGTCACAGCGGTACGGGATTTACCCACTGCATCGGCCACTTCCTGCTGGGTCAGCTTGAATTCATCCTGTAGGCGCTTGAGGGCTACGGCTTCCTCCACCGGGTTCAGGTCTTCGCGCTGAATATTCTCGATCAGCGCCATGGCGATAGCGGCTTCATCGGAGACACTGCGCACTATTGCCGGCACCTTTTCCAACCCGGCCAACTGGGCAGCGCGCCAGCGCCGTTCACCGGCGATAATCTCGTAACTCTGCTCACCAATGCCGCGTACGACAATCGGCTGCATAATGCCCTGGGCACGAATGGAGTCCGCCAGCTCCTGCAGGGATTCCTGTGGAAAATCCCGGCGCGGCTGATAGCGACCGCGCTGCAAAAACTCGATCGGTAGCTCTTTCAACACTCCATCGGCTACAGCAGCTTCAGTTTCCGTGTCACTGGTTACCTCGGCAATCGCGCTGCTGGCGTTATTGCTGATCAGGTGGGATAAACCCCGTCCCAGTCCTTTGCGCTTCGCGGCCATAGTAATTACCCCTTATACCGCTTCCGCCACAGGGCGGGTTTTCTTGTTGGAAGATTGGCTGGCGGGATGGCGGCGATTGATTTCGCAAGCCAACGCCAGGTAAGCGATAGCCCCCTTAGAGTGGCGATCGTAATCCAACGCCGGTTTACCAAAACTGGGCGCTTCCGCCAGGCGCACATTACGCGGAATACAGGTGCGGTACAGACGATCGCCAAAGAACTCCTGCAACTGCGCCGACACCTCACTGGTGAGGCTGTTGCGCGGGTCGTACATGGTGCGCAGGATACCCTCGATTTTCAGGTCTGGATTGGCAGCCTGTTGAATCTGAGTGATGGTATCGACCAGCGCCGAAAGGCCTTCCAGCGCGTAGTATTCGCACTGCATAGGAATTAACACGCCGTGAGCCGCACAGAGGGCGTTCACTGTGAGCATATTCAAAGACGGCGGGCAGTCGATAACCACGTAATCGTAGCGACTGACGACTGTGGCAAGAGCATTGCGCAAACGGGACTCGCGCCCCTCCAGATTGAGTAACTCCACCTCTGCCGCAGACAAATCGCCGTTGCCGGGGATTAAATCAAACCCACTTTCTGTGGAGACAATGACCTGCTCCACAGGCAATTCAGCGGCCAGCACATCGTAGCCGGACACCTGCAGGTCACTTTTATCCACACCACTGCCCATGGTGGCATTGCCCTGGGGATCCAGGTCGATCAGCAATACGCGCCGCTTGTTGGCAACCAAAGATGCGGCCAGGTTGACGCAGGTAGTGGTCTTACCAACCCCGCCTTTCTGGTTGGCCACAGCAAATATCTTGCTCAAGATTCTTGTCCTTTGTTGTTTGCGGGTGCGATTGCCCCGACGCCGGTTCGGCTTCTGGCCACGGCTAATGAGCTCCCAGGAACGGGAAAGCTATATGGCGGGTGATAAACCCACCAAATTATTCAATTATTCTGTGCGGCAGAGCTGGATCAGATGGCGCTCGCCGTCGCAACTGGGCACCGACAAACGGTGCACCTGCTCGACCTTAATGCCTTTTGGCAGAGCGCTCAACTCATCCTCCGGCAACTTGCCTTTCATGGCGTAAAAGCGACCAGCGGGAGCTAGCATATGCTCGCTGCCATTAACCATATCCTCAATGGAAGCAAAGGCGCGAGAGACTACACCAGCAAAAGGTTGCTCCGGCACAAAAGCCTCCACCCGCTCATTGACCACGGTGACATTGGGCAGGGGCAGGGTGCTGGCCACCTGGAACAGGAAGCGGGTCTTTTTGCCGTTACTGTCGAGTAGGGTGATAGAGCGCTCGGGATGGACAATGGCCAGGGGGATGCCCGGCAGTCCACCTCCGCTGCCCACATCGATTAAGGGGCCCTCGCCACAGAGGTTTACCACACTGAGGCTGTCGATAATATGGCGCTCCAGCATCTGCTCCGGGTCGCGTATGGCAGACAGGTTGTAGGCACTGTTCCAGCGGGCAAACAGCGCTAGGTATTCCAGTAGCTGATCCTGCTGCCGGTCGCTCAGTACAACCGACATCTGAGCCGCTGCCTTGTGCAGGCGCGGGCGAAACTGTTCCATTGAGTGAGAAATGGGTCTATCCCCCAGTATTCCCGCGAAATTCAAATCCCCCCGCAGGGTCTCGCGGGATACCCTGTGGAAAACCGATTTATACCGCTTTTTTGCGCTTAAGCAGCCCGCGCTTTTTCAGTTGGATCAACAGCAGTGAGATGGATGCCGGGGTCACGCCCGGAATCCGCGAGGCCCGCGCCAATGTATCCGGGCGGGTCTCACCCAGCTTCTGTTTGACCTCGTTGGAGAGGCCGGAGATATCGCTGTAGTCGAAGTCCGCCGGGATCGGGGTGTCTTCATAGGCTTGCAAGCGCTCGATTTCCTCGCGCTGGCGATCGATATAACCGGCGTACTTGGCCGAGATCTCCACCTGCTCGGCAACCTGTTCGTCGGTTATCGCTTCCCCTTTAAGGCCCGCCACATCCCCATAGCCCAGCTCCGGACGGCGCAGTAGGTCCATCAGGCTGTATTCCCGCGCCAATGGCTGCGGCAGCTTGGTTTCCACAGAGGCAGCCTGGGGCGTCTTGGGATGCACCCAGGTCTCCTGCAGACGCTGGGTCTCCCGAGCGATCGCCTCGCGCTTTTCACTGAACGCTGCCCAGCGGGTATCGTCGACTAAACCCAATTCGCGACCTTTTTCGGTCAGGCGCAGGTCAGCATTGTCCTCACGGAGCAGCAAGCGGTATTCCGCGCGGCTGGTAAACATGCGGTAGGGCTCTTTAGTGCCGCTGGTGATCAAATCATCCACAAGCACGCCCAGGTAGGCTTCATCCCGACGCGGGGACCAGGCTTCGCGCTCTTGGGCCTGTAGGGTAGCGTTGGCGCCAGCCAGGAGTCCCTGGGCGGCCGCTTCTTCGTAGCCGGTGGTGCCATTGATCTGGCCGGCAAAGTAGAGCCCCTGGATAAATTTGGTCTGCAGGGAGGGCAGTAGATCCCGCGGATCGAAGAAATCGTACTCAATGGCATAGCCCGGGCGGGTGATATGCGCCTTTTCAAAGCCCTTGATGGAGTGCACCAGCTCAATTTGCACATCGAAGGGCAGACTGGTGGAAATACCATTGGGGTACAGCTCGTTGGTAGTCAGCCCCTCGGGCTCGATAAACACCTGGTGGCTGTCTTTGTCCGCAAAACGGTGCACCTTGTCCTCGATGGAGGGGCAATAGCGCGGGCCAATCCCCTCAATCACACCGGAGTACATAGGCGAGCGATCGAGTCCACCCTGGATAATTTCATGGGTGCGGGCATTGGTGTGGGTAATCCAGCAACAGATCTGGCGCGGGTGTTGGTCGCGGCTGCCCAGGTAAGACATCACCGGAGTGGGAGCATCCCCCCATTGCTCCTCCAATCCACTGAAATCTACAGAGCGGGCATCAATGCGGGGAGGCGTGCCGGTTTTCAGGCGATCGACACGGAAGGGCAATTCGCGCAGGCGGTCCGCCAGGGCAATCGAGGGTGGATCTCCAGCGCGGCCACCGGCATGGTTATCCAATCCAATATGGATTCGGCCGCCGAGGAAGGTCCCTGCGGTCAGTACCACTGTCCTGGCGCGGAAGCGCACGCCAGCATTGGTGACAACCCCGACCACGCGTTCGCCTTCGACAATCAAATCATCCGCCGCCTGTTGGAAGATCTCCAGGTTTTCCTGAGCTTCCAGGATTGAGCGGATGGCAGCGCGGTACAGGGCCCTGTCGGCCTGAGCGCGGGTTGCCCGTACAGCTGGCCCCTTGCGAGCATTCAGTACCCGGAACTGGATACCACCCAGGTCAGTTGCAGTTGCCATAGCGCCACCGAGGGCATCCACTTCCTTCACCAGGTGGCTCTTGCCTATGCCACCAATGGCTGGATTGCAGGACATCTGCCCGAGAGTTTCGATGTTGTGAGTCAGCAGCAGGGTAGAGGCTCCCATTCGTGCGGCTGCCAGGGAGGCTTCGGTACCCGCGTGGCCTCCGCCGATCACGATCACATCATAGGTTTTGGGAAAATCCATAGTGGCTGCTACTGGTTACAACTTGGGGCGCACATTTTATAGTCAGTAAGACTCCTCAGCAATTGGCTTTATTCAAGCCGTTCAGGAAACCTGTGCCTCTGTCTTTCTCTCTCTTTCCAGAGCATCAACTTCTAATCGCTTGACCCTCTTAGAGGGATGAATCTCAAAACGCTGTCTAGCTTTCTTAAATACTCTTATTAATGAATATATGTATATCTTAAAGAGTATTTTTTTATATTTGTTGTTTTTATTAGGCTGCGACCAATCCGGTATAAGCCTAAAAAAACCTTTAAAAACAACAGGTTATGGATATGAAAACCCTGCCGACAAACCCTTGGTGGACACAGGGGTAACCGCGGTATGAGGCTGTGAAAACTTGGGACAACTTTGCCTCATCTACCGTTCTTAGGAAGTTATCATCATACCGTTGTTCTATTTTGCAGGTGCTTATCCCCTCTTTTGCCCACAGTCAGTTTTTTTCGACTAGTGCTTGTTGTGCTTTACCCGGAATTTCTGGGGGGGACCTGTGAGTAGTTGAGCATAATGTATAAATCTGTGCATATACCCATTGGATCGGTGTGGGTTAATGGTGAGATAACTGCCAATAAGCTTATCCACGGGAAATCCCCGTGGACATGTATAACTTCTTTCCCTCAATAGCCTTTTAAACAGTGGCTTAAAGCTTATTTCTTACCTATTTCGTGGAAAATATGCGGGAAAGCTGGGGATTAAATAGAACTTTTTTGGCAACCTAGGATAGATCTGGGCTCTTCCTGTGAGCAAGAGGTGTGGAACTTGTGCCTGAATGAGAATAAGGAAAATAAGAAGAAGGAAGAGTAGGGAGGTAGGATAGGGAAGAGAAGAGGACGCTATTTTCTAGCGTCCCAAATTGGATAAGTTGCGGGTTGAATACCTTTGAATCTATGCGTCTATTTACCGAAACAGAAGCTACTTACCGATACAGAAGCTACCGAAAATCTTTCCGAGCAGCTCGTCCGCGCTCACTGTGCCGGTGATTTCCCCCAGTGCCTGCTGGGCCTGACGCAAGTCTTCCGCAAGTAACTCACCGGCACCGTGACTGTGAAGCTGCTGGGAGCCTTGCTCGATAAAAGCGCGGGCCCGCTCAAGTGCCTCCAAATGCCTTCTCCGCGCGCTAAAGTTGCCTTCGGCAGCGCCACTGAAGCCGATAGACTGTTTTAAATGCTCCTTCAGCGCTTCGAGGCCCGCACCGGTCTTGGCGCTGATGGCGATTACCGGCACGCCTTCAGTGTGGGCTTGGAGTCCGGCACTGTAATCGCTGAGATCAATTTTATTCAGTACCAGTGTGAGCTTGTCTAAGTCCTGAAGCTGGTGGGTAAACTCCGGCCAGGCCTCTGCCGGGTCCAGTGAGTGGAGTTGCTCTGCATCCATTACCAGGAGCACGCGATCCGCCTGGTGAATCTCCTCCCAGGCCCGCTCGATTCCGATCTGCTCTACCTTGTCCGGCGCATCCCGCAGACCGGCGGTATCGGCGAACTGCAGGGGCATGCCGTCAATGTGGATATCTTCCCGCAAGATATCGCGGGTGGTGCCGGCGATATCGGTGACGATGGCGGTATCGCGCCCCGCGAGGGCATTGAGCAGACTCGACTTGCCGGCGTTGGGGCGCCCGGCAATGGCCACTCGCATACCCTCGCGCATAATGGCGCCCTGGCGCGCCTGGGCTTCCACACCAGTCATTTGCGCCAGTAGGGCCTGGATATCCGCAGCCACCTTGCCATCGGCGAGAAAGTCGATCTCCTCTTCGGGAAAATCGATGGCGGCTTCCACATAGATACGCAGGTGGGTGAGACTTTCCACAAGGTCTTCGATCTTGTCGGAAAAAGCCCCTTGTAGTGAACGCATGGCGTTGCGTGCCGCTTGGGCACTACCGGCATCGATCAGATCGGCGATCGCTTCGGCTTGGGTGAGATCCATTTTATCGTTGAGGAAGGCGCGCTCGGAAAACTCACCGGGGCGTGCCTGGCGGGCCCCCAGTTCGATCGTTGCCTTTAGCAGTTGATCGAGAATGACCGGGCCACCGTGACCTTGCAGTTCCACGACATCCTCTCCGGTAAAGGAGTTGGGGCCTGGAAAAAATAGGGCGAGCCCCTGGTCGATCAGCCGCTCATTGTGGCAAAAATCCCGGTAATGGGCATAGCGCGCTTTAAGAGGTTTTTCCCCGCATATTTGCTCGGCAATGGGCAGGGCTTTGGGGCCTGAGAGGCGGATTACACCGATACCACCGCGCCCCGGTGCGGTGGCGACGGCGGCGATGGTGTCACGATTAAGGCTTTGTTGTGTCATCGGCTGAGTGTACTCGACATAACGGAAAAGGGCCGCAGTTGCGGCCCTTGTTGTTTGTGATCCGTGGATACTTGATCAGTATTTTCCGGCATCCACCTGCTTGTTGATATACCAGGTTTGACCGATGGTGATCAGGTTGTTGGCGATCCAGTACAGGACCAGGCCAGCCGGGAACCAAAGGAAGAACACCGTCATCATCACCGGCATCAGCTGCATGATACGGGCCTGGGTCGGGTCGGTGGGGGCCGGGTTTAGCTTCTGCATAAACCACATGGACAGGCCCATCAGTACCGGCAGAATGAAATAGGGGTCCTTCGCCGACAGGTCGTGAATCCAGAAGATCCAGGGCGCATGGCGCAGCTCTACGGTTTCGGTGAGCATCCAATAGAGGGCAATAAACACCGGCATCTGCAGCAGGATCGGCAGGCAGCCCCCCATGGGATTGATCTTCTCGCGGCGGTAGAGCTTCATGGTCTCTTCCGCCAACTTCTGACGATTGCCCTTGTACTGCTCCTGTAGCTTTTTCATCTGCGGCGCGAACTTGCGCATGCGCGCCATAGACTTGGTGCCTGCGGCGGACAGCGGCAGCAGCAGTGTCTTGATAAATACGGTGAGCAGGATAATCGCCCAGCCCCAGTTGCTGACGATATGTTCCTGGATAAAGTGCAGTACACGGAACAGCGGCTTGGCGATCCACCAGAGCCAGCCGTAGTCCACGGTCAGGTCCAGGTAGGGAGAGATCTCCTCCAGACGGTAGACATCCTTGGGGCCGGCATAGAATGAAGCACTCAGCTCACCCTGGGTCGCGGCGGGAATTTGTACCGGCTGGGCGGTGAAGCCCATACGGAATAGTCCGTTGGATAGCTCGCGCAGCTCAAAAGTATTGCGCTCGTCCTGAGGGGGAATCCAGGCACTGAGGAAATAGTGCTGCACCATGGCTACCCAGCCGCCTTCAATGGTTTCTTTGGTGGGCTTCTCGGCGATTTCCTCAAAATCCTGCTTGAAGTAATTTTCTTCGTTGGTGTGCAGGGCAGCGCCGAGGAAGGGTGACATACCAAAACCGGTATCCGTCACCGGCTCACTGGCATCGCGCTTGATCTGGCCGAACATAGCGGCGGACCAGGGCTTGGCGCTGGTGTTATCCACCAAGTAGGCCACCTGGACAAGGTAGTCGCCACGCTTAAAGGTGTAACGCTTGGTGATATTTGCGCCTTCTTGCTGCAGGGTCAGGTCCACAACCAGCTGATCCTGGCCTTCGACCATGGCGTAGTTGGCCTTTTCAACTTTAAACAGGGGACGGCCGGCGGCGCTATCGGTGCCATTGTTACCGATCAAGCCACTCTGGGCGATATAGGTGTGGTAGCGGGTCTGGTTTAACAGGATCAGAGGCTGGTCCGGCGTATCCAATTTTTCCTGGAATTGCCGCAGGGCCACTTTAACGATATCTCCGCCACGAGGATCGATCAGAAGATCAAACACATCGGTGGTGACATGGATGAGTGTGCGCTCGCCGCCATCGGTGCCTGTCTCTGCCGGCGCCTGGGACTCCAGTTGGGGCACATCGCCATTGCCGTTGTCGCTGGTCTGCGCCGGGATCTGGCTGCCGCTTTGTACATCGTTGTGTACTATGGTTTCGCGGTCGAGTTCAGGAGTGTGCTGCTCTTGAAATGCATTCCACTGGAAGATAAGTGCCAGGAGAACCGCGAGAATTCCACCAAGCAGCGTATAGCGTTGCCAATCCATCTTAATACCTAGAGCGTGTTCTTGTGTTTGGTGGGGGGAACCGGGTCCAACCCACCTGGGTGCCAGGGGTGGCATTTTATAAGGCGGCGCGCGGTTAAATAACCCCCTTTTAGGGCCCCGTGAGTCTCAATAGCCTCTTCGGAGTAGCGGGAGCAGGTTGGGTAAAAGCGGCATTGGTTGCCTACCCAAGGGCTGGCCAGATAGCGATATACGTGTATCAGCTTGATCAGCAGCCACTTCATGACTTCGATTGTGGCTGTTGCGCGCGCTTGGCCAGCTTGCGCCAGAGCTTGTTGAGTGTCTTTGCCAGTGCGGCCTTATCCAGATCTGCAACCCCAGGTCGCGCCAATACCACAGCATCCAGCGGCGGCAACTGGTGTTGCTGCAGGCGGAAAGTTTCGCGGGTGATTCGCTTGATTCGATTGCGATCGGAGGCATTGCGCACGTGTTTCTTGGCGATTACCAGGCCGAGGCGCGGGTGTTCCAAGTCACTAGGGCAGGCGAGAATCAGAAGATGGGGATGCGCGGCGCGCACAAAGTTTTCATTGAAAACCTTGCGATACTGCGCCGCATTAAGCAGGCGCAGCGTCTTGGCAAATCCGAAGCTGCTACGCGCCTGCTGCATAAAAGAGGTCTCTAAAAGAAGAGAAATTATGCAGACAGTACTTTGCGGCCTTTAGCGCGACGGCGGGCCAGGATTTTACGGCCGTTTTTAGTTGCCATACGAGCGCGGAAACCGTGTGTGCGTTTGCGCTTCAAGTTGCTGGGTTGAAATGTGCGTTTCATAGTCTTGCTACCTGAGACTTTGTGTTCAAGATTTCTCGGGACCATCCCCGGCCGCGGCCTGGGCTCCGGTCCGGCACAGAGCCGGGGCAGACGGAGCTACGCGCTGCGAAGGCCGCGGATTGTATAGAAAGGCAGCAGTGAAAGCAACGCACAGGCCGGGGAAATTCGGTTTGTTTATCACCTAAAGCACGGCTTCCCATCACGTCAATTTAACAAGCCCTTGAGCTGCCTGAAATATTTGGCGATGCCCACCGATTGGCCCCAAGATATACACAGCATCCTGTGGATAAGTGTGTCGATATGCGCGCTTCACCTGTCTAATTGTTGCGCAAATACCTGATTGCATGGACCTTTTTACTTAATTTTTTCAACAGATCGATGCTTTCTT
>NZ_CP045370.1 GCF_009363535.1 Microbulbifer sp. THAF38
AGGAAAAGCAGGTGGCAAACCAAACGCCTGCCGCCACAATGGAGTTAACCGGACTATCCGCAATTGAAAGCGGACCCGTTCAGGAAGATAACGGATTGTCTATTGATCCTCTGGGTGAAGAATTCTTGGAAGACGAGTATGGCGTTGATGTTGATAGTCCTGTTGAGACTATGCGAACGCTCACCAAAGAGACTCGCGCTGTACGTGAGGATTCGGAGAAACTTCAGGAGGAAAATAAGAAATTGAAACAGGAAGTGGAAAAGCTTCTGAAAATGGAGGAGAGCCTAAACAATCGCGTGAACAGCCGATTCTCTAATGCCGAAAAACAAGCAGAGCAGCAACAGCGTGAACTGGAACACACCCAGGATCTAACTCATGGCTTGATTTCCAAACTTGAAAAGAAACTCGAAGAGTTGCAACAGGGCGGAAGTGCAGAGAAGGGAGGCAAGAAGACAGCCAATGGATATGACATCGGCAATGCGGGTATACCTAGTGGTCTTGGCTACGACGATAACGGCATGGAAGTCAATTTTGATGAAATCGTATGGACTAACCCGATTGATGCCAATGTCGATCCACACAATCCAACTAAGATCAGTCTTCCTGATTTCGGCGCAGCGGCGGATGAGGTGTTTCCAGAATTGGTGAAAGGACATACCAAGTACAAGAAAAAGACGAAGGATGAACGGTCCATCAAAGCTTATACCATTCCTGTAAACGGAACTTTGATTGGCTCTGTTTCGATGACGGCCATGCTTGGACGTATTCCCATTAATGGCCAGGTGATTGATCCTTACCCGTTTAAGGTGATGGTAGGTGAGGAAAACCTATCTTCGAATGACATACATATTCCAGGTGTTACCGGCATCAAGATGTCAGGAATTGCGAAGGGTGATTGGACCCTTTCCTGTGTGAGCGGTGAGATCACCTCGATGACATTCACTTTCCAGGATGGAACCATTGTTACCTTCCCTGAGCCAGGCACTAAAACCAGTGATCCGATTGCATGGTTCTCTGATAAGAACGGTGTTCCCTGTATTACCGGTGACCGCATAACCAACGCAGCGTCATATCTGACTTCGCGTGTGGGCCTGACAGCCGCTGCGTCCTATGCCAATGCGGAGGCGGCAAGCCAGTTTACTACGCAGACAAACAATAGCGGTGGCCTCACCAGTGGCCTAACCGGTGATCCAAAGATTGTTGCTAAGAACTCAGCCATTACAGGAGGCCTTAATGAGGTGACTGATTGGTTGGACGCTCGCCAAGAAAATTCCTTTGATGCCATCTATGTGCCACCTGGTACCGAACTGGCTATCCACATTAAAGAGGAATTGAAAATTGACTACGACCCTGAAGGAAGGAAGGTAAATCACTATGCGGACATTAACCGTCGTTCTGACCGTCACCTTGATTAGTTTGCTGAGTGCCTGTGCTACCAAGGATTCAATCCTTCCGGTACCTGAGCACGACATGAAGGATGTTTACGATAGACACATGCAGGGCATTGGTGGTGGTCAGTTGTATGACACGCGATCACTGCTTCGTCGCCCGAAGATCGAAGGTGACGATGACTTAAGTTACTACGTGCGGACAGAGAAAACTCAGCTCCAAGCACGATTCAAGACATTGCCCAACCCAACCATGTACGTATTTGTTGCACCTCATCTCGCGGCTGACACACAGGTACCGATTCCTGGATATCTCACTGAATTTAAAATGTGGGAGCAAGAGCATTACGCATTGCCAGGCGAAGTTAGCGACATGGAAAACAGTTTCGGGGGGCAGTGATCATGAGCTTTGCACAGAAGTTGTTGGAGGTGTTCGTTCCTCCAAAAGATGATCATAAGTCGGCGGGTAATGCCCCTCAACCTGAAGCCAAACATGAAGAGCAGACAGAGGGAAAGAAAAAGCCTCTTACTTCAACGGAAGCTGCACGAATCTACGGCAGACCATCTTCATTTGTGCAGAAATTACCTTGGTATGAGTTCCAAACGGAATCACAGACTATTCTCCTCGATGATGGCAAATCAGTTGGTGCCGTTTTTGACATTGTGCCAATCGCCACCGAGGGGCGGTCATACAATTGGCTTCAGGATCGTCGAGATATTATTCAGGATGCCCTTCAGGACTGCTTTGAAGAGCTGTCAAATGGCCCCTGGATTATTCAGCAGTACACCTACGACGATGACAACATGGAGGAATACATCGAGAAGCTCCGTGCCTATCCGAAAGCGTATTGCAAAGATTCAAACTACACGAACGAATGGCTGGACATCATGGAAGCCCACCTGCGGGGGATCTGCAAAGAGGGCGGTCTTTTTGAGGATAAAGAAGTTCTCGATGCACCCTGGGGCGGAAAAATTCGCCGTATTAAGATGGTTATTTATCGCCGGCTTCCAGCGAAGTGGAAATCGTATGCTGGTATGACACCGGAAGAAGAGCTTAATGATGTAATCCAAAAGCTCGAAACCGCATTTAAAGATGCAGGCATTGCCTTGGTTCGCAACAACGGCAAGATGTTCTATGAGTGGATGTTAGGTTGGTTTAATCCTCGCCCCCTGCTTACCAAAGGTGATAAGCGTAAGTTCCGTGAATTGGCCAGCTATGTCAGTGAGGACGATTTACCTTACGGTGACGATCTCGCTGAAAGCTTGTTTTTCAATCTCCCGAAATCAGATGCCGACAATCAGACCTGGACTTTCGATGGTTTGCCTCATCGCTGTATTCGTGTGCATAAGCTTCGTCGTACACCAAAGATCGGTCAGATCTCGGGAGAGGTAGGTTCGGTCACGCCCGATGGTGCGTCTACAGGCAAAGCCAGTTGCATGATGGACAAGATGCCTCCGGGAACCATCATGGCTACAACCATCATTATTACTCCTCAAGACGAGGTCCAGAATCATATTAATCGCATCGATGGTAAGTCAAAGGGCGAATCCGTCGACGCAACGATGGCGCGTAAGGACTGTGATATTGCCAAGAACCTAATGGGCAATAAGCACAAGCTCTATCGTGGAATGATGTGTGTGTATATCCGTGGTGAAAACCTGAAGGATCTTCGTATGAAGTCCAATCAGGTAAGCACCATGTTGCTAACCAATCAGTTGGCCCCGGTACGCGAGGAAGACGAGTCCCTCGGCTTGGATGCCTACATCTACAACCTGCCAATGGTGTACGAACCGAAGATGGATCGTAACTATAAGGCCACTCGCCCAATATGGTCCCAGCACCTCGCAAACCTTTCATCGGTCTTTGGCCGACATCGCGGTACAGGCAATCCAGGTCAGACCATGTATAACCGTGGAGGTGAGCCGATTTCGTTTGACCCATTCCACGGAGAGGACCGGAAGAAAAACGGGCATGGTCTTATTCTTGGGCCTACAGGTGCGGGTAAGTCAGCATCTATTACCAACATGGCTTCTCAAGTCATGGCGTTGCTGCGGCCACGTTTATACATCGTTGAAGCCGGTAACTCCTTTGGTCTGTTGGCTGATTATTTTGCCGAAAAAGACATGACCGTTAATAAGGTGCAACTAAAGCCTGGTGCAGGTGTAACCCTGCCTCCGTTTGTTGATGCTGACAAGCTGCTCGATGGCGATGAAGAGGTGCTGCTTGGATCACGAATTGTCAGTGATACTTCCATGATTACCGAGGATGACCTGAGAGCGCACATACCCGAAAAGATCAAGATCGACGACACCTACAAATCTTATAACGAGCTGACTGAGTTTGAGCGCAAGCAAGTTCGGGACAAGGCTGCTATGGATGTCATTGCTGAGATGATGATGGTGGAAGACAGCGATAGTGATGATGACGGGGATGAGCAACGAGACATCATGGGTGAGATGGAGATTATAGCCACCCTAATGATCACTGGGGGTGAGGAAGAGGAAGCGAAGAAACTTTCCCGTGCTGACCGACGCATGATCCGTGATGCCATTCTAAATGGTGCAAAGAAGGCCAGTTCAGAGGGCCGACGGACAATGACATCGGACGTTGCCGACGGCTTCATCATGATCAACAAAAACGAAAACTATCCAGAGCACCGAAGAATACGTGCATTTGAGATGGGTGAGTCGTTGCGCATGTTCTGTGATGGTTTTGAAGGCGAAGTGTTCAACACCGATGGTGAAGCTTGGCCGGACACCGATGTGACCATCGTGGATCTAGCTACGTTTGCGCGTGAAGGCTACAACGCACAACTTGCTATTGCATATACCTCAATCATGATGCGCATAAATAATCTGGCAGAGAAGCATCAACACGATGAACGACCAATCGTCATGCTGACTGATGAAGGCCACATCATTACCACTAACCCCCTCTTGGCACCTTTCGTTGTAAAGGTGGTGAAGATGTGGCGAAAGTTGGGTGCATGGTGGTGGGTGGCTACTCAGAACATGGCAGACTTCCCAAGTTCGGCCAAAAAGATGTTGAACATGATCGAGTGGTGGATCTGCTTGGTTATGCCACAGGACGAAATTGAGGATATTGCGCGATTCAAAAATCTGAGTGATGAGCAAAAGCAGCTCATGCTTTCGGCGAAGAAGGAGCCGAAGAAATATACAGAAGGTGTTGTGCTCTCAGAAAACATGGAGGCACTTTTCCGAAATGTACCACCATCTCTTTTCCTGAGTCTTGCTGGTACAGAGAAAGATGAAAAAACTGAACGCGCCAAGTATATGAGGCAGTTCGGTATCTCCGAAGTTGAAGCGGCTGAGTATGTTGGGAAAATGATCGACAGCTACCGTGGCATTGCTGATGAACCAGAAAACCCTAAGCCTCGCAGGGTGAGGGATAAGGAAAAGGTTTTAGCTCAAGAAACCTTAGCCCGATTGGAGCGCGAAAGAGCTGCACTGAGCGCTGAACAGGCAGACATAAAGGTTGTTGAAGCACTCCGGGATGATCTTCTGGCGGATGAAGAACAGGAGGTTACCTCGTGAACCTCCTGAAATTGTTAGTTCCTATCGTTGCCCTTGCTTGTGCCTCAGCGTCTGCGGAGGACATTTATAGCATTCGGATATTCCAGAATGATGCAATTCAAGTACAACAGGATATCCGGCTACCTCTAAGAACTCCCGTTATCACTCACAACCTTGATGCTAAGGAACACTCGGAAAGAAAGCTGAAAACCTTAGTTAAAAGTAAAGTTGATGAGGTACCTAAGCGAGGTAGTGTTAAGGAAGCCTATTTGTCGGCCTTTAGCGATATACAGAACGGACCACAATGGAATGCAATTTATCAGGAAATTGTCGCCAGCACGGAGCCTGAAGAAAGAGCAGTTCGATATGGCATCAAGAAAATACCAGCCATTGTGATTAACGATAAGTACATCCTGTATGGCATTCACTCATTGGAAGAGGCGATACGGGTATACGCAGAGAGAGGTAAGAGGCAATGAGAAAAGTATTCTTGGCTGTGGTCGTGCCATTACTAATTTGTGTGTCCTCCCTGGCATTTTCCTACCCGGATTCATGGGAAAACTTTGATCCCAACAATCTTGACGGTGCTCGTGATGAGACGATCGGTAATACTCAGGAGTTGCTCGAAGAACGAGGAACTATCGAGTGCATAGCCTGCCATGGTGAGCAGGATGACGAATATGAGGGCGTCATTACCACGACCGAGATTGTAACGGAAACAATGTCTGCCGCGCTTGCTTGTTTGGACTGGGAGGTTAGAGGTATATGCATATGGATGACTTGCGTCCTTGTGGCATGTGAATTCGATTTCTCGGTTAAGGTTAAGAACTTTGTCCCGGAGTTGACTATTCAATCTTATGACCGAGCGAATGGTGAGCCCTGGACTGAATCACAAGACCTTAACCAGGTATCACAGGGCGATGCGGATTCATCGTGGGTTACAACGATTATTAGTTGGATTGAAGACTATAACGTCGGAAACGTAGGGATTCGTGGCGGTGTCAGTACCGAAGGTTCCAAGAAACAACACGCTAACCTGCATTTTAAGCTGGTAGATGCATACGGTAATCCAGCAATCACTGCCTTCAACTCACTGGCTTCATCTGTAGGTGGATATGTTTGTGAAGGAACAACCACCATGTTCTTCCCCTATTTTATTTCCAACCTGGACTCCATTGCATGGCGATGGGACGTACCAGAGATGTTTTACCCAATGTCTTGGTTACCTCTGATCCAAACGTGGGACCTGGGTAATGGCGGAACGGATATTTATGGATTTGAAACTAAGACTAATAACTATGGTGCTATCTATCCCAGACATGGGTTCATGACCTCCCAAGACCCATTGAAAGCGGCAGTTTTATCCGCGTTCCGATCAGCCCACTTCATAACTCGCTCTGGTGAGCCGCACCTGTATTTTTCAATCGACGAAGATGATGAGCCAGGTTATTGGCCACCAGGTCCATTGGACCAAGATGATAAGGATACAGGCCAGTGGCAAATGCTTTACCCCTACGAAGAGGACGGGTGCAGATCATTTCCTTACAGTGACAATGAATCAAGTCGTCGTCGTTCACAAGACGGTAGTTATGTTTGGAACTTTTGGCGTGCCTTTAAGTGCTGCGAGCAAGAAGGTGCAATTCTGATCTTTCACTCGGGTTGATAGTCAGGGTGCGTTGACTCAAACGAATTAAGGCAATCTAAGGGGAAATATGATGATTAACATAAAAACAAGGCTTGTAGCGATAGCGGCGACAATAGCACTTTCAAATGTAGTTCTTGCCGATAGCCGGGAACATTCACCTCGCCTTAAAGGCGCGACAGAGTATCAAATTGGTGGTGGCTATTTTTCAGATGCACCAACAAGAGTCCAAACGGTACCGGTGCTGGAATTGGGTGTCGGTTGGGATATGAATATGGAGTGTGGAGAGTTTGACCCGCGTATTTCAGTGAGCAACCAGCTCAATGGCATTACCGAGGGGTTCCGGGACATGATGGATAACATCATCCAATCCGCTACAGGTGCAGTGGCGAGCTTGCCTGCACTGGCAATTCAGCGTGCTAATCCTGGTCTTTACGACCTGCTGCAACAGGGTATTTTGCAGGGCAAGATGGACTTTGAATGGGCAGAGACTTCCTGTGAGGAAATGTCTCGTGTTCTGATGGGAGAACAATCGTTCCCGTTTGAGAAGTACAAACTCTCCATCAAGACCAATAACTGGGCTAAGGAGATTAATACCTCGGGTGGCGATGCTATCCGGGCAAAAAAAGCTCTGGATGACACCAACCACGGCAATGGTGGTGCCGAATGGGCCTGTGGCGTTCCTAAGGGCGGAACTGGACAGCAACCGATTAAGGCACTGAGTGATGTAGTGCTTGTTGGATACAATATTATGTTCGACAGGGGAAATAGTTGCGCTACATCAACACTTTCTGGAACACCAAAAAATCTGGCATCTCCATTATGGCAATACTGGAATGGCCCCATGCTGGCAGCAAAATGGGCTACTGCCGTGCTTGGCGACATAGAAGTAAGAACCTGCGATGGCTGTAAAAAAATGCATGGGACTCCTGGTAAAGGATTGACCTACATGCACCGCGACATGACGGATGTACTTATGGACGATTTGGAAGATCTCGTTACAGGTGCTACCCAGTTAACCTGGCAGAACCTAAATCGAGTCTCGGCTGCTCCAGGAGTAATCATCAATGACACCATTATCATGGCAATTCGTAAACGTGATTCTCTGGGTCAGGCTGAGATGATTAGAAAGCTGGCTGGTGAAATTGCCTATGCAAGGCTTGTTGAGCAGGGACGTTTACTGACACAACTATTAAGAACCGGCGTCAAGGAGCCGAATATTGCTGCATTTGAACCTGCAAAATTAGTAGTGAATGACTCGATTGATCAATTGCAAGTTGAACTGGATCAGTTGGATCATGAAATTAAGACCAGAAAAGCGATTGCTAAAGAAACCATCGTCAAGATCATGGGGCTTGAGGAAAAACGTATTCAGGAAACAATAATTCATGATCGGGCAAAGGCGACTGGGACTAATCAGTTGGGGACGCCGTGAATGAAAAAGCTTGCAAAAATGTTTCTGATAACTGGGGGTGGATTAATTACACTTCTGGTAGGAGGAATGATCATATCTGCATTATCCGGACATTCACCGCAACAGATTAGAGAGTTGAATTTAATTCAGGAATGGCTATGGTTCCGAGTGATATTTTACGTTCTAGTGGTTCTATTATGGCAATATCTTTCCAAGAAATTGGCAGCGTATATTTGCAAAAAAAATAAAGAGCTACCTGAGGGAAGCTGTGAAGAATTGGCTTTAAAAATTAATAAGCGGCGTTTTCATGTGGCTGCGATGTTCCTTTTTTTTGAATTGATAATTGTCCAGCAATTGGGGGCACAGTCATGGTAGCGAATAACCTCATTGAAGTTTATTCACTCATGTTTGCCTGGGGCATGTACGGAGCAATATGGGACATTCTCACTGGCTCTGGTATAGCCCTGGTACCTTTCATCGTAGCGATAATTAGTAACTTCGCGGATAGCTACACGGCCGGAAATGATGCCGATGACGTAATCCGGGATCTTGAATTTCGTGTCGTTGCTATTGTTTTAGTTCTGATACTTTGCGTAATACCATATAAGGGATGGGGTGTATCACTGTCGGCAGTAAAGTACGATATTGCGGTTAATGACTGCAATCCTCCTCCTAATACACAAGGGGACGGTGATAACACAGGAACAAGTTTGGATGACAGATTTTCCAGTATGGGTGGTGGATTGGAAATCCATAAGCCGGTGGCCTGGTCATTTATAACTTTCATCTCCAGCGCAATCACGAACACTGCAATTAAGTCGATGCAGTGCGTTAACAACTACGAATTCTTGCTCATGCGTATGAGTAATATCACAGTTCAAAATGATGTGCTGCGTGAAAGGCTTGGGGACTTTTACGAACAATGCTACTTGTTGGCTCAGTCACGTTACAAGGCAATTGGTGGTACCGTGCCAGCGAATGTTACTGAGCAAGATGACATTGACTGGGTAGGTTCCAGGATATTCCTCAATACGGTAGATGAATACTACTCGCACGAGGAGGCATTCATGGAGGATATGGAAAGGTATGGGTTCTCCCGGCAACAGGCCATAAGGGATTCTGATGCAGCAAGAACTAGAGGCGCGCATCCTTACTGTAAGGAAGTTTGGCTAGGTGAGGAGGGACCGGGAGTTGTTAATGAAGCACTGGGCCTACGTCAGCTCATACTAGAAGATATTCCAGAAGATGATGCAGGGGATGTGCTGGAAGATTGGATGGATTGGGGTTATAGAGTTGTATCTCCAGTCAATTTAACTGATACCGTAAAACAAGACCTGTTCATCAAGACGATATTACAAGCGGAGGCTGCGAATCTTCAGTCCAGGACAGAACTGGATATGTCAGGCACGCTCGATACTGATCGAGCTTGGGGGAAAGCAATTTATGATCTTGTTGTTGGTGGTACTGGTGCAGCATTGGGCGTGAGAGAATTTTTGCAGGCCAGTACAATAAGACAGCTAATGAAAATTGCAGGTCCAATCGTACTCGCACTAATGCAGATGGTAGTGATTATGGCATCACCCATTGTTATGGTTTTAGGCAACTTCCGTTTTACTGCCTTTACCGCACTGGCGATTACCTATTTTTCACTTGAGTTCATTAATGCAATATGGGCTGCATCTTACTGGATGGACAACAACCTACTTGCGTACTATGTATCTGAGGCAAGATGGTTTGACAACCCGGCAAACAGTGCGATATTGACCGCAGTGACTGGAATGTCAACAGTATTCCTTCCTGTAATTTGGTTGGCCATTATAGGCTACGCTGGATCAGGAATGGTCAGAGGGATGGGTGCAATGGGTGTTGGCGGAGGTACGCCACTAGGCTCGCAGGCCTTCTCAGGCCGCTTTAAAAGACCCAAAAAAAACAACGGTAAATAAAGGTTAGTTTAGTGTGGAAAGCCCCTTCGTGGGGCTTCCCGTTTTATGAGAAAGGCTTGGGAGGTTCGTTGTCGTAATAGTGTTGAGGATGAGCTTCCCAAATGTCGTCAACAGTTCGTTCATCAAAGCTGCTTTCAATATCGTCTTCCTCTTCATCAATGATCGAAAGCAATACTACTGAAAATAGAAACGTAATTAACCCTATGAATTTAAATAGGAACCACCGCAGCAGTCTATATGGCCAATATTTTTCCATGTACGTATCCATTGATTGTACTCCTTGAAATATCGCTTGCTTTAAGCCTAGCCAAACTAGAAATAGCCGGGTAATGGTTGCTGCCATATGTGCTCCTGGAGAAGCGAGTTGCCAGTGCTTACCAGAGAGTAAAGGTCCCAGGCCGTATCCGATCAGAGCGACTAAACCAGTGAAGAGAAGGATGAACAAGCCTAGTGCGTTGTAGTAGCGCTCACGACGATTGAACCTGTACAAAAGTATAAATCTCCCCAATCAGATCATAAAATAGCCAGTTCGGTCCAGCCCTTATAATTCGGGACATAGCGGACATTATTCCAATGGTTATTCACCTGTTTCTGTGGGTAAATACTTGGTTTACGCTGCCACCTCTTGCCAGTCCCAAGGGGTGAAGCGGTTTTCCAATGACTCCAGCAGCTCAAGAACGGCTGTCTCACCCTGTGCCAAGGCCTGTCGAACGTCTTCAATGTTGACCACATCCTTCTCATGATCCATCCAAGACAAGTGCTGAACATCCGTTCCATTGGATCGAAAGTGGAATTCCCCGCCACTTTTACATATAGGCTCCCTCCAGTAGTAGCTATAGGAGATGTCCTGTTGGCGTAGATGCTCCAGTATCATTTCCAGGCGAAAATCTCCTCTGCGATCCATGCCGCTGATCTGGAGTTTGGTTGTCCCTTCGCAATCAATGAGAAACCGGTTAGTAACCTCAATCTCGCCTGATGTGAATAGAGCCGCTACCTTATCGAGATGTATGGCGCGGACAATCAATGTGGCTTCAATGCTCATAACTCTGTTCCTTTAGTTAAAAAAGAGATAGTTGTGTTTCTCTCAATCCCTATTCAGATTACGGGAAATGTTTACTTAGCTTGTTTGCGAGATCAGCTTCGGCAACAAGCCTAGTGTTTACTTGAAATCGCGGGTCAAGTGCTTCCTTAGTCTGCTATTGAAGGTTCTTTGCACATGTGTATTCCTCTGCATTCGAAAACTATTTTCAATTACAGAGTCTCACGAAAGATTGGACTAGCAACTGTGTTGGGATTTATGAACAGTAAATCTCCAAGAATATTCCCCGTGCTGCCTGCTCCGCTTTCAAACACATATCCACATCAAAGCAACCAAAGCGGCAAGCTGCGTGATCAAAGCCAAGTTTCTCTGCCAGACGCCGATAAGCCTCACTTCTGGTGAGCCTGCCAGACTTATAAAGCGCGCTTTGCTTACTGCCTGGCATTGTCACTCCAATGAACCCGGGCCGATAACCTAGAAAACTTTCGCACTGACACGTGTCAGTCTCTCGGTTTTTCTTTCGTAATTCTTATTGAGTGCAATTTCAAGTGAGCGCCAAATAGGAATTTTCTTTATATTTCATGGTGTTAGCGATTGGTTACGTAGGTGACAGCATCGAGTACTCGAGGACGGCGGAGCACTACCAGCGGGCCAGCCTACCGTGGCCGCAGGGCAGGTAACTTACCCCTAAAAACTTACACACTGACACGTGTCAGTGCCCCGATTTTCCCGCCAGAGTTGCCTGCCAGCAAACATTCCCATGAAGGCCCGGTTTTGCTAGTTTTGAGATAATCAGATGGCACATTAATGACCATCATCACAATCACGAGATATGGTGCATTTGTGATAATCAGGGGATACCTATGGCTAGAACTAGACCTGTGAATAGGTTGAAGTCAGTCACTGTGACTGGCTCAGGACAGGCTGAGATCGTGGAGCAACCTAAGCAGCTGGCTCATATCCTGTGGGCAGCTTCGCGGGGCGATACAGGGAAGCGGAATGTAGCGCTCATTTGGATGTTATTTGGTAGCGGACTAAGGATCAATGAAGTCGCACAGCTAAAATTGGGGATATATACCACCCAACAGGTGAGCTAAAGCAAGCTTTTAGGCTGCCTGGAACATATACAAAGACTGGGAAGCCTCGAACGGTATACCTTTTGGTTCCACAGCAGAGAGATGCACTAGAGGATCTTAGGGCGCAGCGCATAGAGGATCGTGTAATGCTTAGTGAAGATGGGGCTTTTGGTGGGCTTGCACCAGATAGTCCCGTATTTCTATCTCTGAAAGGTAAACAGTGGCGCAAGCTATCTTTCAATTTCAAGAAATACCCAGATGCCGATGGAAATATAAAAACAACTCTGGTGTGTGGTTCACTCGAAAACCTTGCGCGAGACCTTATAAAGCAAGCCGGAATTCATGGCGGTTCTAGCCATAGCGGGCGACGAAGCCTAGCAAGCTGGATGGATCGTAAGGGGTTTGACCTTCAATTGATTCAAGACATTTTGGGTCACTCGACAGCAGACATGACCTTAATTTATATCGATCCTTGGGAAAAGCGTATCAAGGAAGCATTTAAGAACTCTTGTTTAGGGTTGAAGCTACTTGAGTTTCATCAAGAACTGCGGTGAAAAGACGGCAAGGCAGGTTCCCACCTTTCCCCTGACGGAATTGGTTAATATTTTGCTTTTGTACTCCGATAAGGTTGGCTAGCTCCACATCGGTAGTGAGACCTAAGCGAGCTTTGACTTGATCAATTATTTCGTCTGGGGTAAGAATTTTCTTCAAAATGGGTAAATAATATATTGACCTATAATGCGGTACATAATATATTTACTCTTAGCAGGAAGCAAGGGTTGGATGCCCAGGAGAGCAGGGATGATGAGAGAAGAGGCAAAAACTAAGTCAGGTCACATCATCTTTCTTTGTGAACTTAGAACATGGAAGACGGAGCACCCAAAATACGGGATTAGTTACGCAAGCACTGGAGTTCTAGACGGTAACAACAAAAAGAGAATTAGGCGTGCATTTGCGGCCCTTAAAAACTCCACAGCGTCTCATATCGATGAAATGCGAGAGATCGCCCATTCAGCATATTGATCTGTATAAAATAGATATAGGGAGATTATACGTGGACATTGAAGTTGACCAATTAGTAAGGTCAGAGTGCCCAAAAGCAACTGAAGGTTAAAGTGCGATGAGTTTTTATATGAATAAGAAACTACTTTTTCAGTGCAAGCATTATATGACGCAGTTCGTGTTTGATACCGCCGCACTGGAAGATTCACCTTTCACATTGCCAGAGGTCCAAACGCTGTTAGATGGGATAACAGTTGGTGGGCATACCCTGAGCGAGCAGAACCTGGTGCTAAACCAGAAGGCCAGCTGGGAGAAGCTATTTGGACTGATCGAGGCCGAACGCTTCGCAGTGACAAAAGAGGTAGCGTGCAGTCTTCAAGACCTGGTTGCCAAAGAAGAGGCCCTCGATTGGGGCTGTTTTAGAACTGGCAATGTACGAATCTCTGGTACTGAATACATCCCACCAAAGGCTGAGAACCTGGATGCCAGGTGGAACGAAATGATCGGCAAGCTGGGAACGATTCAGGACACTAAGGTACGGGCTTGCTCCCTATTTTTGCAGATGGCCCGCAATCAGTTCTTCTGGGATGGGAATAAGCGCACTGGCCGGCTGATGATGAATGGCGTTCTGCTATCTGAGGGTATTTCCCCTATTTTGGTGCCTGCAAAAGCAAAGCTTGAGTTCAATACCAAAATGATCCGGTTTTACGATAGCGGCAATGAATCTGAGATGATTGATTTTTTGGCAAAGTATCACGTTGACTTTGGGTGATGGACAACCATTTGAAAGGAAGCAAAATGTCAGATTCCGATAACGGTCAATGGACCATAGAAGAACAAGATAGCTTAATCAGAGCGATAGAGTCCCGTTCCAGTATTAGCGGAATAATTGAAGAGGCTCAAAAAGAGATAAATCGTTCTGATAAATCAATTCTAAGACGGCTGAAGAAAATTGGATATTCTCCAAAAGCCGTTGGGAAATATATTGCCGGCTCAAATCTAGGTATCTAGGAGTATGATTATTGTTGATAGCCCCTTTCATGTCTCTTTCTCATCGGAGCGTGAACTTCCATCTAAAGCATGTACCGGAAAATGCAAAAAGATTTGGTGGGAGTCTGATTATGATGAGACAGATGATAAAGGCGTATGTCTTCAATGCGGTTCAAGCTTAGGTTGCGCAGTAAAAGGCGTACATTTTAAAATTGTTTATCAGGCAAACCGTAATCTTCGTGTAAAGGACTTTAAGCCATATAAGAAAATGTCTAATGAGGAAATCGAATATATGAGGGACATGATAGAAAGAGGCGTAAAAGTTAAGCATATCAGTGTAGTGAAAAGTAAGTTTATTGAGAAAGCTAAACGCGAATGGTGTTAGCCAGCTAGCAAGGATTAAGCAGGAATATGAAATTCCAGGTGATCGAAACGGCAGAGGATGCCTATAGCCATATTCAATGCCCAACCGGCAACTACGCATCATTATGTGGATTAGATGGTGATGATAATGATCCCTGGTGCACTCAAAGAATTTCTGGTTGGTCTGATAAAGTTACTTGTCCAGATTGTATTATGATTTGGAAGGTTGCCAGGTCCGTTAAACCTAAAAGTATTTCCCAGAAGTAAGAAAGGGCATTTAAGGAGATCATAGGAATATGAAGAACAAACTATTTAGAAAAGGACTTCCTTACTTCGCGGTTCTCATGACCATTTTTTCTGCTTGCGCGGCAGGATTCACAGCTAGCTTTTCGATGCCGCTTGCGGTGTTGATTCTAATCATAACCCTTTTGCAAGGAATCGGTTATACGTGGGTTAGAGAGAAGATAATCAAGCCACTCGAAATAAAAGAAGCATTACAAACCTAGCTAGGTGGGAATATGACAGTTTTTGGAATACCGTTTAGGAAACCGGATCAGAAAGACTTGCTTGTTATCAGTCTGATCATTTTAGGAATGCTGGCCATAAGTATTCCTCTGGCAGACGCCATCGAGGTAAAACCTCAGACACTCTTGGCCATGGACCATGGCTGGAGCTTCTGGTGGCTTTCTCAGTGCATCGGGTATCCGGGCAACTGAGGGAAAGAAGCAGTTCCTAATAATTTCAATAACCGCTTTGATCTTTGCGATGTTTGGTCACTTTCTTGGGGTCTACTTACTAAAACTCATTGCCGGATAGAGGTTGGAATATGACTGAGAAGAATGAAACTCTGGACCGAGAACAAAAAGCTAAATGGGATGCTGGTGTGGCTGCCGCTAAGCAGGCAATGGCAGAGTCAGACAGACCAATTATGTTAATGGATGAAATGTCTGGGGTGGGATTGGAGCCAGATATAGAGGCGATGGGCTGGAATTCTGTCTGGGCCTCCGAAGAAAACAGTGCTCGCTGGACAGCATCTAGCCAGAACACTGATAAGGTTTAAGGTAGGAATATGGCAATCTATCAATGCTTAACTTGTGAAGCGCCAATACAGCAGAGAACAGCTAAATTCTGTACCCAGTGTGGCAATAAAATTGCAGAGCCTGTGCCGCAAGAGTTTCTCATTGATGGGAAACGCGAAAGGATTAGCCTGTCAAAGCTTGGTTTTATTGTAGTTTGGATTGCTGGAGCGGTAGCATTGATTTCCAATTCAGAATCATCAAGCACCCCTGTAATCACTGCCGGGATAATTGGTCTTGTGATGGGAGGTCTTTACCTGTCGTTGAGTGGACCACTAAAGGTGGTTACCCCAATATTAATCGATAAGCGTAAGATTATTTGTGAAAACTAAGGTTGGAATATGTAGGACTACTGTATTGAATGCAAAGATACAATCTATCCAGATGATGAATCTGTTTCTGTTGACACTGATCATTATCACTTTGAGTGTTCTGAAACGGTTACAAATAGAATTTACAAGGACGGTTATCAATCCGCATTAAATGGTGTTTCTGAATCTATGAATCCTCATAAGGAATTAAGCCAGTATCATTCAGAGTTTTGGTCAGATGGACACACTAACGGATTAAGGGATTTAAAATCAAAGGCTAGGTAGGAATATGATCGAAAGTGAATTTTTCGGAATTGATCTTGATAAAATACCAAGCGAGAAGTTTTACCACGGTTTTGATGATCCCTCACTGTTAGATCAACGATGCCCCTCCCTTGTTATAGCTGCTATTAAAAAGGTACCAAGTAAAGCCCCTGATTGGTTCCTAGCAACACAAGACTGCGATGGATTTGGTTGCGGTTCAAAATCTGCTGCGATTCTTCCGCTAACGATCAGGACGGAAGTAAAAGACGACCTAATCAAAATTGTTAATGAAGACTTTGCCGGCGAAAGTGGGTTAGATTACTTTCAGGTAATGGCGAAAGATAAAGCTACCGACATCAGAGAGGCATATCTTACTGCTATCAATAATATCGGGCTCTCTTGTAGCAAGGAACTTTCAGATTTGCTTACCCAGGCACTTTACCCAATAGATGCAACTACTGAAAATCTAAGGACTTTATCTGGTGATCAGGTAGATTTGAATAGTCTTGTTAAGGAATGTACCGATCTTTGCATATTTATCGTTGGTGATAATTGCGACTAAAGGAATAGGTGGGAATATGACAGTTTTTGGAATACCGTTTAGGAAACCGGATCAGAAAGACTTGCTTGTTATCAGTCTGATCATTTTAGGAATGCTGGCCATAAATATTACTCTGGCAGACGCCATCGAGGTAAAACCTCAGACACTCTTGGCGTGTACGATGGCTGGAGCTTCTGGTGGCTTACTCAGTGCATCGGGTATCCGGGGATCTGAGGGAAAGAAGCAGCTCCTAATAATTTCAATAACCGCTTTGATCTTTGGGATGTTTGGGCACTTTCTTGGAGTCTACCTACTAAAACTCATTGCCGGATAGAGGTTGGAATGATGAAAACACAACGCGAAAGGGATGACGAGAGAATTGCTAGCGTCTCTAAAATGGTAACCTTTGCCCGGCCCTCTTTTGTCCGTTTAGTATTTTTCTCTTTAATTTCTATGGTTTTTGCTGTTTATCAACTTTCGATGAGTGACGGGGTTGCTTCTATTTTTGTAAGTATCCTTTTTTCGGTCTCAATGCTCATTGCGCTGATCGAGTCAGCAAGGTTTGGATATATCTATGACGAGGCTTACGGGGGATGGAAATCGAGTACATGTATCGTCATAGGTTTTATAGTCGTATTCATTCTCCATAGAATTTTTGACTATCTTGGGTGGACTCCAACACACCGCACGCTGGGCTGGAGTATTGCCCTTTGGTTTGGCTTAATCCTTGGAGTCTTACTGTCGCAGGTCAATAAAGGTGATGGAAAACAGTAGATGAGAGTGGAATATGACTGAGAAGAATGAAACTCTGGACCCAGAACAAAAAGCTAAATGGGATGCTGGTGTGGCTGCCGCTAAGCAGGCAATGGCAGAGTCAGGCAGACCAATTATGTTAATGGATGAAATGTCTGGGGTGGGATTGGAGCCAGATATAGAGGCGATGGGCTGGAATTCTGTCTGGGCCTCCGAAGAAAACAGTGCTCGCTGGACAGCATCTAGCCAGAACACTGATAAGGTTTAAGGTAGGAATATGAAGAACAAACTATTTAGAATAGGACTTCCTTACTTCGCAGTTCTCATGACCATTTTTTCCGCTTGCGCGGCAGGATTCACAGCTAGCTTTTCGATGCCGCTTGCGTTGTTGATTCTAAGCATAACCCTTTTGCAAGGAATCGGTTATACGTGGGTTAGAGAGAAGATAATCAAGCCACTTGAAATAAAAGAATCATTACAAGCCTAGCTAGGTGGGAATATGCCGAAATCGGTCGCGTACAATGGTGAGGTAAGGGAGCTGCATACAGAAGATCATGTGCTTCCATTTTTTGAGGCGTACATGGAAAGTAGAGTAGAGAAGAATTTGTATCGGAGTAATAAATCCTGGTATCGTCATTCTGATCCTGAAAGCCACTTTTTCCTGAATGATAGAGAAAATCCCTTTAAATTGTCGCCCAGAAGCAAGGGCTCAAGTGATTATCAGCCAGTATCGATGAACTCTAAGCTGAAACAGCTGATTACGAATACCTCTATTCAAGGTGCCAGACCATCCTCTTTTCGCGACACGTTTATTAAAAACATGTATGAGGCTGGCTGCGGGTATAAAGATCTTATGGCAGTAAGTGGTATCAAGGGGAAGGAAACACTGGACCGAAAAATTCGACCAAGAGAAAGAGAGTTGGAGAAGATATTTAAAGATCTATTTGGTAAAGTCAGAGTTCCAAAAGCTAACTAATACGGAGATTGGGAATATCTGTTTTAGGAAAGAATTTGGTGATGCTTACAGGAAAAAAATCATCCCTTGTTAAGCGATCATATAAATTCGCCAAATTTACTCGAGGAGATATAGGGCAGCGCAGGAAATACACTAAGGAGCCAAGTCTTATGAGATCAACTAAATGGTTGCCCACAGGAAATACTGCATCCGATGAATATTCCGTATTAAAATTCAAATACTAGAAAATTACTATAAAGATAAATCTATATCCGGAGGGATTATGTCAATTTTTAAGGCCGCATTTCGTCTGTTGCTTTTGAATTATTCGGCTAACCAATCTTTCGTAACCAGAATACCATATGCTTTTTTCATTGCATCTGTATTGCTCATGTCCTCATGCCAGCGAGCTTCTGAAGAAACTTTAGCTTGTTTGAAGTTGGCGGAACACCCGGCCAATCCAGACAAGCCTGCAGGCGTAACTGGGATTCCCTATTACAGCATAAACCTTGATTCTGCCACTAAGGCTTGCGACCACGCATTAAAAATTGATCCAAATAATTCGCAGGTGCGACTCGCCAAAGCTAGGACTGAGCTTGCAAAAGGAAATGTTGAGAAAGGCAAACAATTACTAGAAGAGTTATCGCTAGATGGAAATCCATTCACAATATGGCTATTGGCTCAACTTTATCTTTCCAATGAAAATGAACATGATAAAGGTTTTGACTTAGTAAAATCTCTTTCTTTGAAAGGTTTTGGCGAGGCCAGCTTCACACTTTATACAATCTATCTTAATGGATTAGGTGCGCGTGGGCCCGATCATGAAAAAGCAAAATTATATTTGAAAAAAGCTGCTGCAGATAAAAGCATATTTGCTGAATTTGAATTATTTAAACACTACTCTGACGACAATTCCGAGCTGTTTAAGAGAGATACAGTCAAGGCAAAGAAATGGCTCGAAAAGTCAGTATCTCGCGATTGGGCGCCTGCACTTACGTCATTAGGAAATATGTATGCAACTGGAAGTGATGATTATAAGCAGGATAAATATAAGGCTTTTAAATTGCACGTTAAAGCGGCCAAAATGTGGTCTCCAGAATCGCAGTATTATGTTGCCATGGAATATTTTAATGGCGGGGTAGTAGATATTAATACTCGCATGGGGAAAGACTGGCTTATTAAAGCAGCATATTCAGGCCATGTAGAGGCCGAGATTCAATTGGCCAAAATATATGAAAAAGATCATGACTTTGATCTTGCTGAAAAGATGTTTGCAACAGCGGCAAAAAATGGAAGTAACGAGGCAGAATATCATCTGTATAGGATTAAGTCAGATCCTTTAAATCCTTTGCCATTTGAGTTTGAAGAGGGGTTGAACTGGTTAAAAAAGTCGGCTGAATCAAACTTTGCACTTGCTCAATATGAACTTGGCAAACATTATACTTTGAGCCATTACTGGAATTTCGAGGAGGCCCGAAAATGGTTATTAATGGCTTTTTCTCATAGAGAAAATTTGGCACCTATTAAAGCAAGTATTCTACGAGACACATTGAAACGGTTATCCTATTTTGATGAAAATAGGAATTTTAATTTCGAGAAAGCACTGAATGACAGCAATTTTAGAAGTGATTATGAGTATGGAGATGATAAATACCTGAGAAACTTTATTGATGACTTGAAAACTTATCGCGAAAGTTGCGATAGAGTGACAGGCGTTGAATTTTCTGAACTTGCGACAGGTTACGCTAGTCCTTGGGGGGAATCCTCACCATTACTTAACATAAGGATTATAGCCATAAAGAGCTCCTGCTTATATCAGTGGCGAGATACCAGAAAAATTAGTGAAGGGACAGTTGTAGTTATGTATGCATACGATGACAGGGGGGTTGAATGCAAAGCGTTGGCCAGCCCTAATCAATTTCAAAACATAGTCAAAGAGATGCGCGACTGCAACGTTGAATTAAGCATCTAAGAGGGTTCCCATAGGTAGGAATATGAATGAACAGCCACAATGGCAACTGGACATCTATCTCAAGCTATATCGGGCTGGTTATAGGTTGGTTCGTGAACCTGAACCAAGCATTAAAGTATAGGTTGCCAATATGAAATCCAATGCCTCTAACAAGATGATCTTTGGTTTTGATTTACCAATACAACGTATACGGCTTTGGGAAATACGGCAAGTGTTCAGATTGGCCGGACTATCCATTACTGAATTTGCCTTTCATCTAGGCTACATCGGCATAGGTTTACCTCGCAAATTCCGTAAAGTTTTCGCCAAATCGAAAATCCACCGATCCTGGTTTTCATCGTACACTGGGGCCGCCATTGCTAACGTTGTTGAGCGCGAAGAATGGCGAAAACCACCCATAGACCCCTATGATGGGTACTCCGATGAAGAGCTGCGACAAGCTAACAAAGCCCCAGCTTGGGAAGTCATGAAGAGTAGATAGAATAGTAAATGAGCAATTTATAAAACTTAATCAATCAGCACAAAGAAGATATCGAAAGGCACAAGGTAGCAAAGCTTTCTGTAAAGCCTGATGTTTTAAGTGAGCATTTAGAAGCATTCATCCGCGCCATTGACGCAGACGAACGGTGTAACGGCCTAAACATTCGCGTGGCAACTGTAAAGCCTTTCGGTGCCGACGATTTTATAATCTCAATCAATCTGGGAATGAATGGTTATTCTCACACAGTCAGGACTGATGGCAAGCTTGATCGTTATTTTCAGTGTCAACCCTCTGAGGTAGTTAATGGTGGAGTTGAGGTCTTAAAGCCCGCACTTCATGTTCGTTGCGACTAAAAGGAATAGTGGAATATGATATTTACATGATAGATGAGTATCGCTTATGCATGCAATCTAGTAATATTGTATTAAAATATTTAGTTTCTTTTTTTGATAGATTTTGGATTTTAAAGTGGATGACATAGTAAAACGGGCTGACACAATCAAAAAGTGTGAAAACCTTATTTCTAATGCGAAAGCAAATGGTCGAGAAGATGTAGCAAAGCAGGCTGTGGAGCGTATCTTACAAATTCGAGCAGAGGCTCATGGGGCTGAAACTGTGGCAGAGGTAGAAGCATTACAAGCTGTATATGCCTATGAAAAGGTACTGAGCGCAAAAAATGGTAAAAGCACAAAGGCATCGAGGACATGGCCTATGATTAAGCGCCACGGCATTGTTGGTGCTGTAGAGCGAGCAGTTAATAGGCCGAAAGAAACAAAAGGGTATCATGCTTTAGTTGAAATGGGATTAGAACAGCATGCATTTGAGGCAGTAATACTTCGACATCCTGATGTGTTTTCTGAAGAGGCGATAGAAATTTCTAAACAGCGTTTAAGTGAATGGAATTCTACTAATTGTGTTGACTAGGCTGGCGATGATAAAGCTAATTGTATGCATTATAGATAAAGTCTAAAAAAAGAATCACAAAAAATTTCAAGATCTTGTACAGCAGTTATATTCTAAAATTGGTAAATTGGAGTCTATGAATGATTGAAGAGGTTTTTCCTCACGTGGGTGAAATTTTACTTGAAAGGATATTGAATGAGGAAAAATCGTTAGTCGCCAATATTCTAAATATTGAACAAAATAAAATTCGAGCCGTGTATAGGCAGCTACCATTAGAGTTTTATGATGCCCCTGTAATATTTGACGGGTTTTCTACTTTAGATTTGGGTGTACTTTTAACAGGCGGACAAGTTGTTCCTATAGAGGTGAAATTAGGCCGTTATGGCCTAGCCAGAGCTTCTGTTAATACAATGCTTAGCCCTTGTTCAATTTCTGCGCATACTTCTGAGAATCGAGTTTCAGGCAAGCTATTCGCGATTTTAAATCGGAATTTTAGCACAAAGTTAACTGAAATCATTTCTGACGCTGAGCTATGTACAAGAATTAACGGAGAGGTTCATCCTATAACTGATATTTGGGTTATTGTTGCAAGGAATAGTGTTATTTATTCTTGGCAGAAATTGCCACCGGATTTCAATGGTAAGCAGAGAGTAATTAGCATTGAATCTATTTGCTCTAGCTACGGAGAGCATAGATTTAATGAGCTGGTTGGTGACATCTTTTCCGGAGTAAACTACTACAACATGTGGTTCCCTCAATAAAACAAGTAATTTACTACATGTATGAGACAACGAAGGTTATTGGGATATGAAAAGCAAAAATAAAAAGACGATATATTGTTTAGAATATGCATCTCTTCCTGTCGGATCTTCGGATATGGGGGATATCGAGTTCTGTAGATTCTATATAGGACATACCTCCCGTCCTACCGTGCAACGAGAAGGCGAACATCGTAGAGCAGCAGCTAACGGTGATCACCGTGATGTTTATGTATATATCCGTGAGCTTGAGAATCGCGGAATTACCTGGAACCTAGAGACCTTGCATGAGGTGGCTCCTGATGATGATCGACCATGGGAACTATGGGCTGTAATTGAAGCAATACGTGAAGGCCATGATTTGAGAAATATGCGCCAGGGTGATTCAGCAGGTTTTAGCCTAGATGAACGTGAAGTACTGGCCAGCGATCAAGGCATTCAATCCGTTGACGATATAGAGCCGGGTATCATGCGCCTACAGAAGCGAATGAAATCACAAAATCCTATACATCCAAAGCGCCAGGATGACGCCAACTTTACCGCTTCACTCAAAACACAAGTTGTGGCAATTCTCAGTCAGCTGAAATTCCTTCGGTACGTAACTGAAAGTGTTCAGGGTGAAGAAAAAGTATGGGAGGTGTATACCTTGACGAGTGAAGCTAAAGAAATCTTTGCAGAGCGTGGTATGGATAGGGCTGTTATTGCTAAATGCATCGCGCCCATAATACAGAAACGATTAAACAGCTTTGAAGTAACTAAAGCGTCATAGAAAAGGGACATTAGGAATATGGGTACATTAAATAACATTACTGCTGAAGAAGCAGCATGGTTAATCAAAGCAGTTCTTAATACTTCCAATAAAGATTGGGAGCCAATAGAGTTAGACCTAATAACACCTGAATATGTTTCACAGCAGATAAGTCAGCAGCGTAGTATTGAGTCCTCTTTCCAAGCCGTATTTATCAATGCTAAAGAGCTTCAAGCTAGAGAGTGTGAATAGGGAATATGAAAGTTGAGATAGAACTTAATGAGTCAACACTTCGTGCCATTAGTTATTTGAGCGATCCGGTTGATGGAAAAAGTTTATCAGCAGAAGAAGTAATGCAGGCTCTAGCTGATGACCTTGGTATGACAAATTCTCGCCCAGGCTCTTGGGAAGGATCTAATATGCAACGGGTTATTGATGGCCATGGATGGGAGGAAAATATAAGACGAGAGGACTCTTCTTTCAGTACTAAATAATCCGAATGCTGGCTAGATGGAAAATAAGGAGATCATGGGGTATGAGGAGGGATCATGGCTAAGTTGTTGGCGATTGTTGAAGTCGAGAAGATTAGATCCATTCGATGTTGCGCTGATGGCTGCAATAGACCCGTATATAAGCGGATACACGTTATTGAAGAAGATGATAGATCCATCCTGGTTCTGGGCTCTAAATGTTACGGGATATTGTATAAAGGTCAGCTTTCAAGTCAGGCAGTTTACACCGGAGATTGCTCGCGAAAGTTGACAGAGGAAGAGCGCCGGCTACTCGTAGAAAATACGGAACAGTTGATCAAAGCCTTTCACCAGGAAAGAGAATCTATTTTAAATAAGTCGCCCCAGGAACCTCAACGTATATTAGTGGCGGGTAAGCAGGGTTGTGGAAAGCAAGATGATAATTTTGGAAGGACGGTTAAATGCCATTTCTGTGGTGAACCCATGATAACTCAGTTACCACACACGCCTGCTATTGGTTTCAAATGCCAGCAATGTAAAGCCAATGACGTGACGATTTCTCTTGCGACGCGAAGGAAGAATGCTTTGCGCCGGAGCAAGCATTTAACCAGCAATGAATAGGTGGGAATATGCCAGAGTTTATTCAGTATGGCCTACAAGAAAATTCACTAAAAAAGTTAGTCGCATCTGGTCGAGTTATGGAATTCGAGTTAGAGGAAGTTAAACCGAAGAAGGCCGCCAAATCACGTTGTTTTCATCTATGGATAATAGATGCTTCCGATTCAAGTAGACCGCGCTATCTTCTAATGCTTACCGGGCGTCCTGGAGCTAAAGTTTTCCGAAGTGTTGACCGAGCAGTTGGATATGTCGAAGAGATAAGCCTCGGTAGCAGAAAATTAAAGGTAACTGGATTGATTAGATCTACTGAAGCTCAATCAAATTAGATGGCGTAGGAATATGAATATTTTTGAAGGATATCAATTTTTGCATATATTCAACTAACAATTGGAAGGCTGAACATGAATATTAAGTTGACTTTTATTATTGCGCTCTCTCTCCTCCTCGCTGCTTGTGGTGATGAAGATTGTCCCATTCCATCCATAGCAGTAGAGACACCATCTGGTGTTATTTATGTGTCTTCAGAGAGGGACGCAAAGATTGTTATTTCCATGGTCGAGGAAGCCAAGAAGTATAAGAAAATCAAAGTTGGCGAAATCGGTGCAAGGGATATAACAAAATCTGGATACTAGTGGTCTAAGCGGTTAATTCTGTAACGGTTGGTCCTCATACTTGACCAGAATTAGGCTTTAAAATCAGCACGAAAATAAAAATATATTTTTCCAGTTACATTACTTTCCGCATGGACCGCTAGACAAGGGCTAAGCAACTCTAAAAGGATTAAGGTGGGAATATGACAACTGTTACAGTTGGCGATCAACTTTCTTTATCGTCTGGAAAAATACACCACCATATAATGCTGCTTGGTGGCCAAGAGTATTGAGTAGCCTCACTTACGTTACCTACTCGTCGTAAATACAAATATGGTAATTGCGTATGGCAAATTCTACTGGTACGAACTTCATAAGCAATGTAAAAAGCCTCGAAGATTTGGAACATAATTGTAGTAACTACCTAGAACTTAGAGAACGGCAGAAGGGTGGGGGTTCGGCTTACGCTTATCAGTGTTTGCTTTGTGGTGTAGCTGTAGGTCAAGAGGTATCCAAGAAAAGTATTTCATCTAAACCACTTCCGTTTGATGAAGAAATTGGAGAACTCTATAGCGGCGTGATACTTAGGTTTCTTGAAGAGATGAGGAAACAACGGATAGAGAAGCATCCTCCACTCCCACCACCAGAACCGACGGTTGATATTTATGCTGTTTTCAAAGAGCAAATCGACCAAGTAATTGAGGGAGTTAGAGATGACCATCCTCATAGTGAAATTGATCACCTATTTCATCGTTATTTGACTGAGCAACGTGAGAGTTATCTTAGTGCATATAGAAGTCCTTGGTCTGATGAGGATGATTTAAAGTGCTGGTTCAAGCGTGTTTTTTCTTGTTGGTTTGAAATTTTTGAAGAGGTTTGGGGGGAGGCGAAGTTTAATTGGGGTATTGAGCGAATACGGATTGATTTTGTTATCCGCCCCAAGCCGGTATTACGGAATGCTGGATTTGCCGATCAATACATGGGGGTTGAAGTTAAGTTCTTTGATCCTAGGCCGGGGAAAAATTTTGGTAGAAAATCCTCAAGGGCTATGTTCCAGGCGTTTAGCTATTCATATGGGGAAACTATTTGGGATGTTAACAGCGGACACAGAGTCAAACTCTCATCGGTGTTAATGTTCAGTAATCTCTCCTTTAATGAAGATCGCCAGTACATTTTTAATTCATATGATCGTCGTAATCGCTGCCTCTGGGAAAATCACAATCTGTTAGTTAATCATGCTAATGTAGGAGAGATTCAAGTCAAATTATGGCCGAAAGGTAAGCTTTCGTGGTCTCTCAGTTTCAGTAGCGATAGCTATTTCTCTAAGGAATATGACGGTAGTCTTGTCCTTAGAAATGTTAATGTAATTAACAAAAAAAGGGCGGGTTATATCTGTTGAAATTAGGAGATCATTGGGATATGACAGTAGGGGACCCCGGTGAAATAATCGAAGCTTTCGAAGAGTATGAATTTTCGGAAGCCCAGAATGAAATCGAAGATGTTTCTGATAATTTTAAAGATGTAAATTTTGACGAAGAGGATCTTGAACCTATAAATACAGTAGCTATCCAGGCATTAACGCTTGCAGCGCGCCAGGGTGTCTCTATAGTAGTTAATCCTGATCTAAACGATGGTTGCGCGAAGATTACAGTGAGCAACGAAGTGATGTCGGATATGCTTAAAAATGGACTATTTAGATGAGATTCGAAAATGAATGAACAGCCACAATGGCAACCCATTAGTATGCTGCCCATTATCGCGGACATGATAAACGATATGCTTCAAGCCTCTCTGGAGCAGTTGGACAGTATGAGATTAGCTGTTCTGAGACCGCATGTAATGGATAACGCCACAACGTTCCGCGTGATTAAGGTGTATACCGAACAACTTAAATTTCACTGGGTGTATGAAGAGCAATTATCACGATGGACCATAGCCTCGTCCAATGATCAGCAGCGCAAAGATATTAATCGACTTATTGAGCAGGCGAAAAGACTAAGGGAGGCGGATGAAGAAATCCTAAAGCTTGCGCACACCATTGAACCAGAAACGATCGATAAAATATTAGCCACGGATGAAGTTGAGCTTGCAGGTAAAATGATAGGCAAGGACATTTAAGGTGATCACGGGTTATGGGGAGGGGTCATGGCTAAGTTGTTGGCGATTGTTGAAGTCGAGAAGAGTAGATCCATTCGATGTTGCGCTGATGGATGCAATAGACCCGTATATAATCGGATTCACGTTATTGAAGAAGATGACAGATCCATCCTGGTTCTGGGCTCTAAATGTTACTGGATATTGTATAAAGGTCAGCTTTCAAATGAGGCAGTTTACACTGGAGATAGCTCGTGAAAGTTGACAGAGGAAGAGCGTCGGCTACTCGTTGAAAATACGGAACAGTTGGTCAAAGCCTTTCACCAGGAAAGAGAATCCATTTTAAATAAGTCGGCCCAGGAACAACAACGTAGACCAGTGGCGGCTAAGCTGGATTTTGGAAAGCAAGTTGATAATCATGGAAGGACTGTTAAATGCCATTTCTGTGGTGAACCCATGATAACTCAGCTACCACAAACGCCTGCTATTGGTTTCAAATGCCAGCAATGTAAAGCCAATGATGTGACGGTTTCTCTTGCGACGCGAAATAGGATTGCTTTGCGCCGGAGCAAGCTTTTAACCAGCAAGGAATAGGTGGGAATATGTTTAAAGAACATTTTTTTTGCCCCAAAAAAGCAAAAGCCCTGCATAATTTGATATGCAGTGTATTAAGAGGTCCGCATATTCGTGACTTGACTCTCGACGAGCTTCAGTCATTTACTTATAAGGTTGGCAGGGCTTTACATAATATTCCTTTCTATTTGGCTAAAGGGGAAGAGGTTGAAGAAAGTATCTTGATCGAAATTGATCAGCTTGACCCTTCTTCGACAAAAGAAGACTGGGGACACTGGGTGAAAATATTTTGCGCGGAGTTCTCCCAAGCTATACCAGCTATAGAAGTTAGGATTTCAAGTCGATAGGAGATCAAATATTACTTTTAGGAGCTTACTGGGTAAGCTCTGAGGCTTTAATTGTAGAAATACCCACAAGGATGGGAGGAATCCTCGCATTCATAGTTGCTTGTTTTTTTTCTATGCTCATATAGAACTGAATTACCCAAAACGGACAATTTAAGATGATAAACTTAAGAAAATATCTAAAAACCCTTTACTTAAAAGACGTTTTTTATACTTCTATCCTTGCAATTATAGTTACCGGATTGGCGCGCTACGTAAGCGGTAGAGAAGTCATGAGGGATTACTTTGAGCTAGTTCTTTTGATTTCTATTGCCATGGTTAGCTTTTTAGCTGTCATTGCTAAACGTCGGCTAGGAGAGCTTTAAAGCAACAAGGTGAATCATAAATGCGAGCTAAGAGGGTGGCCCCCCCAAGCCCGCTGGCCAAAACACAACTATCATGGGAGTTGTATCAATGGTTACTGCACATACTACCACAGACCAGGTAACATTAAGCCCAAACTCATTCCGCCTATCACTGGATCTAAGCATGCCAGGAGCATTCCTTGCCTTTTACCGCAAGCTGGTACGCAATTGTAAAGCCACGCGCTCGCGCCTGCTAGTGCGCAATGCTGAGCGCTTGTTGAACGATTACTAGCAAGCCCAGCAGGATCTCTCAATTGCCCAGGAAAACCGCTCTACGGGAATTAGAAGTTGGTCCCGTAAGCTTGCCCTCCTGCGGGATCTGCGCCGCCGCCTCAGTCGTGTAAAAGAGGCCCTATTGAGCTGGGTATCTACCTCTTTGGCATTCTTCATGGTGGAGCCCGCACAGGTCTTTGAATCCTACAATCCACTGCCCAACGGTTTCGCCGTAGAGTTCTAAACAACCGCGAGCGATAGCCAGGAGTAGGGTACTCGCGATACATCAACCGGGAATTCACCATCGATGACGCCACGACTCACCTTGCGGCCTTTACGCTTTGGGTAATAGGTGCGAGGGTTTTGGAATTGCTGACTCAGCGCCCCATGGACTTTGATTTAAGCGAAGAAGCATTTGTCTCCCTATATTAGGACACAAAGACATACGATCTTTAGAGATCTACCTAAGGGTGTTAGGTGCAGATATAAGTCATCACGGTTCTGGTGTAGATGTTTTAGGCTAGCGCATGACATGTTGACACGAAGATTTGTACGCACAGCCACGGCACTTCCCGACATTTGGCCATGGCTTCATCCGTACACCGGCTTTGGCCTGTCTGGTTAGAATTACATATTTTTTGATCTCTTCGAATAGGGCTCTGTCGGTACCGGGTAACTCGATATATTGTTCAGTGGTTGAAGTTTTCACAAGTAACTGCGTAACCTGATAACCGTTTCCTCGGGCGGCAAGAGCAGCACACTTTGCTTGCACAACATCGCTCTTGAATACAGGCCCTCGTCGGCTTTTATACTCAACTGCCAGGATTCCGCCGCGAATTCGATACATGAGATCCGGCTTGCCCAGGACCTCGAATGCATGGTTAAAGAATGGTTTCGTAGATCGTCCTTTGTCAATCCAAATGAGTTTTCCTTCTATCCCAAGACTATTTCTAGTGCTAACAATGTGCTGTAAGAAATTGTAGAGGAGGGCTGCGGCAGCAAGCCCAAGCAAACCGTACAAGAAAATATCAATCATCCTCACGTCTCTCTTGAATACGGCAAATTTGCCTGTCTACGAAGTACCTCATGACTCTGGAAAACATGGGGAATTTTCGCGATGCGATGACAAGCAGAGGGGATAGAGCATAGTAAATCCTTATAAACACCCTGCCCCTGAAGTGTGAGGCGAGTTGTTGGTCGCGATATACCCTCAGTAGACATGTATTGGGATGGTTGATCCCATAGAGATGTGTCGCAACGAAACAGCGTTGGTCTTCAGCTTGACGATTCAGTGCTTCATGGCTGGTTTCACCCTTTGCCCTGGCTTCGAGAGACTGCTGGGAAGGCTTGGCTCCTTTTTCCTTCAGCTCCAGATAATGTGGGCAATAGGATGCCCTGCCAACGTCGCTAGCAGACACCCACTTTTTCTTTCCGCTATTGCCCATTAGTGGATTCACCCCGGCCTTGCCATTTTTTGATGTTTATCGTTGAGAGGTAACCGTCTACAGTAACTTTAGTTGTATTATCTCGATACAGACTGGCAATTGTTTTATCGTCCATGCTCGACCTCTTCGAGCAGAAATAGACAATATTTACCAAAGAGTCCTGGTATCCGGTAATGTCCGTGATACAGCGTGATAGGGCTTGGCGAACAGTAAAATCCATATTTGCAGAGTATTTGTCACTAAGTCGAGGATTGGCGGCGATATTGAGGACTGCCTTACCGGAAGGCTTAAGGCTTGAGCTAACCAGGGAGAAAAACTCATAGGTAGCTGTGTGCATCGGGATGGTGGCAGCATTGGTATAGAGATCCACAACTATAACATCCCATAGTTTTCCACTGGTCAGCAAGTAGGATCTGGCGTCATTGGCTATAAACTCTCCTCTGATGGGTTCCTCAAGAAAGTAATTCTCAGCAACTGGCTTGATCTGCGGGTCAACATCGAGATAGGTAAAGTTAGCTCCGTTCGTTTCTTCCGCTGAAAGGGTGAATCCGCCGGCCCCCAGTACCAGAATATCCTTTCCTGTCATGTCATCAACAAATATACCCTGTTTCATGATTTCAATGTATGGCCATCCCTTCCTGTCATTTTCCCCAATGAAGGAAGCGCTGCTGCGGTTGATGATGAATCGCTTCCCATCTGGATGATCTGCTACATGATAATTGGAGTAGGGTGTAGTTGCGGCGAACAAGTTGTCTGGGATTTTCACGTTCAGAGTGTAAGAAATGGTTAAAAATGACAATGTTGTGCCCAGTACATATTTTGTCCTGGAGCTACTCCAATTGACCATAAGGCAAAGGCATACCGCCAAAATAAGACAATTGATAAAAATCGAATAACCGACACCAAGGAAGTACATGAGTAGCAGAGATGTGATCAAACACCCAAGTACGTTGCCTATCGTACTTAGTGCTGTGGCATTTCCGGTGGCTTCGCTCTTGCTGGTTTCGTGGTCCGCGGTATTGAGCAGTAATGGAACTGTTTGACCAAGAAAGAAGACCAGAGGAGACATCACAAGTAGGCTGAAAAGGAATAGATGAATCAGTGGATTACTGAGATAGGATATCCCTTGAGTCATGTCCGCGATGGACAGAAAAAAGAAGCTCACAAAAATGTAAGACAACCCTATGCCGAATAGGGCGATACTGCCAACTAGGTTCATTACCAGAGATTTCGCATAACGCTCAGAGGCCTGTTGGCCTCCCCAGTAATACCCTAAAGCCAGCGCGGCAAGGAAGCAACTGATGATAATCGAAGTGCACAGTACAGAGCTTCCGACAAAAGGTACCGTTTGGCGGATGGTGATCATCTGCAATCCGGAGCTAGCCAACCCTTCAAGGAGAAGAATGATTGCGGCTTTCCGCCTGGTAGTCATATAAAACACCACTAAATAAATAATTATTGTGGGTAAAAATAGCGGGATAAGCGTTCAAACGCGCTAATAAATGGGTCAGAAGCCGTGATCCCTTTAAACGACTTGCGAAAGGGGGGTATTTGATATAAGTTTCTGTGTGTGCTGGTGTAGTGACTACACCGCATTAATAGGTGCCTTATCGAGTCATATAGTCGGCACCAGGCTGAAAAGCTAGGCTCTATCTGAACTCTCTCTCTTGCCGTACACACCCGGCTATACCAGATTCTAGTTTATCCTCTCTAACATCAAGTTATTCCTGTTAAGGCCTTAGCCTTTCACAGTACCCATTTAATTCTCACCTGCACCAGGGCGTTTAGGCTTGTTCTTTATGAGAACATAAAGAGCAGCCCTAAACAGTCTTCGTGTGTCTCCGAATCTTGTTGCTGTTGTTGATTCAACAATGGCACCTGGTAAGTACCCCCAAACTGGTCATGAAGCGGGTACGAACGCTGCGGCGTTTTGACCAAATACTCAACTAAGTAATTGGAGATACTTTATGTACAACTTCGATTTCAACGCGCATCAGCAACTTTCCGATAGTCGCAAGAACAATGTTCAAGAGGCCATCGATAAAGCTAATGAAAAATCTCATATGGGCATTTTCAATGTGTGTGTAACTACTGCAGGTGATGTTCTGGTTCTGCCAGAGTTCTCTGTTCTGATGAGGGATGATATAGCTGAGATCGTGTATGACACTACCCACGGCTATAGATTTGCTTCATCAAACAATCGGGGTAACGAAAAGAACTTTTAATGCTTTGCATTAAGCTGTTTGTTTTCTTCCTTATTTGCGTAACAGAAACCTCATTCAATCAGCAAAGCGTCAACCGGTACTGATTGAACATCCTCCACAACAGACTAAATAGGAGATACATCATGTATCAGAAAGTCATTCTTATTGGCCGTATAGGTCAAAAGAATTCTAGTTACACCAAAACACAAAAACCGGTCGCGCAATATTCGTTGGCAACAACGAAGTCCATTAAGGACAAGCAAACCGGCGATTGGAATGAGCATACAGAATGGCACCGTTTAGTTTCATTCAACCGGTGCGCCGAACATGTTAATAACAAACTTGAGTCTGGTGACCTCATTCAAGTAGAGGGCGAATTACGCACTCGTAAATGGCAAGATCAAAATGGTTCAGATCGTTATACTACGGAAATTGTGGTATATGATTTTCCGAAGAAATTGCCTCGCTACTTCCATCGAGATGGTCTATCTGCTTCCGCCCAACAAACTGCGGCACAGCAACAACCATCACAACTAATGGCACAAGCAGCCGGTCAAGAATTTATGAACCAGGGTCAATTCGATACGTTCGATGACGACATACCGTTCTGATCCGGATATAAAAGCTTGTTTCACCCTGATGGGGACTTCACCCCACAGGGTAAGCCCCATCATTTTTCTCTATGGGGAATTGCTATGGGGTTTTCACGTAAAGAAGTTTATTTCTGGCTGGAAACAGCGAGCGACGCACAACTTCAACACATGCTGAACACGTCGAAAGATATTCTCAGTATGCTCACCGATAAAGAACAGGTTTCATCGTTGAAATGGCTTCGCGCCAAGATCATCGAAGAAATTAATGCCAGAAGAGAAGCTAAACAAGCTTGAAACTTTGTTTGCGTCTTAGCTTTTCGAGCAGCTGATCTTGCTCTTTGGGAGTACCAAATGCGATGGAGCGTATTGCTTGCCACTCTAATGTGTCGGGCCTGCCTTTCAACCGCTTATCGGTCTCCTCTTGCAGATATTCCATAAAGTACGGGCTCGCAGCCTGTCTTGCCTGGATGTAATCCGCATACGTCTTGATAGCTTTGGCATCAATACCGGCTTTTGCCAGTAATGGAGCCTGAGTGTCGAGACCAACCTTTGTAAACCTGAAATTACCCTGGTCATCCAGGATGTAGTCTTGGGTTTGCATATTTGAATACCTCCTGGGGTCATTATACCTCACGTACTCAACCAGCAAGGTGGCATCATGTCTACTAACCATCGTGCTTCGGCACCTAATATTACTAGCGAACTGGCAAGAAAGGAGTATATCGCCGCTATTGAGAAATCTGCGGCGATGTTTTCCGAATCTACCCTCGACTTTACAAGGGAGAAAGTCTTTGCCGCACAACAGCTCCTTAAGAACGAATTCACTCTTAAGGTAGCTAATAACAACCCTTCTAGTCTAAAGCTCGCAATGTATAGCGTCGCTGCAGTAGGACTTACACTAAACCCCCAGCTGGGCTTAGCCTATCTTGTTCCACGCCGTGATCGTACTAGTGATCCATTCAAAATTGTACTTGATATTTCGTATCGAGGTTTGATCGAAATTGCAGTGCAATGCGGAGCGATTATCAGTGCTGGGGCGGAGCTTGTTTGCGAAAAAGATAAATTATTCAAATATCGTGGAAAGTTTACTTATCCTGACCATGATTTTGATCCTTTTTCGTCAGATAGGGGTGCTGTTAGAGGTGGTTACTGTGTTGCTAAGCTTCCTAATGACGGAGAGCTTGTTGAAGCAATGTCGATAGCTGACATGAATAAGGCAAGAAAGCTTTCGTCCGCATACGCGAGCGAAAACAACTCAGCCTGTTCTTGGGTAACCTGGGAAGATCAGATGCAGCTCAAAACACTTGTGAAGCGAGCATATAAGTGGTGGCCGTCTCCTTCTCCTCGTATGGGTAAAGTTTTGCAATTACTCAACGAAGAGAATGGTGAAGGTCTGGCAATTCTCGCTGGCAATAGCGGCTCAAATGCCCTTCCACCACCACCTGATCGTCGCGAGGTACCAATAGTTGTGCAGAATACTGTGAAACAATTGGTAGATCGTGCTGTTCAACAAAATGCTTTTGAAGCATGTCGGGAGTTGATGGGAAGCCGGATCAAGAATCCTGCTGAACTGTCTTTTGCATATAGTGAACTGGATAAGGCCAAGGCTGAGTCTGAAGCGAAAATGCACGAGCAGAAAGTCGTTAACGCCTAATTTCAAATAATACTCAACCTTCTGGGGTGATGCTTACTCCAGTGGGGGTGCATTGCCCCTTTTTTTTAAGGATTAGCAATGATCACTTCCAACTCTAACTACAGAACAACTCTGTTCTACTTCGACAATGTTGACCAGCTTCGTGATTTTGAGTCATTCAAAATCTGCCCTGTCCATGCCGGTCAGCACATTCCTGATACTGAAGCTGATAAAGCGGAGTATTGGTGTGTCATCGGGATTTATAAGGCTGAGCACGCGCAAGCGAACCAAAGCCCATCATTTCCAGTCGCTGATTTACCCACTGAGCTGTACGCAAACCTGTTCGCACAGCTGTGCCATCAACTGGTCAGCAGTACACCTGACAGTGCCCCAACCAAGGCATTGAAAGAAGCTCTCCAGTCTCAACCATTAATGGCCTGAGATTAACCCATCTATCACTCAACCCTGTGGGGTAATGCTTACTCCACTGGAGATGGCATTACCTTTCTTTCGAGGAATCTGTAATGTCAAAGATGAAAGCTGTTGATCTTAATCAGCGTTCTGACGAGTGGTTGCAATGGCGATCCAAGGGAGTCACCGCATCGGATATTCCGATCATCCTTGGGCTCAGTCCATACAAGACACGTTGGCAACTTTGGGCGGAAAAAGTCGGGCGAATTAACACTCCTGATATATCCAATAACCCCAATGTTAAGCGTGGTGTTCGCCTTGAAGATGAAGCTCGCCAATTGGCAGAAGGTCGCTATGGCGAGGTTTTACTTCCGCTCTGTGGGGAATGTGCTCGATGGGATGTTTTGCGTGCGAGCTTTGATGGGCTTGATTCAGCAATGCAACCTTTTGAATTTAAGGCACCCAGTGATTCTGTGTGGGATGACATTGAAAAGAAAGGCGTCGATTCCTGCACGTACAAACTGTATGAGGCGCAAGTCCATGCTCAATGTGCAGTTGCTGGAACGACAACTGGTCGCCTGATTTTTTATAAAGAAGGCGGTCAGGACCTGGATTTTCCAGTCACGTTAACACCGGAGCGTGAGAATGAAATCCTTGAGGCGGCAAAGCTCTTTTGGGAGCACGTCGTAACCAATACGCCCCCAGAGCCTGATCCTGAAAGAGACTGGTATATACCGGAACCTGGAGATCAGCAGTTCAAGTGGGATACGTATGCCGATGCATGGCGCACACAGCATCATCGCATTCAAGCACTTAAAGATGAACTGAAAGTTCTTGATAAAGAGCAGAAGGGGATTCAGAAGTCAATGATCACGTTGATGGGTCCGTATATGCAGGCGGATATTGGTGGCGTGAAAGTTACTCGATTCATGAAGACGGGTAGTATCGATTATGGCGCTTATCTTAAGGACAAGTTCCCAGATAAAGACCTAACCGATGAACTGGAGTTCTACCGCAAAACATCTCGTGAAGAGTCTCGCTTCAGCAGGTCTGAAGATGAACTCATTAATACAGATGTTGGTGCCGTACTAACTACAGTGAAATCTGCTTACTTCTGATATTAATTTAAGTGTGAAACCCTGGGGAACCTGTAGCCCCAGGGTACAATTTTTTTACTTGTCCACCACTGGACACCAGACAAGAACTACGGCCTTCATGCTTGTAAGCATGGGAGCCAAACATAGCGGGTACCCCTGATTGGAGGCGAGGTTCGCAGGCTTCTCTAAAGCGTTTTCCGAGAGAACGTTTTAGGGAGCCTGTGGGCTTCAAATTCAATCTATTTTAGGGGATTTGCTATGACATATTTTGAAATGACTGAAGAACAAGTACAGCAATCAGTAGCTGCTGCTCGTATAGATAGCGACGTTTCGGTTGCGATCACACAAGCTGACCGTATGGCTGAAAGTGGGGGTTGTCACATGACCGTGGTACGTACCAAGCGGCACGGTGTGTGTATCTTTAACGAGTACAAGATGCTGGTTGCTAAAGACGAAATCATTGAAGCAATCTACAGCACAGACAATGGTTTTATATTTCGGAGCGCTGCTTAATCGCAGCGCAGAAGGATATGGGCAATACCTGTAGAAGGGTGCAGAGATTTATCAACATTTGCATCTTGTATTGCGTCTTACAACTCTATGTGAGGCAGGGCGGATACTTATTGTGTCTGCCTTCCTTATGGCCACTCTGGAACCGGAGTGGATATAAGAAAGGCGGTTATTTGGTAACCGGTCCACAGAGAATTTTGCTCGTGCTTGCACGACAAGATAAGTGTCTATTCCGGATATTGAAACGGACACGACGGCTGCGGCTGTATATCCCTACTCAACTTTTTAAGTCTGACCACGCCAGAAGGCCATCATCACCTACTGGGTGGTTGGTGTGCTTCTGACAGGGGTGACTTATACCTCAACGTACTGCAATAGGAGCACATCCATGACACATCGTGATCAAGCTTTAGCTGTTCGCACTACTTTTAACCTTGATGTACCCCCAGAGGTCCATACAGCAGGCTTTGCCGATATACAGAACCCTCATGTGCCTAACCGCGATGATGGCTATGTGTTCCGTCGGGAAACCTTGCGCGACATCCTGAGTTTTCTGGATGACCCTGATGGCGACGGTTTGTATTTTTCTGGTCACTACGGTGCCGGTAAAACAACCTTGCCCTACCAGGTAGCCTCCCGGCTTTTCTGGCCAGTTCAATCTTTCACGGCTCACAGTCGTATGGAGTTCGACGATCTGGTTGGTACCTGGAAACTGGTAAACGGCACCATGCAGTTTCTACATGGTCCCTTAGCCATTGCTATGCGTGAGGGTCACTTGTTCATTTTGAACGAGATTGACCGTGCTGATCCCGGTCAGCTTGCTGGTCTTCATGATGTTCTAGAAGGGCATCCCTTGGTTATTGCAACCAATGGTGGAGAGGTTATTCATGCACATGAAAACTTTCGATTCATTGCCAATGGCAACAGCATGGGATCTGGAGACAGTACCGGGCTATATCAAGGCGTTAACCAATTGGATATTGCCTTTATGGATCGGTTCAGGATGGTTGAAGTTCATTATCCAACTGAGGAAGTCGAGATGACCATCCTAGAAAAGAAAACACCGGAACTTCCCGAGGAGATCCGTCGGAATATGATTCGCGTTGCGAACCAGATCCGGAGGCTATTTATCGGTGGAGATGAAGCGGCTACGCCGTTGACCATAACGATGTCAACTCGTGCCTTGTGCCGATGGGCAAAGTTAACCCTGGTGTTTCGCAATGCGCCTAACGCGCTCGCTTATGCGTTAAATCAGTCCTTGCTTGCAAAGGCTGAACCTGAACAGAAAATTGCGGTCGAGCAAATTGCTAGAGACGTGTTTGGCTCAACCTGGCAACAGGGAGATGCAGCATGAGCAATGATTTCGTCGTACTTCATTACCAGGATGACAGCTCAGACAAAATCTGGGCTATCAACAAAGTAGCGAATGCGAATAACTCGCACACCGTTTGGTTTGGTAGCCGGGGTTCCATCCTTGAATGCAGGAGGATAGGCTACAAAACGTGGTCATCCTTAATGCAAAGTAAGCTGGATGAAGGCTACCGCGAAGTGGAAAACGTCACTATTGATGTTCAAAACAACGTGGTTGTGCCATTCATGGATGACGAAATCTCTACTTCATTGTGGTATCGGGTAAGCAGACAGGTTCCTGTAACACTGATTAGCGACTATCTGAACATCACAATTCAACTACTTTCTGAAAGGCATGAGAAAGATTTGGAAAGGCTTAAAAAGCTTCCAATATTCCTTGTATTGCAAGACGGAAAAACAAGTGGTGGAGCCGACTATAAAGAAGGGCCTTTGGCCTTAATGCTTTTATTTGGACTACGCCGCTACCTCAACGATATAGCAGGTTCTTCAGAAACTGCTGAATTGATGCAGATTGCCAATGATGCGAATGAGCTTCTCCCTGAGAGGTTCGCTCAAATCGAGCAATATATTGAGATGTTTTGTGAATCCATGTTTATCAGTAATGGATGGATGAGCGACCGTACATCGGTTGTGAATTGGAAAGAGTATGTCGATTGCGTTGCTAGACAGTATGGACTTTCACACTACACATCAATAACAGGCATTAAATCATTAGCCATAGCGATGGGATGTATTGACGCACCGATAGATCTGATGGTTATCCATACAGAGACAAAGGCCGCGTTTTTCTGACCGTCACATTCTGAATAGCTCTTTATTCTACTCTCAACCAAAAGATATCGGAGGTTTCATGTTGCAAAGAACTCTTGATATTGGTGGGCATATGATCATGGCTAAAGTGTACCGAGTAATTGGTGATCACAACCGTGAAGATAAAGAAATGCTCGACGCTATGTTGATTGCTAAGCGTGATGGAAACCATCACGCAACGATACGCAGTCTTGATGAGCCAGGTTATTTGGTTCATTACCCTGAACTGAGGAATGACTGGGAGAATGGTTATGCAGAGGGCGTTGAATATCTGGAAATACGGCAATGTAGTACTTGCCAAGATCCAGATATTTGGATGTGCTCGATACATGATCATTAACACCTGCTTGTCCTCTGTTTAAAAAGTGGTGGCCCGAATGAAATGGACCACATTACCTCTGGCTATACAGCCAAACACTCATCCTCGCTAGGCAACTAGCTAACTAAACCCCTTTCTCTATAGGAGATACACATGGAATTTATCCGTGGGACCACACTCGTCCATTTGAAAATGCGCTGCTGGGGCGGAGAGAAAAAGGCCTCCCGAGACAGCGACATTCACTTAGGCGCTGACGGCAAAATGCCGCCACAAAAGCTGCTCGATTTGGGCAGAAAGAAGATCTTTCCACCCAAAGCGCTCGACCCTTTAATGAGTAAGCGTAAGGCGGCGGAAAGAGCTTGTTTAGCTGAAGGCACACGTTTCATGGGCGGCTTTGCCGTTCCAGATGATGCTGTAGAAGGCCTTTTAGGCAATCTCGAAAGTATCAAGGAAATGTTCTATTCGGAGTTGCAGGTTTTTCTTGCAAATTTCGACCAGAATAAAGAAGCGTGGATTTCGGAGAATGATGAATTTGCACACATTATTCGTGACCAGGTACCAGACCGGGAAACGGTGTCAAAGTCTTTTGAATTCTCCATCAAGCTTTACAAGCTACAGCCACTTGAAGGCTTCGAGCCTGACGAAAATGAAGTGGCAAACCAGATCTTGCATGAGGTGGGTTTAACCTGCAAACAGATGTCTGATCGCCTATTGGACCGGAAACGGTCTATCAGCGGCAAGAACCTTTATGAGCAGCTCGATCCCCTGATCAAGAAACTCGATACTTTGTCGTTCGGTAATGGTCGTATCCTGAAGGTGCTAAATGAGTTTTTTGCCCTGCAAAAAGCTATTCCGATGGAAGAAATGATTGACCAGGACCACCCGACATTTGGTCAAGTGCTTACTTTTCTCTCTATGTGTTCTGACGGCGACAAGCTTGAGCGAATCATTGGGGGGCAGTTTTCGGTAAGCAAGCTCATTGAGGGCATGAAACGGTCGGTAACGGTTTCCAGCTCGCCTGGGCCCGCACCAACCATACCAAAACCAACCCAACCTTCGGCTGTGACAACGCACACCTTATCGGCTGGGGCTTACTTCTAGGGAGGTTCGTATGAACAAACTACAAACCGCCCTGGAAAGGGCTTTACCCATTGTTGCGGCTGCCTATGGCGAACAGTTCGGGGTCAATGTCGTGCTGTCTGGCACTGATGCATACACTGACGGCGAGACGATTTACTTGCCTTTGCTGGACGCTATGAGTGAATTGAGAGAAGTACTATTTGGCTATCTCGCTCACGAAGCAGCGCACGTCCGCTCATCGGATTTTAGCACCCTGAAAAAGTGTAAGAGTCCGTTGGAGAAATCCTGTACCAACCTCATTGAGGATATCAGGATCGAACGTCTCATTCAGGAGGTGTTTCCCGGTACTCAGTTCACACTGAATGCTATGTGGAGCTACGTCGTGGAGCAGGGCATGAGCCCTCCCGCGACTCCTGAAGACAATGAAGCAACCCAGTTGTTCCAGTACCTATTGCATCGCTTGCGATCAGAGGTACTGCATAGGGGCGCTTCAACTCCTCTGGCCGAGTCAAGCCAATGGGTGGTTGAACAGACATTTCCGGTAGGGTTTTTCGTCCGTTTGGATGGCCTATTTGGAAAATATATGGACAACTTGACCTGTAGCGATGACTGCTTGAAGTTGGCGAGAGCCATACTGAAGGCCTTAAAGGACGCTGAAGAAGAGGAACGCCAACAACAGCAAAGCCAGGATCAACAGCAACAAAGCAGCGATTCATCGCAAGGTGATCAAAGCCAACAAGCTGGTGGTTCAAGTGGAAATGGAGAAGGCGAACTACAACCTAAACCGGGACAGGCTGATTCATCAAACGGTGATGACGCTAACCAGGGGGCAGGAGACTCTCAGCAGTCCAGTGGTGACATCCAGGCCCAAGATACTAGGTCAGGTACTCAGCCATCGTCGGCCCAAGACAGTCCGGTTTTGTCCGGTGTAGAAGGTCAACCACAAGGTGGCAACGGTGCTTCTTTGCATGAGCGGCTCATTAATGAGACCAATCTACCGGAGGATGCCGTTGGGCAGTTACGAGAGCAATTGGCAGATCAAGCCCGTGAAGACAACAATGGAGAACGTGTGGCCATTGATACGTCCAGCATAGGGAGTGATGCCAGAAATCATGGTGATACCAGTAGTTTGAAAACCGGCATTCTTGCCTCTTCAACTATTCGGTCTCGCCTGCTCGGTTTGCTGCAAGCCCAAACCCGCCAAAAGCAATGGCTACACACCAGAGGCAAGCGGGTAGACGGCAAACGCCTGACCAGATTACCAACCGGTGACTCGCGGGTATTTATTCGGCGAGAAGAGATGCAACGACCTGATACAGCGGTTCATGTGCTGCTTGATTGCAGTGGCTCTATGAATCGTATTCAGGCTGTAGCAAATCAGGCCACAGTGTCTTTGGCCTTGGCTATATCCACTATCCCAAAGTGCGACATCGCTTCGTCGATGTTTCCTGGGATTGGGGGTGAAGTCAGTCCAATACTGCGTCGTGGTCAGCCTGTTCGTACCGGTCTGGGACGATTCGCTGTTTGCTCAAGTGGCGGCACACCATTGGCAGAAGCCATGCTGTATGCAGCCAGAGAGTTGGCAGCAAGCAAACGTCAGCGCAAGGTGCTCATCATCATCACCGATGGAGCCCCAAATAATGGGGGAGCTGTTCGATACCTGAACGATCTTGTTGCTGGCTACGTCGATACTTATGCAATCGGTATTGGCTCAACCGCTGTTAGTAAGTTCTTTGAGAAGTGGTCTGTGATCAACGATGTGAAAGAGCTTCAACAAGCACTATTCACAATTGCTGGCCAATTTCTTGACCTGAACTAATGGCTTCGCTCTACACCCTGCGGGAACACATCTTTCCCGTAGGGGTGAGGTGTGTCTTCCCGCTACACGGGAGGTCCGCTATGGAGCAACTTCAGAACGATACTGAGTTCAAAAGCGATCTTGTGAAGATCCTTACCGATGAAGATATTCCGTACCTTCGGGAAAACCTACTAATCGAGTCAGTGAAATCTGCTTTTGGTGAAAGTCGTGGTGGCCAGAAACGGAAACCATCTGACGAAGCCTGGGAGTGGATCATATCGGAAGATCGTGAACTACCGTTCTCTTTCGACCAATGCTGCCTCGCCTGTGGAGTTGATCCCGACAAGATGCTCGATTGGCTGCGTTACTACAAACGTAAGTTCACAGGCTAACTCAACCCTCATCAGGGACATTAACACTATGTCCCTATGGGCGTGGTGTGTCCCTCACTCAACGAAAGGAAAGCACCATGTCTACTCAACAAAATGTATTTAGTCATCAACAGGTAAATGCTCACGGTACGCCGGTTCGTCAAATAACGGTTTATTCCCCGGAGCGCGTAACAGAGCTGTCCTATCAGTTCGTTATGGGGCAATGGGTTCAGTACAAGCGAATCGTCCATTCCGTACATTGATAAAGGGGCTTTGTCCCTTTGTTTCTCTGGTTGGCAGTGGAGCTCATTTATCTAGTGAAACTGTTAGTGGGAAATACCTATGAAGAAAAGAAACTCAACTGAAATGAAGCGACGAATGGAAGGCCGTTGGCTCAATGCTTTCAAAGCACTTGCGCCAGCACTGGATCAGGCCATCGACAATCTGGGCACGAATGTACCTTGCCCTGTCGAAGGTGGAACTGACGGATTTAGGCTTTTCAAAGACTCGAACTACACAGGTGGTGGAGTAAAACAATCATGGCGTGTTATCCCGGAAGGGATCGATATGCTCATGTGGGTAAATGATTGGTCCTTCCCTAAAGTCTATGACGAACTTGAAGCCTGGTTAGGAGACAAGCCAGTCGATGTTGGACCGAAGTGCCTTCCCAAGACTAAACCTGTCGATGAAGAAGGCCTGCGTAAATGGCTTAACCGGATCTGGAAGGAGGCTTTGCCTCTAACCGACATGGCAGCCTATCCCGCTCGGGCTTACTTCAGCTATCGCTGGGTGAAAACAGCATCGTTATCTGCTAACGATGTAAGGTTTCACCCTTGCCTCAACTACAAAGATAAACGGCGAAATGTTCTCGGCAAGTTTGGAGCAGTCCTGGCCCTGGTGCGCAATAACGGGGGTGAGCCTGTAGCGATACACCGTACATTCATCACAAAAGGTGGATTGAAGGTAAGTCTCGGTAAAACTCACAAACCTAAGAAGATGACACCTTCTGTGAATCAACGCAGCAGAGGTCGTCATATTCGGTTATTCGCTCCAATAGATGGCTATTTGGGAGGGGCTGAAGGCTTGGAAACTGCTTTAGCAGTTTACGAGGTGAAGCAGTTCCCTGTATGGCCGGGATTGTCCAACACGATACTTCAGTCGTTCGTGCCTCCTCCAGGGGTACATACGTTTTTGAATTTTGTGGATAAGGACAGAAACCATGCAGGAGAAAATGCGGCTGAAATACTTCGGGCAAATTTAGAGCCCAAAGGTATCCGTGTTATCGACCTGTTACCACCAACACCAATTCTCGATTCCGATGAGAAGGGTGTTGACTGGGCTGACCAGTTGAAAAGGGATGTCAGTGGCTTTGGTCTAATCGACCAGGCACTAGCTTTTAGCAAGCTGAAACTAGCCTAATTACCTCAACTACAACCCTATGGGGACACGCTCCCCAATAGGGGAGTAGTGTTTCTGTAGATTTCCACAATTACTTTTAGGAGATCTAAATGAAGACAGAGTGCGCCAATAAAGTTGATTTTTACTATCAAGATTTCAGATGTAATTTTGGAAATCTCTGAGGATTTTTCCAAGTATCTAGGTGTTGATCTTATGGTTTCATGAATCTCTACAACTTGGTGGCAACACCAACAACTTTTGGCGAGCAGTAAAATCTTTTTGCTGATTGTTAAAGCACTGGTGAAATAATTCACCAACATACGATGATTTTAACCCTGGAGGGTGTATACCCTTCAGGGGATGCATCCGTCCAGACGTTAGGTCATCTAACGAAAGGAAGGTGCAGTATGGATAACCGTATAATGTTCAGGGAAATCAGCAGGCTTCGTACCACGGATCTGCTGATTGCCAAGATGGACTGCATCAGGAGAATTGCCTTATTCAAATCGCTGAAGCTTGGACTTCTTGGTTTGCTGGGCATCTTCGTCGGTCAAGTCGCCAAATCGTTGTTTGCAGCACAAGCCATGTCCATGATGGACTATCTATCTGTGGCACTCGCTTTGTACTGTGTGATTGGCTACTTGATCCTCGATGCTCTTGAGGCTGGTTCAACCGCCCAAGAAAAGCTGATCTGCGACCTGCTTACCCTTCGAATGAGTAGGACCGGTAAGAGGAAGTCTTGACAAAAGGCTTCTCTGGGATTATTTAATTAAGAGGGTACTATTATGTGGATCATTGTCATGAACCTTTTAATGCTTCTGGCACTAACGTTATTACTTCTTTTCACTGTTATAGGTGTTCTGGCCTATATTAAGGAACGGAACTCCTGGCGAGAGATTGAAGTGAAGGCGAGTCAATCAGGAATAAAAGGGTTTTATGAATAACCGTTAAAGGCCTCTTCGGAGGCCTTTTTCTTATCTGCACTTTGGTGGGCAGAAAGGCGAGACTTCTAAATATGCAGCATTTATTGAGCAGGCATAATGATAGAGATGCCAAAAGCTGAGAAGCTTGTTGCTCTCCAATGTATTTATTACAGACCGGGAATCACAAAGAAGTCTAGGCAATCGAATAGCTTTGCCATCCATATTGTAGGAAATGGTTTGTATGTCAGGAACAGAAAGCGATAGCAGGCAGGATATTTCAGCTTCTGAAACTTCTAGCGGTTTGACATCCGCAACTGAAAATGAGCGAATTTCTTTTCCTGGTATGAATTCTAAATAACCCGCGTTCAATTCAAGTGCCTGCTCAATGTAGGGAGCCACGCTCTTTACCATGTTATTCCGGATCATGTTCAATAATACCGGCTCGGTTGACTTGTCAAGTCTTAGGCGGGGAAGGAAGGATTCCATCCGGTACCAATACACACGGTCAATGACTCCGCTATGGTTGTTGACAAAACGCTGTATTTCACGAAAGAACAGAGAGGTCGATGGTATGGACAACGTGTTCGTTACGTCTATGCCGCTAAAGTCGGTCATACGTTTCTCCAGTTAAATAAAGACCGACTTCAAACATCTTGACGATTAAGTGCCACAGTAAACACTTAACACTAAAATTTAAAGCATCATACTCTCACAGAGAATTACACTTAACCTGAACCCTTTGGATGATGCGGCCATTTCAGTCTCTGGACCGGTAATTTTCTTCTTCGCAGAGTCCGGCAGAAATTTCAACAAAAATCCTTTAAGTCACTAAATTTCCTGGCCACCAATGTACCTCAGTCAGAAAGCTGTATATTTATACAATTTTTGGGGTTCCAGTATGAAGCTTTCTCTGCTCTAAGGCCACGGCGTTGCCTCTCCCGCAGATGACCACTAGGAGGTGGCACTCAGCCTGGATGAGCACCTGATCAGCAAGCTGGCGGCGACCTTTATTGCTTGAACGAATTGGGATTCCATGATGGGACTCGGCATCTCCGATGAGAACCTATTGGTTGTTGATCGCTGATGCCTACTCATAGCAATGTGTTGTGGTGGCTCTGGATGGCCAGCTGACCTGTAGGGTACTGGTCCGGCAGCTACGACGGTTGTTCTCTGCCAATGATGACTACGTCTCGACCCCTCTAATCGAAATTATCTCTCCGCGCACTCGAACAGAGTGATCACTCAGGGCAGGGGAGACCAGATAAGCGATGGATATTGCCGGCGCACTGCTACAGTTGGAAGTACAGGCCATCCAGAATGATCCACCGGCCTCTGATAGCGATGGTAACCGCTATCTGGTAGCTGCTAGCATCGGCGCTTGGTCCGGCAAAGACGGCCAGCTCACCAGCTATGTGGCAACGCCAGGCTACTGGCGATATTTCCCAGGAGAAGTGGACTTGAATAAAGCGGGCGGCTTGCTGTATGTGAAAGGCAATATCGGCTGGCAAATTGCCAACCGTCCGGCAGCGATTTGGTTGGGATGGTGGGGCAGATGTTAAGCGCATTGAATAGGGTTTACTGGGATAATCAAGTCACCTAGCTTGCTTTGCATATCAGGGACAAAAAGCACTTTCATATATCCACAGGAGAAAAGGTACTAACATTTTGACTTTTAAAGGATTTTCAAAAAGATATATAACAGCGAAAATGCCGGGATATGATGCGACTGAAATATATCCATTTATGCACGATTGTGCCAAGTGCCGGTAACCTAATGTACCTACCGAATTTTTTAAATCGTTGCCGAAAGAAGTCCGTGGATATAGCGGTGGGTGATAAATTACAGCTCCTTTTGAATACATTGTTAGATTTATATGTGCTTCGAACTAGATATACTTAAAAAGTTAAAAAAGTCAATGAGTGAGGCATGCGATGACGCATTCTATTTTTCTGCGGATGAGAAAAAACTTATCGATGCCGAATACCTCCTTACAGTGAATGCAGCAAAGGCGATTAAAGAATTAAACCACAGCTTTGGTATCCCATACAAAATATGCCTTGAAAACGTTACCAAGGAATTCGCTTCTGCCTGTACACCTCGCATGAGGCGGGAAAAAGCAGATAATATTCTAGGCTATAATCCCGGAATTCTAACTTCCAACGATATAAAGAGACCGGGAAAGATCGATATTGCTGTTTATACAAATACAAATGGTATCGATATCCCGCTCTGTGCAATTGAGGTTAAGGGATTCAATCCAAGCAAACAGTTAATCATTAAAGACCTTGAGCGAAACTCAGAGTATTTTGGTTTAGCTTCGCGCACCGGCACATCAACCTTACCCTTTGCTGTTTTTATTGGACTACATAGCTATAAAGGGGTTTGGGATGACAAGAAAGAGAAGTCAAATATTTTAAAAGTCAAAAATCGCTATGAAAAATACATTTCTGGCAACAATAACCTAAACAGTCTGCACCAGAAAGTGGATGTCTTTACAATTCGCCGTGGGGTACTTCCAGACCTCAATGGTCCATATATTCAAGAGCATGGGTTACAGGGTGATGAAGACTACCACTTTGTAGGTGTCGTCATTACAACGAAGAAAAATCTAACGATTCAAAGCACACCGACGCAGAAAAGCTACGCCGAGGTTTGAGGCCTTAGGCTTAAAAACGAACGTTGCAGATTGTTGCAGTTTGTTGTAGTCTTGCGGGTATGAAGACAGCAAAAATCTTATCCGATGCAAAATCGGCCCCCTCAAAGGGGTCACTTGAAGCTCACCGTGAGGCAATTCTGCTTCTACGCGAGAAAGGATATACATGGCGTGAGATTTCAGGTTTCCTCGCTGAAAGAGGGATTCACGCAGACCACACCAAAATATATCGCTTTTTCAATAAGCCAAAACCAAAAGCGAACAGGAAGTTAACCATGAATGTAATCAGTTCTGAAGAATATGAAAATGCGTTAAAACAAATTTCAATCAGCGACAAACAAAAATTGATGCTGAAAGCCCACTATGAGGCTCCGAATAGATCAATCACTTACTCTCAATTAGCGCGGGCAGCTGGTTACGATGATTATGCAGTAGCTAATCGCCAATATGGACAACTTGGTCGAGACCTTGGAGAGGCTGTTAGTTTCCAATTTGCTGATGCTGAAACTCGACCGGGAGAAAAGTTTTATAGTAGTTCAATTGGCATGCCTAATGCCTATACAACCGGTGAGTTTCAGTTGGTAATGCATCATGAACTTTCTAAAGCAATTCAAAATTTGCAATTGTTTTGAAAAATCTAACAATCGCATTCACTCTTATAAAATTAAGCTGCGCCGCGCGAGGCGTTAGCTGCAAAAGGGAATTTACGTATGAAGAAATCAATTCTACTATTTTTGCTCTTTATATTTAGCAGTTTCTCCTACTCGTATGATTATTTGAAACATACAGGGGTGGTGACAAAAGCAGAGTCGTGCAAAATGTATCGTGAATTTGATTTGGAAGATTGTAAAAAGCAAGCTGCCACGGTCAAAGGTCACTTTTACCAGCCAAAGTGCGACATGTGGAATCGACAACGAGAAAGTGCATTGGCTGACTGTAATGGTGTTTCAGATCGAGCCATAATGGAAAAGGAACAGAATAAAGATCGACAATCGCTGAGGCGCGATCATACTCATATCTTATTTGAGAAAGGCCGGCTTGTTTGTCGCTCCGAAAAGTCTTTTCGTGATACATACAATTATGTTGTTACTCAACAGCCCGGGACTCCACCACATTTAAGATCTAAGATATGCAGGGTGCTGCAATATGAAACCATTGTTAAAATTGACAATAAATCATCTGACCAAAAAGTGGCGGAAATTACATATATGGATAATTACGGTGCACTTCGCTATGGTTTTACAGCTCTAGCTTGGCTTGTAACAAAAGAAAAATATAAAGAGATAGTAGAGCAGCGTAAAAATGGGCTAATGTAAGCACCAAAAAAAGGGGCTTTAATCGCCTAAAAAAACGCAACTGGGACTGTTAACTCCTCTGCGCTCTACAAACAACCCTTAAACCGGACGTTCAAAGTCTAGATGCGTTTACTTTCTTTACTTGTTTTGACTGCCGTACTAAGCGGCTGCTACGAAACTGAGCTTGAGGCCTATGATCGCCAGCAATGGCTCCCCCGCTGGTCCGATGCGGACGGCGATTGCCAGAACACTCGGCAGGAGCTGCTGATCCGCCTCTCCTTGGCTCCGGTGACCTTTAGCAATGAGAAGGCCTGCACCGTCGTTTCGGGCTTATGGATGGACCCCTATACCGGGCTGTTTTTCCAAAAGGCTTCGGATCTGGATGTTGAACATATAGTCCCACTTTCATGGGCCCATAAGCACGGTGGTGCCAGTTGGACCCGAGAACAGCGCCGCGCCTTTGCCGAAGACCCGGCTAATCTGTGGCTGGTGGATGATGGCCACAACCAAAGTAAAGGCGAAAAAGGTCCTGATGAATGGTTGCCTCCATACACACCTGCCCGAGCTATTTATATTCAGCAATTTGAAGCTGTTGCTTCGCGGTATGGACTAACGTTGCCTGATAACAGCAGCTATCAGTAGGTGCCAGAGCACTATGAGCACTCTAGTCCCTATCTATATAAGCTCTTATGTTATGGCCAGCCCGAGAAACTTCTTGGGCTAGCCATATTCACTTTGGAGAAGTGTGAGCTGTATTGGTTATTTAGTTTACTCTACTGTCGGCTCTACAAATGAAAGGGTGCTAAAAACAGTCCCCAATATCTCTTTGTAATGCCCTAACTTCTCTTGAGGCAAGGCAACAGTGGTGACAGAGACGATGAGCAGAACTCCAAGTAGAGTGTTAGAAGCTATGACTTTTACTTTATTCAAAATTTTAGTTTCCTAAAAATTTGACTCAACTAAACTTTTTGTTGTACTGTGTAACATGTTACGCGGTATGCAATATGTACTCAGTACAATTTTGAATTGAGCCATTGGTTCACTATGGTCCTTAAGGGTGTGGGCCACCCTTAAGGTCTATCAAGACACAAGTACTTCGTACTCACATCAAAAGCACTTAGCAACATCTGGTACCTAGATAGTTGAGAAAGTGCCATTTTCTATGATCTCACCTTTTCCATCTCCAGTAAACTATTCTCTTTCTTTTATCTAATTTGAAATTTTTGTTCCATTTTATTTCCTAGGAATAGCTACTTACGACTTCTCCATAGCCGATAGATATTCTCAATATTCCTTTGTATGTATAGTTGCCACTCCTCTGGCGGTTGCGTGTGGAGCGGCGCACTAAAAGGCGGAAAAGGTAGCGGTGAAAAGTGGTGCAGTTTCTCCACCCCGTGTACCTCCGCCAACGTAATCCCCACCGCCTCACACAAGGCCGGCAGCAGCTCTACCGGTATCTTCTGCTTGCCTGTTTCCATTTTCGAAACTTGAGATGGCGCAGCCCCTGCTGCCTAGCCAACTGTGCGATCGTTTTCCCCTCCTTTTTCCTTGCGTTGAGCAGGCGTTCGCCCAGTGTCCCGGCCTCAACCATCCATCCATCCGTATTAGGTACCCTCTTAAGAACAAGTTTTCGATTTTCGAAATAAAACCTCATTTTCCATTTCTAAATTAGAAAAAACCCAGTTTATCCGTTCATAAACCGTGAAATTGTTAGTAATGTTTCGGTGCATGTCGCCAAAATCCGGGGTAATACACTAACGGGTCTTGGCGGTGGTAAGTCACTTAGGTCAGTGCCTTTGGCGGCAAGGGTTTATCGCTCCAATAGGAGGTAGACCATGCCTTTGACTGCTCATATTCAACAGCTTCACCGCGTCAACAATCTCTGTACCGGCCTGTAGTGGATTGCGGACTGTCCCAATCAAACCGCGCGCACCACCTTGTTGCAGCTGATCGGTGAGGAGGTGGGGGAAACACTCAAGGGGGTTTTTTACGCAGTGGAGGAAAAGGCCCCTGGTAGAAGCTTGTCCATAGAAGAAGCAGCCTAGTCTGCTGTTGAGGCCGGTGCTGTGGGTGGTACCGGCCTCATAGTCATCCATTGCCCTTGCCGGTTGCTGCCCTCTGGCAATAAACTGTATGTATATACAGTAATCAGGGTTTCCAGAATGAAGCTTTCCCCACTCTATGGCCACGGCGTTGCCTGTGGTTTTCCCTCTCCTGCCGATGACCACAAGGAGGCGGCACTCAGCCTGGATGAACACCTGATCTCCAAGCCTGCGGCAACCTTTATGGCGCGGGCGAACGGGGATTCCATGATGGGGCTCGGAATCTTCGATAAGGATCTGTTGATTGTCGATCGCTCACTGACGCCCGCCCATGGCGATGTGGTTGTGGTAGCCCTGGATGGCCAGCTGACTTGCAAGGTGCTGGACCAGCAGCAGGGGCGGCTGCTCTCTGCCAATGATGACTACGCCCCGATCCCCATCTGGGAAGGGCAGGAATTGATTGTGGAGGGGGTGGTGAAAGCTTCGGTACGTTACCACCGGCCGCGCTGAATGCTGGTACTGGTGGATTGCAATAGCTGCTATGCCAGCTGTGAGCAGATATTTCGGCCCGACCTGCGTGGGCGCCCGGTGGTAGTGCTCTCCAACAATGACGGCTTTGTAGTGGCGCGCTCCAAGGAGGCGAAGCTATTGGGCATTGGCGACCTGGAGCCCTTCTTCAAGGTTCAGCACCTGCTGCGTGCCCACCGGGTGGCCATCTTTTCCAGCAACTACCCGCTGTATGGCGATATCTCCCACCGGGTGATGACTACCCTGCGAGAGTTCGGCCCCAACGTGGAGGTCTACAGCATCGATGAGATGTTTTTGGACCTGCACGGGCTGCAGGAGGATTGGCAGGACTACGGCCGCAAGATCCGCAACACGCTCTGGCGTAACATCCGTATGCCTGTGGGTGTGGGCATCGCCCCCAGTAAAACCCTGGCCAAGCTCGCCAACCGCGCGGCCAAGAAAATCCCCAAGTGCGATGGCGTCTGTGCGCTGGATACGCCGGAGAAATGGCAGTGGATGCAGCGCCGCACCGCCGTCAATGATGTGTGGGGTATAGGCCGTCGCCTCACCAAGCGCCTGGCGGATTTCGGCATAGAAACCGCCTACGATCTGGCGCAGGCCAACCCGAAAATTTTGCGCCGCCGTATCAATGTGAATATTGAGCGTACTATTGAGGAATTGAATGGGATTCCCTGTCTGGGTTTGGAGGAAGAGCCCCCGGCCAAGAAACAGATCTATTGCACCCGCTCTTTTGGTGAAAAGCTCACCGACCTATCGCCCATACTACAAGCCGCGACCCTCTATGCCAGCAGGGCGGCGGAGAAACTGCGCACACAGAAATCGCTGGTTAAGTCGATTCACCTATTCCTGCACACCTCACCCCACGAACCCAACTACTACAGCCGCAGCGCCGTAGTGCAGACCCAATACCCCACCGATGACACGCGGGTGATCGTGCGGCTGGTGAGAGAAGCCATTGCCGATTTATACCGCCCCGGCTGCCGCTTTATGAAAGCGGGCGTTGGGCTAATCGAGATAATCCCCCGCGCACTGGGGCAGGGTGATCTGTTCACCCCAGGGCAATCGCTCAGGGCAGGGCAGACCATGCAGGCCATGGACCGGATCAATAAAAAGTTTGGTCGCGGGACTTTGTTTCTAGGTGCTGAAGGTATCCAGAAAAAGTGGAAGATGCGGCAGGCCTTTACATCGCCCGCCTATACGACTCGGTGGGGGGATTTGCCTAGAGTTAAAACTTAGATTACAGCATGATTCTTAAGCCTTTCTTTCCCGTTGCTCCCCTAATAACGCTGCTATGCAAATCAAACTAAAGCTCAGGAAACTAGAGGCTTCAATGATTCAATTTTTTATCTAGGGTTTGATGCTCAGAGTATCTGATACATATCAAGTTTTATGTCCCACAAAGACTTGAACCATTGCTATTTCGAGAGTTGCTGGTTTTAGAGCCCATGAGATAGTGAAACCAGCAGAAATTGGAGAAGAGCATGGACTATCGGTTTTTGAGGGTGGATGTATCTGCGGCGACCTTTGAGGGACTTTCCTTATCGTACCAACGAAAGATTGCCTTGGTGGCCACAGTCGGCATTTGGCTTGGAATGGGATACGCCTGTTACATAGCAGCCTTGCGGTTGGAAGGCTTACACATTGCCGAAGATGTCGTGGATGCTTTTTTATTTGGCATATTGATCCACAACATTCTATGTGGTCAGTTCTTCTTGCTTACCGCCTCAAAGGCATTGCTGTATGTGACACCTCTCGGTGTGCTTTATCGTCAGGATAGGGCAATCCTCGATAAGGCGAAGGAGGAACTCCTCAAAATCACCAGCGAAGTGCAGCTCAGAGACTATCTGGAGTACGGGAAGATTAACCCTGCGATTCGAGCTCGCGGTAGCCTGGTGGTTATGGCTCACCAAAGTAAGGGCGATCTTAAGCCATGGATCGGCAATGCTAGGAATCTCAAATTGCTGGCGAATCTTGTGTACCAGATCTACTTGGTTGAAAAAGTATTGCTGCAGGATACCGAAGCAAATACATAGTCCATCAAATTTATAAAGGGTCATTCCAGATTGATCCTTTAAACATCCTTTCCCCTAGGGGAACACATACCATAGCTTTCAGAAAAAATGGAGGCTTGGATGTTCATTAGTACACCCTTTGTCAGATTCACAGTAAACCGGCTATACCGCCAAGGAAAGCTGGACCAGCAGCAGCGAGACTACCTGATACTCCAGGACCGCCAGATAAACATGATGATCTCCATTGGCGCATTGGTGCTCATCGCGGCTTATTTCTTTAGATAGCCTGAGGAATTCGAGTGAGCAATATTGTTCATGTTGACTTTAGTGCTAGGAAATCTGAAAGGGCATTCAGCGCTGACGTGTACTCCTATTGCATGAAGAAGTACCGGTTCCAGGTAGTGGCGGCGTCCATCACTGAAGCCTATTGCGCATTTGTTGCGGAAGCAGTGATTCATGGTGTCAATGTAATTCGATGCATTGCTATTTACTTCGGGTTGGCTGACCAGAGGGATAAGCGACAAGTACCTGCCAGAGTGTGGCAGCAGCTCGACCCTGTTGCCGGCCGGCTAGTAGAGTATTGATGATGGACTGGTTTCGTTCTCCAAAGTCTTTCCCCTACATTGTCGTCGCTACGGCAACATTCTTGATGTTAGTCATACTCAAATCTGGTGAGCATGTATCCATCACTTTCCCGTTACTACTTTTCATGTCGGCAAAGCTGAGTGTCATTTTCGGCTCAGTGGAAATCGGTCTCTCCTGTATTGGCCGCTATGAAAATAAAGAAGATATATATCGAGCAATTAGCAGGGCAATTTCTGCCTTTGGGATGGCTATGTCTTTTATGTTGTTAATTGGGGCTTATGAGGCAGCTAAGGCTTGAAGGAGGAAACTTTGAAACTTATAAGGATCAGCGAGATAAAGTCAGAAGCTGTGGGTGATCGCTGGCTCTATCAAGTTCTTGAGCACCTGGATACGTTCACATTACTTGAATGTCGAGCTAAACAGAAAGTCTCTTTAATAGACATTACACAGACCCTTATCCTCGATCATTTTGATGAGGCAGATAATCCTGCCTTACTTCTACATCAAATATTGAACTCGGAATGTGAGTTTAAAACACTCATTGTTGTATCAACTATGTCGGAATTTGATAGTAGTTATTTATCCAATTTTAATTTTGATATGAACATAGGATTTGGTGGTGATCCAAATTCGCCGAGCGCACTTAACACTTTACATGTAGATGATCTTGATGTGGCAATACGCCTGGTGAGAAACAGCTTGCGGCACGCAGCTTAAGGGGGAGATATGAGCGATGACACGGCACAGTTAATAGAGGAGGTGAATACCGAGAACCAGAGTTCGGTTTCCTACAACGATGAAACGGTTATTTGGGAAGGTAGGCCCTCACAATGGGTCAACATCGGCTCATTTCTTTGGTGGGGAGCATTCCTAGTCGTCTCCACTGTTCTGTTAGTTTTTTGGCAATCTGGTCTGAACGAAGGGTACAGCCAGGTAATTACTGAAGCTGTTTACTGGGCTTTTTGTGGCCTTGTGGGGTTGTCGATATTTAGCCTGGTTTACGCATATCTATCAGTTCGTTACGAGCACACAGTCATTACGCGCAATAAAATCAAAGAAGCTAAAGGAATAACGAGCATATTCCGGCAGGAGCTCTTCTGCGAAATCAGTGACATAAAGGATATTCACAGCCCACCAGCAGGGCTGCTGGGTCTTATCGGTCTTTCTACATTGGTCATCGAGACAAACGATGATGATCAGCCAATCATAAAAATAAGAGCAATTAAAAATCGCAATCAGTTAATTGAAATGCTCCTACCGATTTGGCGCAAGCTGAAAATAGAGCGGAAGGGGTACTTTGGAGACCGCTAATGAAAAACACAAAGGACATCGTAATGCTTGGATGCTTAATGATTTCAGGACCATGCTTTGCGGGGCCACAAGATCAGCATAAACCAGAGTTAGGAATTTCAATAAGAAAGACAGACATCGAGTTTGTCCAGGAATATCACGATCACTTAGACCGAGGGATATTTAGGCACCATTTGGAGTCCTATTGGACAGAAGATAGAGGTGTTTAATGAAACTGGTAATGATTATTGCGGTACTAGGCCTATCTCTCATTAGTTCTTTTGCGATTTCAGATGAGGATACCTCAATCTCGGGTAAGGCTTTCCCTGAGGTTACCTTTGATAAGGTACAGGAGATATTTGGCCACAACTTAGACACTGATGACACAGTACTTAAAACGTTGCTCCTGGCCATAGGTATGGATCATACAACCACCAAATCTCCAAACGCCAGTCAGCGTATTGGTATCCCCTACATTATCCATGATGGACCTGCTTATTGGGTTCGTCGATTACAATCCGGGGATAATTCATTAGAGGTACTCGTCAACAATGCGCTTTTGCTGCTCTATACCATAGAGAATATACCGAAGGCGAAAGAGACAGCTTTTATCTTGTTGAAAGCATCTGCAGAGAAAGGATACTGGCCAGCAGACTACTACATCGCAGAGGTTAATCTGGAGGAGCATTTAACACAGGATTATTTAAGCGCCACACCTTCTACAGGTTTGATGGACAACCCCACCAAGACAATTGCCAAAGATACGATGGCTAGATACAACCGCTGTGCAGATATGGGGTTTGCGCCGTGCCAGTTCCGAATTGGGTTCTGGTTGTCAGGGTCACCAAAGTCCCTTAGTGATGGGCTAAATATACTCAGAGCCGCAATTCATACTACCAGGGCGGACACGCGTTATCAGGGAGTTCTAGATGGTGCCATGATTATGGCGGCAAGGGAGATAGTCTTTAAGGGTAAGCAAGCTGGTATAGATAGCGTTGTTCGGGAGGAGTATGCCAATTTGATCAAGCAACAGCTTGCGGTTCTTTCAGAATCGGGTAATAGAAGGGAGGATGGCTTTGCTGAAGATAAATGAGGCGGTAGAATCGAGTAGTAAGGTAGTGTTGTACCGGTACGGTTTCTATTTAGATCCACAGCCCAATGACCCAGCTTTAACAAACCTGGTAGAAGCGGAGTCACAGGCAAAGAGATTGTCCGCTGAAAATGATGGTATACCGGTTGCAATTTGGGATGATGCCGATAAAACTCTGAAGCTATTTGCCGGATATGAAGATTTTATTCCCGTTGACCTCTAGGCCCTTGGTGGCATGGTGTAAGTATGTTGCTTACGCGATTGGGTTATCAGTTATTGTGATAGTGCTGCTATCACTCCTTGCCTCGTACCACATCAAGAAATTGCCAACCGAATTACCATCATCAGAACAGCAGGCGATGATTTCAAAATCTAGAATCCTCATATGCACTATCGATAAAGATCTATGCGATGCGATAGATTTCGGAGAAATTGATTTTAGAGTAATCAATTTGCCGTTGTATTTTGATATTGGTAAAGGCCTATATTTGTCCCATTCTGCACTTTCGAATAAAATGGATTCAGGTTACAGAATAATTTTGACTAATCATCTCTTTGACGACATTTCTGCAACTACGGTATTTATTTATCATGAGTTGCAGCATGTAAATATTTCCGACTTCAGCTTATACGATGATGGCGGAAATGAGCATGATCAATGTCTTGATCATAATAGGGTTAAGGAGAGAACAACTGAGTTTGCTAAAAAGATGGATCTTCTGGTGAATTCCAAGGAAGGCCTTGAGTTAAACATTAAGGGCCTCCCAACGGACTATTCAAAGCTATACGGTAACACGGCCAAACGTTGTTAAATTATCAAGTCTTCACCCTGAGCAACTTAGTTTGGGTAAATTTGAACTTCATTATAGGAAAGTGCTAGTTTTGAGTAAGGATTTGCTGAACGGCTTGAAGTAGTTGCTCCGGCGTCCGATAGCCTTTCAAGAGATAATCCCTGCCGGTTTGATTGTCCAAAATACGAATAGCAGGCGTTGCGCTGATTCCAGCACGGCGGCCATCCTCATAATCTTGGTTGATTTTTGCTTTATGATCATCTGAAGCAAGGCAGTTGCCGATAAGGCTACCGTTGAGCCCGAATGACCGTACATACTCAGGAATGTCACCAAGGCCTTTGCCGTTGCCTTTTGTATCTTCCATGAATCTCTCAAGGGCTATCCAGGCGGTGCGGTTATCATAGTACTCCTTCACGCACTCAATAGCCTGGCTTTCAATAGCCGCTACTGGGTTATGTCCTCCAAGCGGAAAGTGTTTGAATTCCCAATTCATAACCCCTTGAGAGTGATCCACGACTTGCTTAATGCTCCCGTGCATTTTTCGGCAGTAGGGGCATTCAATATCGCCATACTCCTGGAGTGTAATCCTCGAATTAATCTCACCATAGATAAGGCGGTTGTCCGGCGTAGATGCCTGTACTAACTGAAATTGCTCTTCCAAACTAGACAGGAATTCCTGGGCTTTACGCTTCTCTAGGGAGCTCAGTCGGTTATCTACCAGTGTGATTACATCATTTTCAGAGAGTGTACTCTGACTGTTTATCGTTGCCTTCAGCGCTTCTACGGTGTTGTAAAAATATGCATTAGAAATGGAAAGAGCTGCGGACAGTATAACTAAGCCCACAAGTAAGGCAGATTTGGTTTTCATGGTGCGCCTCAAGACTAGAATCTATCGGCACTGTAAGTGCATATACCAGGCTGTGGCAGGCTTTATGGGTCTAACAGCTATGACCCAATCGCTTTTCAGTCTGCGATTCCCTAATTGCTTGGTTTATAGAGTGCCGCAGCTCCTCTCAAGGCAGTAACCAGCAGGTTGCTGTCAGTCAACGCTGTTTGTTTCAGTAGCTGCGAGAGGATCAGGCTCGATACTTGGAACGTCTGACCAATGGGAATAGGTAGCGCAAAAGCATTGCCACTTCCCTGGGTAGCCGAGACATACAATTTGTTAGGTTGGCGATCGATGACAATGCCCTTTCCACTTCTTTTGAAGTGAGCTTTAGGTAGGTACCCAAGGCAGACGGCGGCCATGATCGGAAGCTCGGTATCGCTCAACTGGATGGTTATCTTGCGAGCCCAGATGACATTTTCGCCTTGCCTTGGAGCAACATCAAGATTTACCGTATGCCCTTGAGCCACCCCCCTGACCAATAGAGGCGTCGCTTCGACTGTTAGAGCCGCGCTGGAGCCAAAGCATCGGACTTTTGGCTGATTTGATGGATGATTTTCTGGTTCAACGTGCATAGCGGTGTAGATTCAAAGACGTAATGAATGCCTGCTGCTCGATGCCAGATTCTCTTTGTAAACGATCAAGGTCCTCTCGTTTACCTGGGTTTTCTCGCCATAGTTTTCTAGGCATACGCTCCTGCTGTGCTATGACGATGCCAGAGATAGGGCACGACTTCCGGATAACTTTACCTGCCTCCTTGTAGGCGTAATTCGCTCGAAGTTGATTAGCAAGCTGGGTCTTCCGAACGAGTATTTCTCCAGGGTTACAGCGACCAAGTAGATCCAGAGCTACTTTAGAGTTTTCGTCGGATAACTTCTTGGCCATTTCAACCGCTTGATCCACACTCACCTTCTGAGTGCGTGTATGGTTGGTTGCCCACGTCCAACTGAAGACATCGAGACTTGGGGGCATTATCCGAATATTTGCATAGCAACGCTTAAGGTCAAGTGCAGTGATACCTGCCGTACTCATCGCTTTTTTTAAAGCAGCAGACCGGTATCCATCTTCTTCAACCTTATTCCGAATCAATGTGGAAATCCGTGAGACAGCTGTGTCTGTTTGCTTCTGGAATTTGCGAATGGCCATCACGGCGTCTTTGAAAGCGACTTTCGCAGTATTTAATTGGTCCACTGCGGTCACAGTGTTTGGCGAGGCACAAACTATCCCGGCTTCAGGTATGCTCTCGCTCTTATCTATGATGAATAGCTGGGTCATGGATTTTATCGCAGCCTCCCGAGCATCATATGATACGTGGTCCTCTTCGTTGAACCCAAAAGTAGGGACATAAACCGGGTACCTATCCTGATCACTTCTTACTGAACCCTTAACAACCAGGCATGCTTCAGCCAGTGCCTGATAGGTTTCATACAGCTCAAGTACTAACTCAGTCGGAAGGATTACACTATCTGATTCATCCATACACTTATCCAAGTTCACCATGGGTCTGGCAAACCATGTCAAATTAATATTAGATATAGAATATCAGACACTGCCAAACAGGCTAGCGGTGCATCCCTAGAGAATTTAAGAGGTGTTGTTGCGAGCATACTAGAGTCCGTTGTGGACTAGGTTATTCTTCCATGGACAAGCAAGATTGGTCGAAAAACCCTCTCAAAAACTCCATTCCCCTTTTCTCTCAAGCATCTTCAGTCAGCAGTCTGCAATCCATACCTATTGATAATTGACTCTGCGGTAGCCACAGATGGCCATTACAATGGGCCGCGTTGAATCGGTTAACTGCTCGCAATTCTGGAACATTGAAGGAGGAATGCCTTTATGCTGGCCACTCACAAGGATGCGGAAGAACGGTACACCAAGCTCAGACTTGCAGTACTTGATGAAATCAATAAGGATCTTCATTCAAGTCTGCCAAACTTAAGGGCAGCTCTCATAGATCAGTCTGCATTGTTAGAATCTAAACGTTGGGAGTCATCTCCAAAACGAAGGGTAGAGTGGGATTGGACTGAAGGCTATAACGCATTCCGATATCGTCATCCGAAGCGATTTGAGATGGCACTTTGGAATAACAGGCAATTGGCCAGTTTAAGCTTAGGGCGGCCCACCTACCAAGGCACAAAGCTTCGACTCGACTTCATCGAGGGTAATCCAGGCAATGCGAAGGATATCCGTGTATTCGAATATACCTTTCTTGCCATGGCGGGTTATGCTGAGGTTCTAGGAGCCAAAGAACTGCGCGTTATGAACCCGATAAATGCAAGTGTACGCCAATACTATGAACGATTCGGCCTTGTGTACGTGCCAAAATCTGATTACCTGTTTGTAAGGCTGTAGAGTGCTTCCTATGAGCGAAAAAGTTAAACACATCAGTGACGTGAAAAAGAAGAAGGGCTCGATTTCAGACGCCATTCGACGCGCAAAGCAACATATCCGGAATGTCGGGGCAGAAGATATTTCCGAGCCAGATGGCTTTGCGTCGGGCGACATGAAGAAGTTTCTAGAAGATCCAAAGAGTTACGAAAAGGAAGACGATGATGACCAATCAGACAACCAAAAATAAGCCTTTAAGTAATAATGAGAAACAAACGCAACCACTTGCTGGTGAAGTCGATCCGAAGAACGCCAAGGTACAGGTGTTTCTTGCCTTGCAGAAGGCCAAGCGTCGGTTCTCTGTAGCTAGGTGACTCCCCCCTGTATTCCTATCAGGCGGAAGAGGGGGGCTTGAACCTTGGCTTCGCTTAATGGTGGATTCCTGCTGTACCTTCATAACCCACCCCCCGCATCCAGCCGCTGTTTCTACAGCATGATAGCTACCTAGTAGTAGCTTCGGGGGCGCCAAGGGTGGTCAATCTCGGTATCAACAACACTGGCGCCGCCTCAATACCTGTAACTGGAAGTATCTCCCCCCTCCCTGCTGTTCCGATAGTGCAAATATCAGAATATTGCCGCTAATCGGGATACATCAAGCGAGAGTAAATCGCCTGGTTGCGTCCAAAAATCATGAATCCGACATCATTGTTCAATACCGGGAGGTTCACTTACTCACCACATGGAAACAGTATCTTTAAGCACTTCTATACCAGATATGACATAGAGAACCTCTATTTGAGCCACTTTTCACCTCACTGCCAAACCGAACCGACGCCTTCATTTACCTTACCTTTCCTTTATTTTCCTTCTGTTTCCTTGGCACACGTTAGGCTACGCCTACGGTGCAAAAAGTAAGCGATAGAAGAGGGTACAAGTTGCCTTCTTCGAAATAAGAAGGATGGGGGAGATCACCCACGAAAGGCGATATCTGGTATAAAAGTGCTATTAATATTGGTCTTAAAGGTCATTTGATAACGTATAATATTAATTAAATCAATGAGTTATGGCCCCAGGAGAAAAAACACCGATATTCACTGGACTTGAATTACGCACAATTACCTCTAGAATGCGTAATTACGCAAATGGTGCATAAAACCGCGTAACTTGTAACGCTGAATTTGAGGTCATTTTATGGAAGGGTGGCACTATCCTAGAACGGAACTGGCTGAACAGTACCTTGGCTTATTGGCACTTGGTATCAATTCGAGCTTGGCAATCATAGCTCCCCGACGCAAAGGCAAGACACTCTTCATTCTTCAAGATCTCGCGCCACTGTCGCAGAAAAAGAACTACATTCCTGTCTATGCCAGCCTCTGGCAGAACATCAATGCGCCGCATGAAGGGCTGATTGCAGCCCTGGAGGATGCCATCGCGTCATTTGATAAGAAGTCAACTTTGAGCCGGTTGCTCAATACGAAAATCAAAAAAACCGCAGTAAGTAACGAGCTACTGGGGAAGATGGAAGTGGAGTTTGCTGATAATCCCAGTAAACCAACCAGTAAAGAGCTAGCTTACCTCGATCAGCTGCTCAATATACTGGTGGAGAAATCGGGGAAAAAAACTGTTCTGCTGCTGGTTGATGAAGTTCAGCACCTCTCTACATCCAGTCAGTTCGATCCGCTTGCTCACACCCTGCGAACCATGCTGGACAAACGCCAGGGCAAGGTAAAAAGCATATTCACAGGCTCCTCCAGACACTATCTGGATCTGCTGTTAAACGAATCCAAGTCACCATTCTATCATTTTGTTGAAGAGAAAAAATTTCCCGATCTCGATGTTTCCTTTATAGAGTTTTTGCGTGAGAAGCTGGCGAGGAACCATCAGATCACTATTGCCATTCAACCACTATGCAAAGCCTTTTCAGACTTGGACCAATCGCCATACTGGATGATGAAGCTCATTGCCCAAATGATCACCTCCAAGGCCTCGGTAAAGGACTCTCTTGAATACGTGCACCAGCTCATGGAAGCTACAGAGGATTTTGAGGGAATATCTAAGCGGTTGAAGCCCATCGACAAGCTAGTATTTTTAGCTCTATGCCAAGGTGCAAACCCTTACTCGAAGGAGTTAATGGCAAAAATCGATAAATACGCGGGCGTCAAAGGCGTACCCTCAAATATTCAGCGCGCCATCAAGCGTCTCTCGGAAGCCAATTTGATCAGCCAAATTCGGAAGGGTGGGTACAACATTGAGAAGCCCGGACTAAAACGCTACTTGGAACAACAGAACTAATAAGAAAGGATTAGCCGATGCAGACAACATTAAAACGATGGTTTACCGACAGCTGCACCGGACATCGTGGACAATGCTAACGAGCTAAAGAACTGCCAATACCTACATCCAGGGAGGACCGTAGAAGTTGAGTGCCATATTAACAGCAAGGGTTTGGTTAAAAAAAACGACAAACTGGCCCAAGACCCATCGAGAACAACCAATCAACGCCACGCGCAACAGTATCCCTTCCAAAAAACGGCTTATGGTAGGTACTAGCGCTAGAAAAGGGTCCAACCTCAATGATCCTTTTCTCCTTGGTTTCCATTCATCGACCAGGATAATCCCACGCTACACAGGTCTACCCAAGACTTCCATGTGCAGGTGTCTCCTGGCTCGATGCTCATTCAGCAACTCAGCATGCCCGGTTGCTAGTTTGTCACCTCGTAGTAACGTTAAGTAAACACTCTTATTAGGAGAACACTCATGAAACTATCTGCATTTATTGGCTCTCTAGCCCTGATTGCCATCGTGAGCGGCTGTGCGTCCAATCAGCACGTCTACTCATCAGACGGCAAATGCCTGACCTGCTGGAATAATCCGGTTACTGGCAACCCCATCAATCACGATGGAAATGCTAACCAGAAGAAGGCCACACAGGAGACCCAGGTAGCAAAGACAACCACTACCGACACCACCGTGGTAAATACATCTGTCAATAAGCCTACTGAACACAAGATCGTATTTACCGTACCCGTGAATGTTGATCTCGCATTCCTAAAAATTAAAAAGGAATTCAACTACCAAACCGAACAGGAAATTCGCCAGGAATGGGGCAGCTTGGCCGACACTAAGATGCAGACTTTTGCCTATGCCTATGGCGCAACGCCTTCTCTGTACTACCACATGCGAGCACACCGAAACCACGACGGGATTATGGCTGTTATTGACAGCCAGATTGAAAAGCAAAGCGATAAAGAGAGTGCAATCACAATTACCTATTGGCTAACTGACAAGTCCGTGAATGCCACTCAGTTTGGAGAATCTCTGAAAAAGCGTACCCGAAGGGCATTAAGTATCTAGTGGAAGAGGGGGGGGGGGAACCCTTCCTCCCAATTTTTGGAGTGATCAATGTTCAGAATAGTAGTCGGCTTCATACTTGGAGCTATTTCAACCTTCTACATTTTGCCATTTATTGAGTCAGGAACAGGAAAGCTGCCTAGACCAGATATAGGGGGCATATTCTCTTCTGATAAAAATCATCACTCATCAAACATTATTAACTCAGTACCGCCTTCCGATTACCGTCAAAGCATTAATCAAAAACTTGATGCAGATGTTATGACGGCAATTTCCGTCACTAGAACACGGTCGCTCAATGAACAGGCCTCCAGCTATGTGGTAAAGCTCATTACCAACTTGATTGAACAAGAGCCTGGTATACAAACATTTGTCCGCGAAAGACTGGATAATGGAATTACCAACAGGGAAGCACTGGAGATCTTCGAAAAATACTACTCGGTTAAAGGATGATGCATGAGGGCGCTTATTGAAATCAATGTCTTTGGTGGAAGCACTTTATTAACTACTCTGAAAAAGTATGAAGACCTGCCTACAGGGATTTACTCCGATCGCCCGGTGAGGTCGCTGATTAACCTCACACCAGGTATCCAAGCCAATATAAAGCTCCAGATAGAAACTGTTTCTCTGAACGAAGACAACACTTTACTTCTGGTCAGCGATAAACGACTTCAGGTAACTGAGCTTCTCCAGACCCTGGGGGTGCAGAATTTCGTGACCTTTATCAAAGATGCAGAGCGTCATGGTTGGGTAGTGGAAAAGTACGTTGACGGTATCAATCAATACTTCCACTTGGATCACAATAACCAGCCGATGTCAGCTCATACCATATTTTCTGAAAATGTACTTACGCTTTTTCTCTTCCTTCTGATGGCTGCAACGCCTGCATTCACTCTGAAGTTTATGAATGCTAGCTTTATTTTACCAGGCCTTTTCTGGCTATTTGCACTCTTCTTGGGGCTTACATCAGTCGTGTACTTTCTCTCTTTCAGTATCATGCAGTATATGAGGACGAGAGGGGAACCAATATTCTAAGGCAGGAAAAATGTCACAATACTCCATCGGCGATTGTGTTCTCGAACGTTCAAACCCACTATTTCAAGAGGCTTTGGCCAGCACTTACAAATCCAGAGAACGCCCCTTATGTCTCTGCTCTTCTCCAGGCATCCCCATGTACATAGCCCGCACTGGCGATAACAGCTATGTGCTAAAGAGAATGCCAAACAGCAGCCAGCAACATCACCCGGATTGTGAATCCTACGAGATCCCTGCCGAGCTCTCCGGACGCGGTGCTGTCGAGAACAAAGCTATCTCCGAAGATCAGGAGACCGGGCTTACCAACCTAAAGCTGGATTTCTCGCTTTCAAAAGTCTCATTGAATCGAACGATTAACAAAGGTGAGACTAAAGAACCTACTGTAGTCAAAGGTGACCCGACGAAACTCACCATTCGATCGCTTTTCCACTTCCTTTATGAAGAAGCGGGCCTAAACAGATGGGCGCCGAATATGGAAGGTAAGCGCTCATGGTATGTGATTAGGAAATATCTACTTCAGGCAGCGCAAAACAAGGTCACCAGAAAGAACTCCTTAGGTGAAGCGCTGCTAATTCCAGAGCCGTTCTCTGCGGATCACAAAAATGAAATTGTGGCTAGGCGAAGACAATTCCTTTCCAAGTTGAAAAAGCAGGGCAACAAGCAGTCTATGGGCATTCTCATCGGTAAAGTGAAGTCCATTGAAGAAGCTCGTTTTGGCTTCAAGATGCTCGTTAAACATATGCCCGATACTCCAGTGTATATGGGAGAGGACGTTTACAAGCGAATCAACAAGGCATTCTCCACTGAGCTTGCATTCTTCTACGAAAATGAATCCATCCACTTATTAACAATCTGCACTTTTCTATTAAGTGCGTCAGGAAGCCCACAAGTGGATACCATTTCATTTATGGCCGTGGATCGTAATTGGCTTCCCTTTGAAAATATTGAGGAGCTGGAGCTTCTTGAAAGGCTTTGTACAGAACGTCGCCACTTCATCAAAGGATTGCGATATAACCTTGGATCATCTGACGTTATCGCCTCTGTACTATTAACCGATACGGAAGCTAAGCCTACTGCTGTCTACCTGGTCCCCGCTGGGGCCGCGGAAAGCTATTACAACGAACTTCATGCTGTAGTCAATCACAGCGAGCTACCAAGTCAGGTCTTGGATGTTAACCGGGAGGAGACTCTTAGTGCCATTTAAGAAGAAGGATATTAAACGTCCAAGTAAGGTACCTTTGAAGCCCGCTATTCATCCCTGAATAGCAACCTTAAAAGGCCCACTGGATTCAACCGTCTGCGGGCCTTTCTTCTAAACCAACCGTTGCTAGCATCTACCCAGTAATGGCAATACCTACAAGAAGTTTGGATCATTCACAATCGATAGAGTAAACATTGTTGATGCTTCTGTTACCACGCCAGTGCGGCTTTCCAGATTCTAGGAGCGGTCAAAGTGTGATGTTGAAAAAACATAGTAAGATCCGCTCAGGAATGTTCAAAGGATTGATTTGTACATGTTATCTGGCTTATTCGCTTCGCGCCAGCGCCCCTATATATAGCGCCGTCATGATCGCGATAAAGTCGCTATCGACTTTTGTGGTAGCCACCTCATCTTCAGCCTATTGCCCGAAGCCTTCAAGGATGGTTTCGCGGACTTGATGATAATTTTGGAGTACCAGCTGTTTTTGTTTCGGATAAATAATGTATATTTCTACCTATTAAATCATAGATTCTCACAATAACCGACACACTTGGCGATAGCGAGAGAGGCCAGCTGGCTGTAGGCTAGAGCAAGCTTCCACACAAACAAGCCAGGAACTACATGGGAACCCGTACCAACCAGCGGGCCTTGAAAGAACGATACAAGATTGAGGCCCTTAATGGGCAGAACTATTCAACCTGAGCCATTGCACAACACCACCATAGTCTCAGCGCTAGCCGCTACCATGGCGACGCCCACCCTGGAAATGGACAGAAGCCGACGCAAGAGGCGGTGATCAACCGTCACAAAATCAGTTCCGATGCGCTAGAGGCGAGCCTTGCCGGACTGATTGCGGAAGATGGTTGAATCGCCTCAAGACTCTATTGGGTGCTTTCGATAATGACTGAAAGACATCATTAGTAAGAGACAGGTTTGCTGGGCTATTTTTATTGGAGAGCGAATCAGGATAAATACAGGAATGATGGCGGCTAGAACAAAGCCAATGGTTAGTCTGTCTGGGTTAAATAGGTACTGATAATCGAAAATATTCCCCTCGGTTAATTTCTGGCAACCCACTAATACTGCAAAGATATAATAGAAATTTGCATTGATATTTTCTGCGTGCTCCTTGATAGCCTCAGGAATTGATGTCTTACCTTTAATTAGACAAAATAAGTGATAAATCACCTTTATTAGGCAGGAAACTAGTATAAATATTAGAGCGAAAATTATTGGAAGCTTGTCTGGGGCTGGGGTGTCAATATTGAATAGATATTTGAAGTCAAAGATATCTCCTTCGGTACATATTTGTAAAATAAGTACAATAAAGAAGATATAGGATAATTGTGTGATCGTTATATTTATATGTTTTTTTGCTGAATCTGAAACAGATAATTTTAACATTGCTTTTTGATTTCCTGTTATATAAATCCGAAACCTTGTATTGATCCATCTTATAACTCTCGGCTCTTAGTTTTATGAAGTATTTATCATTAAATCTGCGAGATAGATCACAAAATAACTTCCTTCAGAAGGATGGGAGGTTAAGAGTGTATATAACCGCGTTGACACAAATGCATATATCAACAAATGAATGACAAACGAATCGAAGCAAATGGCCGACACCACATGAATTGATACTTCTCACTAGATACAGTCTTTATGGCTATCACTTGAAAAGTGTAATGTACAAAACAAAAAATTATTTCTATGGGTAGCAAACGTCCCTGTTTCCAATAGAGTCTTTTACTGGAAATAGGAAAATCGTACTAATTCGCAAGGGAAATAGCACCCCATAAGCTCGTCGGGCCTGGAGGCTTGATAAATACACCACGCCTCAAGTAAGATGCCTTTGTCGCCCGCTATTCATCCCCGAATAGCAACCTTGAATGGCCCGCTGGTTCTCAACCGTCAGCGGGCTTTTCTTTTAATACATCTGTTATTAGCATCTACCCGGTAATGGCAATACCTTCAAGCAGTTTGGGCCATTCACAATTGATGGAGTAAACATTGGTAATGCTGATGTTACCACGCCGGTCCAGTTTTCCAGATGCTAGGAACTGTCAAAGTGTGTTGTTGAAAAAAACATAGTAAGATCTGCTCAGGAATGTTCAAAGGATTGATTTGTACATGTTATCTCGCCTGTTTGCCTCGCGTCAGCGGCCCTTCATCCCTCGTCTTCACGAGCGTGAAACCATTACAATCGACCTCTCCGGCAGCTACTTGACCTTCAAGCTACCGCCTAACTTCTGTCATGACAGTTTTGGTGATTCCAGCCAGGAGCCGCCGCAAAGCGTCAACATTTTTGATAACAGCAATTACGTTGATGATAGTGGCTATGAAGACTGGAAGCGCGAGGGAGTAGCCAGCCAGACGCTAATGAAGCGCAGCTGGGAGTTGTTTGGCCCCATCTGGCGTGAGCGCCCTATTGGCACTATTGATTTTGTGCTGACATTGAACCGCCACGACAAATTGCCCAGCCATATGAGCTGCTTTAATCCGCAGCACTTTGAGCAGGTCATAATGCGCAATCTATATTACTGGGGGCCCTGCCATCCCGACGACCATGTACAGAAAGCCCCTGTTAATTGGCAGCTGCGCGAGCTGGATGGGGCAACCGCGATATTTTTTGAAAAGCATGACGATCATCCCCCACATCGCTTGGAAGCAAACCCATATTACGATACCTATTTTTCCAGCCGCTTATTTATCCCTCTAAACCAGCATCATTATATTAGACTTAATTTCCGCTATCTGGGCTATGCGCCGGTAAAGCCTTGCCTAACTGCAATGAATGGCATCCGTGATGCGGTCTGCGATAGCGTCTCTTTACAACTCGGTATTGATGCTCAGTCACAATTATCAAAAGCGCGGCAGCAGTGGCCAGAGGCCAGGGCTAGTAATAAACGCGGAGTTGAAGCCTGGACTTATCCCGAGTGGCACCAGGGGGGAGAGTTCGGTGGCGACATTATTATCACCAAGCCCGGCAGTCCACCACCAACTTGGCAGGCGTAAGATTTTAAAGCGTACTCGATACCCAGAAAACACCATTAAAAATTGATACTAGCAAGGCAAGGAGCAGCTATGAGAGCAGGCAGTGTCGCCTGGAAAGCCATTGTGGAGCAAGGCGAAAACCTCAATATCAATCGCAGTGTCTATGTGCTCAAGCAGCACTACCCTATGTGGGATCTACTCAAGCGCGAACACCCCGGCAACTACTACAAAACCAGTTTGGTGCGGGCTGTTTACAGTTTGGCGATTACCCCCGGTGGACGTGAAAACAACCTCAGTGCTCTAAACTTGGACGGAGCGCAGATTAACTACCAGATAGATGCCGATGGTGATGTCCTGATTTACGGCTTAAACATCGATAGCTCTATTTCAGCTCCTGTCGCGGACCAAGCTACAGGCTTATATCGTGTGAGCAGGAAGGAGGACGAGTGGAAAACTGCCTCACATCGGCGAAACAGCATGGACCATAGCCATCACTGGAATAATGCGCATTATGCAGCCGTCAGTGGTAAATTTGACAGTAAAGAGGAGGCGGGCCGGCTGCTGATTACGCATATTGCCAATGCCTATAATGGGGCACTGAATTCCCACGACTTATCCGGTAATGGGAAGCACTACTCCCTCTTTTGGCAAAACGGCCAACATAAAGAAGTGCCTAACAGTAGGGCGCTCACCGCACTCATCCAGCAGGCTCAGGCCAACAATGCCCGTATCCACTGGCTAGTACATGGCGAAGGCGCAGGTACTTTCGTGCAAGCTTTACAAAGCTTAGCTAAGCAGCCTGGCATCAATGCCCTGGTGGCAAAGGAGAATAAACTCTCTCATCAGAGTGTATTTTTCTCCAACCCACGGGGAGACAACACAAGCAAGAAGGACCTAGAGAAATTCTGCGAGGCCGCTGGAATGCATTTGGTTGGGATTAATATCAATAGCTTTGATATGAGAAATTCCGATGCGCTACAAAACGTGCGAACAGAAGCAATTCTCATATTCGCCAAGTATGGTATTGGCGGCACGGTTACTGCTACTGGTTGGGACGATTTCGAGCAGGCTCTTGACCATTGGAAAGCCGCGCAAGCCACGCTGGCAGTCATTGGATTTAGTTTGGCTGGTTATGTTTTGGGCAAGGACGCACTGTCCAAAAACGGTGGTTTCGCGCGCAATATACCAAAAGCAGTGAACAATACCTTGGGCAACGGTAACAAGCACTGGGCAGCGTAATGTAATTTGTCTGAGAAGGATTTAATCCTATGAATGGGACTAGTGTGGGCCAAACTATTGGTTTCTATTCAAATGCCGAGGCTAGTCCTAAATCACCCACCCAGTCGGGCGGGGAGCAGTCGCAGGCCTTGCCATGTTAATTAAAGCTGATGATGACCAGTTCTTCGTACTTCCTGACGATATCGCGGAATCAATAATATCTGACCCAACCATTGATCCCGCAATGGAAGGCGTACCAGATGCCACTTCCCAGGATGTTAATATATTGGTGCATTTTTGTCTGGGTCTCATGATGGACGCCAAGCTCACACTGGAAGAAAATTTTCAGAAGATACGTGAGGATTTCGCTGGTCGCCGTCAGGCCTCCGAAGAAAACCGGTTGAAAGCTAGGCGGCTCATTGAAAAGTACAGCAATGAAATTACCAAAGGCCAAATTGGCGTTTGCAATGTTGAAGATGTTATTCAGACCAAGGAAGAACAAGAGGCCATTTTAAGGAACCGATATCCCGACTGGGGTAAGTTACCAATTAATAATGAAAAATGATTTTCATAACACAGGGAATTGACAGTGAAGCACTTAGCGCTAGTTACCGTGCTGGTATTACTCGCAAGTACCGCCAATGCGGGAACCGCTTTTCTCAAGCGGAACTATATCTCCGGCCTGAATAGAATCTGTGTCTACGACCACCTCGGCAGCGAGGTGATCATCACCATCAAGAGCACGGAAATCTGCAAGGTAACGGTCCAGATCTAGTTGCCTACCTTGCGCCCATAGATCCGGTTGAAGTGGTCTATCTCTGCTTCAGTTCGTTATTCCCAAAAAGACATATGAAAGGCTTTTATATAAATTAAAGTTATGGAAAGTGTATTGTACAATACACTTTGGCTTACTTTTGGTTATATGAGATAGGTTTCTTATCGCTTAAAATCAATAAAAGAAGAAAAAGCGCGACCTTGAACTAACAAATGTATTAAAAGAAAGACCCGCTGACAGTTGAAACCAGTGGGCCTTTCAAGGTTGCTATTCGGGGATGAATAGCGGGCGATAAAGGTATCTTACTTGAGGCGAGGTTTATTTGCCAAGCCACCAGGCCCGACGAGATTAAATATCCAATGGTGTCTACTTGAAATGGAGTAGGCCTAAATTCCGCGCATAGAGTTACCCTATCTATGCCCCCCCGAATCGCCCTTGTAACTTGAAGTCACAAGGAAAATCAATGACTTGCTATGCTTTACACCCTTCTTTAGTGATGTGCAATATTCTCTTCGATTTTGTCAAACAGCTAGGGATTTACGGTTCGTAGAATGCCTGGCAGGGCGAAACCGTAAGTTTCTGTTCAAATTCTCCTTCCATGCCTTGTTGCTTCAAACTGATTCTTAAAATATATTTGGATTCGATTTGAATCCAAATATGTTTCGGAGCTTGCTATGAAGAAGGTTAAGCTGTCATTGTTTGATATTTTGGCGCGCCTTGGTAGTAGTGCGCCTACTAAAGTGGACTTGCCGCCAATTGATCCTACCGAGGGGCGAGTTACACAGTCGGTTCGGTTTCCTCCCAAGGTACGGCAGTGGATTAATGCTCATGCGGAACATTTGGGGGTCAGTGTGCAGGACTTTATCTCCCTTACTATGAAGGGCGTGATGGAAACAACTAGTTCACCTCAGACAGATGAATTAGATACGATGGTTATGCGCTTTTTTTTGTTGTTTGAATCTCATGGGATTGCTACAGCTGATATTCCTAATTTCTTGCCTCCTAATTCGATTACTCGTTCGGAGCTTCGGGATACCAACAAGATTATAGATTTGATGGATGGCCCTGTTTTTGAGCATCTTCAGAAGCTTTTTGGTATTGAGAGAGATTGGTTAAAAGGTTCTTCTGATTGCGCTTATAGATCTAGGCAATTCTATAAGAACCTACCTGCAATTTTATCGGAAATCACAAGGTATAAATTAAAAACAGGTAATAGCGTCAATGTGTTGTTTTTAACGCGATCTGGCGTTGAGTTGGCAGAGCTGGCAAAAATTAAAAATGAAGATTGCGAAACAAACGACTATGAATATATTCATATTGTTCTGAAGTTCGAAAAGAGGGTTGGTAGTCAAACTATCGCTACTTATCAGCTATGGGATAGCTTGCCATGGGGCTATTGGCGCTCACGGTATCATGCTAAGGCATTAATATATTTTTGTGATAAGACTCAAAACTACACAGCTGCATACAGTCTCAGTCAAGAAAAATTGAATGACTTTATCTGTGGTAGAGCGCTGTTTCCTGGCATTGAAAGGCATGGTAACCGTTGGTTATTAGATGAATTGGCCTGGGATGATGATAGGAATCCTGAAAGAGATGAACTTACGGCTATTAAGAGATATTTTAAGGAGCAGGGTGGAGAACCTTATCTGAACGCTATTCGACACCCATACCCGCCAAAGATTAAAAACTATGATGCTTTTCTTGCAGGAGCTGAGCCCCTGAGAATAGACGAGAGCGATTAAACGCGTACTTTATCGGCTTATTTTTGATACCTTTGCGGTTCATTTCCAATCAAAAGCTCCATTACGGGGCTTTTTCTATTTATAGAATGAAATAGCTTATTTCATTGTGCCTTTACATAATTATCCACGATGGACTGAATACTTTCAGGATTCAACACAGGGGACTCTGAATGTGCAACTATCAACTCCAGAGGGGAGTCGAGGCTTGCTCTATCTATGAGCACGAGAATATGAGGCTTTTTCGTACCATCTGTAGAAAAAGCTCTATCGGCAAATTCCTGCCACTCCGGCAAACTCGGTAGAGCCCTGATAGCAAGTTCCATCGTGTCTTGTTTGTGCTTGTTGTCAAAGGGCATGTCTGGATCAGCGATGACATCCCAGGCCAGCACAAAATGACCCCAGTGAACGATCTCTGGAGAGCCTTTTTCAGGGATAGTCTCTTTGCTGCATCCAAAGAGTGTAATACCAGATTCTTTACTGTCTATTAGATAAAAACAAACCTCAGAATCAACCGATGAAATATCGCAGTCTATATCCCAGCCAGAAGCCACAATCTTCTCCTTCAGCGCCTCTGTTTGACGCTTTCTATTCAGGTGGGCAGTAAAATCTATGACTCTAGCAGGCATATTCAATCCCCCTTCACGAAACTACAAGCCAGTAGATCAATAAAGAACCTTTGCTGGCTCTCTGTTAAGGGCTTGAATCCATCAAACTTACCTCTTTTATGGCATAGTTCATCAAAGCGGCCCATGGTGTCCTGATATACGATACGGCGGTTAGCAATCTCGAATCGTTGGGCCAGCCACTCAACCGTGTAGTCGGCAGCGTTCGTCACCGATGCATGATCAGGATCATTTTTATCCCTGATAAGGATGAAGGTGTCCGTTTCACAAAGGACAGTGAATGAAGAGGTTATTCTAAGTTGGCTAATACCCATTTCTCCCCCTAGTGAATTTCCATAAACACTTTAATGGCCCTGAAATCCCACGAGCCGTAGTAAGTTCTTGCCGCAAAAAGGTGGCAACGTTTCTCCATTTGAGAAAACTCTTCGAGGCGTGGTTGAGGATCAAATATTTGACCGATGTCATTGGACTGTTCAAGGGTAACTAGCCCCAGCTTTACTGCCTGGAATAGTACTTGAAACATCTCTTCAGACACCTCTGGTGATTGACCAAACATTATGAGATCTGGTGCTCCAATATTTTTCATCCCGACGGTATAGCTGTAGTCATTCTCGTGCATAACATACAGCCCGCTATTCAGCAGAGCATGGTGGATCACCTGGTTATGGCCCTGGATACCATTTACAAAAATACTCAGTTCCATATTACCTCCGGATTGGGACGACAGGGCTTGCGTTAAAGTAGCTAGGATTGGCAACTTCATCTCTGGCAATCACAGACTGCGCATATTGCTTGATCATCTCAACATCCAAGATTGCTTCCTGGCTGACTAGGCTGAAAGGACGGAGCGTGCATACATTTGTGTGACGATTTCTATAAAGCAAGATAATGAAGTGCCGGTGGCCTGTTTTCTCCTTGGCGCACAGTGTTTGATAGCTGGCTGTATTAAGCATATAGATGCACATCAGTATTCCCAGCTCCTCGATCCGTTTCCGAATTTGAGCACCTGCGGCCATGACATAGCGCTTGAACTGCTGGTCAACTGCGCCGCAAACAGCCTCTATCGGCTCCTTTATCTGCTTGAGCCTGGATATGTCCTGTTCAGTAAACCCTGCTAATGCGACTTCACCTGTATCGAAGGGATCGTATAAGTAAGCATTAACCACAAGATCCGATTTCGCGTGAAAGCCCTCCAAGTTCCACGACTTATTGCTCAGCATTTTTTTGAGTTTCTTCTTTGCCCGGTACGCCTGAATATCATCCATAATCATCTCCAGTTGCTGGTTTCCTTTTTCCAAACTACACCTGACCATTAAACTAGCAACCTTCTGAGGGCTTCTCTTATTTGTCCACCTTCGACTCTCGATCAATTAACATTTTAAGCTCTTTTCCTAGACGCTCTTTTTCAAACTCCAGAGCAATATTCCTTTCCTGCTCCTTATGAAGTGCATCCTTTAATGTCCCCACAGACGTTTTCAGGGAGTCCAAAACAACAAGCTGCCCCTCAAATCTGGCTAACTTTGTTTCATTCGCCTGTATAGTTTTCTGGGCGGTTTCGAGCGCGATCTGGCTTTCCTCCAGTGATTGCTCATAGGTTGCCGTCTGATCCCCCAATTCGGTAATCTGGTTCCTGAGCGTTGAAACCAACCTAAGCTGCTCGTCATGGTGATGCTGAAGGGATTGAAGCTGATTCTCCAGGAAAACAATGTCTTTGTTCCGTATCTTCAACTCCTCAGCTCTCTCATCATGCTCTTTTTGTAAGCCTGCAATCTGATCCTTTAGTTCAGCGACCTTACCTGTCAAAGTCTCCTCACGTTCTTTTGCATGAGCCAGTTGCTCATTTTGAATCGCAGTCGTGCGCTGCGTTTCCGCCAAAGACTGCTCCAAAGCTGCCTGCTTGTCTCGCTGCCGACTTATTTCACTATTCTGATTTCTAGCAGCAGCCTCTAGCTCCCTAACTCTGTCACGTAAGGTAGCTTCAGTCGCTTTTCGACTTTCTTCTTCTTCATCTAACTTCCGCTGCCTCTCATTGAGGGTGGCCTTGTGCCCCTCTAACTGCGCCTCTGCATCCTGGCGCGCCCAGTCCATCAGCTTCTTCAGATGGTCAATCACGAAGTCAGGCAGATCCGCTGGCAACCACTCGGCCAGCGTCAATTCCCGAGCTATCTCATTTTGAAGGGAAGGCCAATATTTATTCACTGTACCTTTACCGGTGCCGGTTCCTTCATCAGAACGTGGTAAAAGCGCCTCTACCACCTTGTCCTGAGTGGGCATCTTGCGGTGGTGTTTGAGCAACGCGAGGCCTGCGGCCACCACACGCTCCTCAGGGGAAAGCTCCAGGATGGCTTCAGGTATCTTAAATACAGACATCGACCAGATCTCCAGTAAATCGTTAAACATGGTCGTATTGTGACAGGTTAAGACTATATGGTCTAGGGTCTAGACTAAATTACACACCTGATAGCTATATTTTAATATATATGCTAATATATTAACCTACATATAATTTAGCATGCGGCGGCATTCACCTAGCTGTGGGTAAGTTCAAACGACCCGCAGTTCAACGAAATTGCTGACTTTTCGGACGTTTATTCAGTGGAAATACAAGACTCAGATTCAAACTGGCCCTTGAAAATGGTTCAGCACCAGATCATGGCAATTGAGGAAAATAAGTCCAACCCAGCCCTATCGCGCCTTGACACCGATCGCCTATTAATTGATGCCAGTAATGACCGAGAAGCTATTGCCCTTTACCTATTGATCCGCTGCCAAAAGCCAACCACGCTAAACACCGTACAGCGCGACCTCAGGAAATTTGCTGTCTTTATGCACCTGGAAAACTTGCGGTCATTACGGGAAGTCAAAGTGGAACACTGTCAGACTTTTCAGTCTTGGCTTATGGCCCCAGCAGCCGAGCTGTGCTCTGGAAAGAAATGTCGGCCACCAGGGTTAACGTTGCTGAGAGCTGGTCGAAAGGTGCCGAACCCAGAGTGGAAACCATTCAGGGCTCCATTGAGTCCCGTATCCACTAATCAAACGGTAGATAAAATCAAAGCACTCTTCACATGGCTTGTTAACGCAGGGTACCTATCTGGAAATCCCTGGACATTGATTAAGCCAGTAACTAAGGCCAAAACCTCGACCAAGGATGAAACCGAAGATGGTGATCCTAGGGAACTGCCTTTGAAATGCATCCAGGCCATATTGCATTTTCTGGATCATGGCAAAGAATTTAGTTGTGTGGAGACTCGTCGTTTTGCGCAATGGCGCTGGCTCTTCCACTTCTATCTCTATACCGCAGCGAGACTATCGAGTGGAACAACGGCAACTCTGGATGATATTTACCGCAACCGGAAAGGCCACAATCAACTGACATTGACTGTTAAAGGGACTGGCATCCGCAGAAAAGATGTTCCCTGGATACCAGAACTGGAAGCGGAGTATCTGCGGTACCGCAGCGCCCTCGGGCTGCCGGTAATTGTGATAAAAAAGGCTAATCGGCGACGCCAGGTAAATGACAAGCTCCCAGAGGATCAAGGGCCCCGCCATCTCTTACTCCCTCTCAAGGTAGACGCCAGCACAAAGACCTCAAAACCATTGAGCTACCACTCTATACATGGCCATATAGTTGATCTACTACGGAAAGTGCGAGAATGGGCTATAGAGTGTCCGGATATCAAGCTTGAAAGCTGGGAGTTGGCTATTCTGGAGGATGCTACCGGCCATTGGATTCGACATGGCACAGCCACCCTACTCGGCATCCACGCAAAATCACAACTCGGCCACAGCAGTACAAAACAAACAGAAGCTTACCAGGCGATAGAAGCCGAACAACATAGACATCGACTTCGATACTTAATGAACCCTGATGAGCCGCCTTATCAAGGTCTCTTGAATGAGGATCTGGAGACAAGGCTGAAATGGTTATCGAGATTAATGTCGAGCATCGACAAAGAAAACCCAGATGCATTAGACACAATCTGGGCAGAATTTATCAGTGAATAATTAATTGGCTGTAATCAAATTGAAATACCACGCTCGGAGAAGAATTCCACGGCATTATTAAATGGGGGGTTGTACGTTCTGGGAGAGTCAAAATATTGAAATTCCGGCTTCCCCCCAAAAATTTTTTTAATACTGTTAGGATTTTTAAACATAGGGATAAGGAGCTGCTCAGCAAATCCATTAGGGAATATCCCATCATTGAAATTTTCGGGTGGATAGTATTCGATGAATCTAACTTTTCGAGGATCTACGCTGCTTAATTCAATTTGATATATTTCTGTAGCGAGCTGCTCGGTTCTCATACCAATATACTCATGTGGTCCATCCAAAACTGGTTGCTTTATTAGCACCCAATAGAAATCTTTAAAGCGTCCAACCTGATAATCACATTCACATCGTGCACATCCAGCTTAGTCTATAGCTTTATAACGCTTGTAGCTCATTTTAAGGAACCTACTCATTCATTTGAAAAGTACATTACTATGAAACTAACTTTAAAGAGATAGACCTGATTATCGTTCTAATATCAGCAGATGTTATTCCTTTGCTAATAATCTTGTCTGCCATAGACAACATTTCACGTTTCACAGCCTCAGGAATGTTTGCATCTGCAGTTATCACAATTTTGGTCGCCCCCTTACATTCGTTTTCATTATTGCTAAGAAATTGAAGGAACTGCAACCCATCCATGCCCGGCATATGGTAGTCAATTAGTAACAGATCAAATTTAAACTCTTCGACGAGTCTAATTGCATCGGAAGGGCTGGAACAAAACGTTACTTGTACGTCTTTTCTACGAAGGAAATCTGGAGATAGTAGCTCTTCCATTTGGCTGAGGTATTGTGCGTCGTTATCAATCACCAATACTTTTAAGCCATGCTCTATGATGTTATGAACATACGAAGTACTAAGTCCTAACCCATTTCCAACAGATAGAGGGAGGCTTTTATGTGCCATGCCTTCTTCATTCTCGATAGCTATCATCTCAGATCTACATTCAGCAGGAATTCGGATACTTACCTTTGTTCCAAAATCTTTTTTGCTCTCAATCTCTATTGTTCCACCAAGGAAGTCGGCAAACCTATGCATGGTAGCCATGCCGATACCCCAGCCATCTCGGGTTCTTTTAATATTATTTTGCAATTGATCAGGTCGAGTGGTTAGAACCTCGATATCCTTTAAGGTAAGCCCAACACCGCTATCATGAACGATTACCAACAGCTCATTATCTTTAACTTCATATGATACCGTCACAAAGCCACGATTAGTGTACTTAACAGCATTATCAATGGCATTGGATACTATGATCGAAACCAAATCATAGTCAATGAACACTTGATCGTGCTGCTCTCCTTGGGTGTAGAAATTCCATGATACAGCTTGTTTTGCTTTGCACTTTACAGAGAATTGTTTGTCGATATCGTTGAAAAGTTTCCGCACACTAACCCACTCATCACTTCTGGTTAGCGAGCCATTTTCCAAGGCTGATAAACAAAGGATTGATGTGATGTGCCTATCTAGCGCATCAATATCCGAAAAGCATTTTTTCAACGTAGACAAAACATCTGAACAACGCTTCTCTGTATTATGATGAATCGCAATGTCGAGAAATGTTTTAATACTACCAATAGGTGTCCTTAATTCATGAGCGGCTATTTGTAGAATATTGTGTTTTAACTCATACACTTGCTCTTGATGCTCTATATCATTCCAATTCTTCTCCAACTCCTTTGATATGATATTGAAGGATTCAGAGAATTCGGCAATCTCATATATTGTCGAATCACCTGACAACCTTATGCCCCTTGCACCTTCAGCCAATTTTCTTGCAGACACATTCATATTTCGGAGGTTCTTATTTATTGAACGAAGAACAAAGAACAATATTCCAGCAGATATGATTCCGAAAAGAATAGAAATGAGTAGCGATTTAATTACCAGGGAATAGATGGACCCTGTACCGAGAACATCTATGTAGCTGATCAACAACGTACCAACCTGACCTCTGTCCGGCGGTTCGCTATCAATTTCTATAATATCATTTTCAATTGCTGACTTGGTGATTGAAGGGACTGAGTAAATAGGAAGTTCTTTAGAACTAAGGTCGGAGACCTCCAGTCCATCATAGCCATCGCTTTTTACAAACCATAAGATTTTTTTATTCCTATCAAGGATAGTTATGCTGTAAACAAAATTGTAATCCTTAATGTCGTTTAGGATTGAACTGATAACCTCTTCATTGCCTACCTCAATTGCATAGGCAAGTAAATTAGTAAAATTACGTTCCGTGGTCTTTTTTATATTTTTTATTTCAAGAGCAACATGGCTTTCTAATTGATAATGGATTATGAAAATTATTGGGAAATAAATCACTACAGAGAGAAACACTACTAAAGTACTTAGTAATGACTTATATGAAATCCTTTTCTTATTACTCATGTATTTCTCCATACTTCATGAGATGAACCAAAATCTAACTGTAATAGTTCAGCTAACCTTTGGTTAACTGGAACGTTCTCCATTATTGGAGTTGATTTCGCGGTGGACAACTCTCCTGTATAAAAATTAACACTTATCCTTTAGTGGCATCCAGCAATGTAATCATTATTATCTTTTGATGACACATGGCAGAGCCAGTTGTTTTTCGATATGAGCAGCTAAGACACACCCTGCTCCACACTCGACTAACTTAAGTGTGTAAGCTATGGCTGGAAACTTGTTCTTGCAGAGTGAGTAAAGCATGACGTTCAGAGAACGTTGATCATAAATTATACTGGATAGTATAACAATGAATCATATATCTTGTGTTCAGTTACATAGTTATCGATGGTCCGCGCAGACATCCCTCCACCCTTTAGAGCACCTTGGATCAAGTAAAACCAGTTTATTCTATCTACAACTTTTGATTGGATAGGTATTTTTTCTCACTATCAAAAAACACACAAATACAAGACGGTTGCTTTGGATAGAGTTCTTCCACCAAATGGGTGTTTATAAAAAGGTTTATATCGTTGGATATAGATTATCGCTGAGGTCTTGCTCTAATCAAGTCTTGGTAAGATGGTAGTCAACACATTGGCGGAACCAAAACGATCGCCAATGTAACAGTTTGATTTGCTTGTGTTCATTAGTGACGATTAACAATTGGAACTCCAGCCCATCCAACAAGCGACAATAGAGAAATACTACATTCGTGCTAGATAGTGTAGTCCGAGCACTTTTCTGAGAGATACTTAGGTTTAAATCATTGTTGTCGGCAGCGACTACTTAGATATCTACTTTAAAAGTGCCAATGAAGAGACTGGAGGAAATTATCAGGCTAAACAATGGCAATCTTTGTATAGCCTGATGCATATCACTTTGTCTGTTTTTTTAAAAGCGATGACAGCTCGGCTTTAATAACAATGCGCAAATATTCTGACGGGCATTCAGTCTTAAATGGGTCAGAAAAATCTTGTGCAAACTGTACCGCCTTATCCTTCAACATGACTAATTCGTTACTAGATAAGGTACGGAACAATTCTCCAGTTTCTTCTGTTACAAGAGACATTACTACAAACTGAAGTTTTTCATTATTGTCCGTTACTTCTTGTTGCAGGTCATTAATTGAAGGAACGGGATCACCATACTCATTGACGAACGGATAAAATCCTCCGACCTTCCACCAGGTTTTTATATGAGAAACGTCGTGATGAAATGTATAGTCATATTGAAGCGCGTGTATGGCAGCATCTATCTTCCTCATTGGAGGAGAGTGCTCTTGGAACCAGGATCTTACCGTCGTATATTTTAGATCACCAAAAATGTTAGGCGCTTTATCAGTGAGATAATTTTGAAACTCGGCCATCCTACCTCGGCCTTGCTTGAACCCAATTTGATCCAGTATGTGATTGAGTCGATTACCTGCCAATCCAAAGGCATCGTGTTCAGTGTTTCGTTTTGTACTCATCGTTCGCGTGATCACCTTCTGGAGGCGAGTATCCTCTATTGCAGCATTTACTGCCAGAAATAGGCGATCAAGCGTCGGAAATCCTATTTACGGCACAATTTATAGTAGTTGAAGCCTCTATGGTGAGTAAAAGTGCATTAATAATTGTTGCACCTAATATAGCCATTTTGACACCTTACGTCCATGATGGACACGAGAAATGGAGCTGTGCGAAGGTGGTATACAGGGACCTATGAGGTCACATGTTAATAGTCATGGCCTTGTTAGTGCTGAAGTTTGAAAGTGACGGAAAGTAGTCTCGATTCAGTAGGTAGACCCGAAGTTCCGATTGAGAACGCTGCCCTTCTACAGTCATCCTGACTATATTTTGACCGCTTGAGCTTCTCTGGTGTATGTCCAGGGACTCCAACTCCTTCTGAAGTAGAGTATAAACTTTTTTGTCCCCTGCCCTCTTCTCATATAGGCGCTTCTTCAATGAATTTTTGTCTAAGAATAAATTAAAAATAACAGGTGTTACCAAAGCTACATGACTATCAAGAATGTGTACTGGGGCTTTTGATTCGTTAACACGAATCTGTCGGCGAGAGATACCTTTTAATAGCCATGTTAAGAAATCATTTTGTGTAATAAGTTCTTTCTGTATTTTTTTTGAGATATTTTTTAAATTTTTAGCTTCATGTGAGCTTATCCCATTCTGACCTTTATCTTCAGAGAGTGTCTTCTTTGGCATCGGATCTCGTTCATGGGTTCTTTCGGCAGGAGCATTATCTATATGTTTCTTTGTTTCTCCTTTATCTTTCAAGGCATCAATAGCATTTTGCTTATCATGTTTTAATAAAACAGAGTCTGGCAGAGTCGTTTTTTTCGGCTTGGATTTAAGAGTATTTGTTATTCCCTTATCCGTTGACTTATTAAAATATGATTTGGCTGATTTCTCTATGACATTTAAATCCCCAGGTGTCTGAGTGCCTTCTATAATGTTCCCGGACTTATCTACTGGGAGCACTTCGCCATCAAATGTTTCTGGGTTACTTGTTGGCCAAATAATTTCATTTTTGAATCGAAGGAATGTAAGTTTTTGCTGCCAATTTTTAGCGAAGTCATTAATCTCAGCTGTCCAAACGCTTTCTCCATAAGAATTTTTAATCAGGAGATCATGATCGTTCAAAACTTCAAATAGACGCACCACATTTTGAGGTATACCTCTATGCCCCTCGTTCAACAGCTGAACCCGTACAGCTTCCATAGTAGCCTTTGAAACCACCCAAGTATCACTATCAGTCACCCATACAGCTGCACCCGGCTTGTTTCGCTTTAAGTCTCCATCTGTAATTAACTTTCTTAAGGAAACGATAAGCTTTTCATGGAGAGGTATTGCAGTTGAATGATCTGTTTTCATACCGGTTTCTGCGCCAAGGTTTTTCGCAACACTAGCGCTGTCTGCAACTCTTACAATTTCAGCGATAGCCTGTCCGCCGAAGGTAGAGTGTGACACGGTATTAAACAATTGTGCCAGCAACTCTGTATCTTCAAAGATCCATTGTGCTGCCTTCTTGGTTAGCAACCTCGGTAGTAGGGACATGGCAGCTTTTTCATGAAGAGATTTCGCAATCTTGGAGTTGCTGATTCTTTTTTTGTACCGATAGCTATATTCGGCCCCTGTTGGAATACTTCCATACCAAGGGTGCCAATGCTCAAATTCTCCGCCCCTTTCCCTGTACACAATCTCAATGTCAGTGACGACCTTGCCAATGTCATGTGTGAGGATCGCAATGAATGCTCCAAACCTCCATCGGTCCGATGATGATGCAATGTGTTCTGGTTCAGAATTAGGTGGTAATACATAGCCTTGAGCAATTCTTATCCCGGCATACAAAGCCTCTAAAGTGTGATCGATCAAACCACCTTCTTTGGAGTGATGATGGATTTCAGAGGCAGGTACTTCCTGGACAAGTTCGGCGAACCTCTCAATCGCAAAGAGATAGTGGTTATTCCACACATCCTCAGTGATGCTGAATAGACGCTTGATCTTGCGTATCAAGGTGGATCGCTTGGGTGATTCTAAAAGCTCTTTACCTGACTTTGCCTGAGCATACTTGCTTGGTGCTGTCTCTACGTCCGATTTATTACGCTTTCGTTTGAATAAGGTGATTAACATGCGCATACCTCCTCAACCATAGGATGCCTTAGAGCCCCTAGGCCAAGTAGTCGTAAAGGGTCATTAGAAGCTGACCTAAAAAGGATCGTTCTACACCGTCTGATGGATCAGAATCCTGAGAATCTGATGTTATTAACTTCACACACGGTAAGCAGCAAGATATGGCTCAGGATAAATCTAGATTGACACCATTCACTCTCAAACTCAGTGACGATGATAGACAAACTATGAAACTCATTTGTGCGGTAGATGGTTCCTTCAAGTATCAGTACCAACTGTTCGATGCTGCCGTCCATTGGGCTATCGAGAATCGGGATAATCTTATCGCTATGGCTAATTCAAAAGATGGAGATAACAGGTCCTATTATGTGTGCAAGGCTGTCAGCGAGATTCAGATTCTGGAGGAGCACTGGAATTGCAACACTACAAGAGCTTTGTACACGGCTGTTGTCGCCTATCTCAAAAATCGTGAAGTTGGTGTAAGGGTACAGCAAGGCAAGACTTTTGAGGCTGTTTAGGCCTCTTCTTTTGTTCCCCAAAAAGATTTTGCTTAAAGAAAGACCAGCCCAACTTCCTTTGACAGTCAATTCTGATTCTACTGTTAAAACATAACCGTAGGTCGGAATAATTATAATAAATACAATGTATTTATTATCTGTATTAAAGAGTAAAAAACGGTTTAAAGACGGTATAAAACCGGTAGAGCCTCGGTAGGCTTTCGCCCTTTTCTGCTCATAGCTCTCATTATACGGGGGTTTACATTAATCTCATCTATGACAAACCTGAGTAATACACCCTCTTAAACCTTGGTATTACTCTATGTAAAACCTTGGTGGTATTCACGGTCAAACCTTAGTATAGTTCTATCTTAAACCCTATACCCACGAACTTATACACATCTAGTAACAGAATATTAAGAGCATACCAACACATAATTCACAGAGGTATGCACATCACATCACACTTTCGCCATTTCTCTACGACAAACCTCAATATATATTGCTCATAAAACGTACTCTTTCTTGTCTTCTATCGTAAACCTTGGTAATTCTCTATCTCAAACCTTACTAAGGTTTGGCATAGAGTTTTCTTCAGTTGAGCCATCTGATTGGCGTTTTTGTCATCTATTTCAGAAAAAATGGTAGGAAACTCGAAAAATTGAATGGTTTGGAGTATTTAACGAAGAACTGATGATGACCTTAACTCTACCGCAAACCTCCATAATCAAGTCTTTGGCCTAACGGACGGTTCAACTCTACCTCAAACCTAAGCAAAATTTGCTTTCATAGACTGAATTTTGATCTTTGGTTATCAATTTTACTAAGGTTTGAGGTAGAGATAGGCCGGCACCGGATTGATAGCCGGAAAAAGCTGAGGTTTAACGTAGAGAATGAGTACCTGACTCAGAAGTAGATTTCGTCTTCGCTTTGCTGGATTCTGGGGACTGCGTGTTCGTTGGGGTCTGAACTGCTTCCCTGGATTGTGTTGGCTACTTTGTTGTTGGCGGCTACTTGTTTCGCAAAAGTGTTCGAGGCATAAAGCTCAAAGCGCCAGTCGATGATTTTTTTGCCTTCCTTCTTCGGAGTCATCTCGTAGCGTTCGAGGACATCCTCTTTCACCAGATCCTCCATGACCCCCTTAAACAGGGCCTTATCCTGGTAAGTGTTCTGATAAGGATCTTTCATAGCACTTATTAAAGTGCTCAGAAGAATTGTATATGGCTTGCCAGGAGAAGCTTGAATCCATCGGTGGCATAGTCTTTTGTAGGTTAGCCTAGTGAAGTGACCTTTAAACTCAAGTGCTTTGGCGTAGTTATAGCGTCTGAAGCTTGAAGTGAGGATGACATTAGTAACCATGGGGTGAAAGCACACAAAGGACCTGGTTTCCTTTTTGTTACTCCTGTCTGCGATCGCCATTAATGGAAAAAATGGGGCCGAAAGGTCAATTGACTTGTCCATACTCTGAATGGAGAGAATGGAGCGATTCATAATATGCAGAGCCTCCTTTATCTCAGCATAAGAGTAAGACTTCCCTACCCTCTTCAGCTCCTCATATATCTCGTAAAGTGTGAAGGCGATGCCGACAAATTTGGTGCCTGCGTTGGTACCTGTCGTTGCTTCGTATGCTTCTGCTCTTCTTTCTGTGGCCAGCTTGCGAAGCACATCTTCGATGATTTCTTCCCTGGCACCAGGGAACACGAACACCCTCTGTTTTGTCCCTCCTTTCACTCGCTCTATGTTTGCAGCGGTTACGGAGACTCGGAGCTCCATGTCCTTGTAGTTGGTTATTCGAGTGAATTCAGTTTCCTCTGCCGATGCTGAACTTAGGTATTTATTGAGCTTGCCGTAGAGAAACTTCCCGGCGAGATCATAGATCTCCAGCGTGTTGCTGTAGTTCTTATCCAGGAGAGGGTCTAGCTCAAAAAGATTAAGGTTCAGTTGCTGAGATTTTATCGGCTCCAAATCTTTTTTATTCATATTGATGTTCCTACAGCAGCAAAAGCCTCTTGTTCAGATCACGTTATTGAACCGGACTGAGTGCATATTAACCAAAATGCACTCAAAAACTCCCTCATTCACCAAATGAAGCTTTTGTTTGCCAATCCGTGAATATAGAATCGGATTTTCCATGAAACATGAACAAAGTCAATTTTAACCAGCAATGGATACCGAAATGACAAATAACGAAGCGCAGAAGAGCTACTTGCTGGCCTCTCTTAAAAAGATCGCAACCGTGGTTAAGCGCGGTGAGACGATTATGAAAGAGATTCCTGGCTTGGTCCGCAAGGCACAGAAAACGAAGCACGATCCTGAGTGGTTGGAGGTTGCCCAAGTTGATGAGCGTATTCAAAAGCGGCGTTATGGCACAACGCAAGCTGCTGAGCTGGCTGGCATCAGCCATTCTCTCTTATATGCGGCAGAGCAAGACGGGCGACTGCCTGAACCTGAATATCGCTTGGATACGACTAAGAAGGTCCGTTCTGGATACACGATCAACCACATTAACCATATCCGCCAAGTGTTTAACACCGCGCCTCGAAAACCTGAAGGTGCATCCGCTGCCGTAGTGGGTATTCTCAATCTTAAAGGTGGTAGCCAAAAGACAACTACTTGCCACCTTTTCTCTCAGTACCTTGCGATGAAGGGCTACCGAGTGCTTTTGCTCGATACTGATCCGCAAGGATCTTTGAGCTTTTTCTTTGGGAAGAGGCCTGATGTTAACGTTCACTATGAAAATACGATCGCCCCGTTTTTCCTGGAGGATGACGCTGCCCTCGTCGAAGCCGGACACCCAGAGGGAGCGTCAAGATCCTTACATTATGCGATTCAAAAAACATATTGGGAAAACATCGACATAATCCCGAGCTGTTTGCAGAATCTAAACATCGACCTACTGATGCCCAAAGTGATGGATGATGCCAATGTCCCCATTAACGACCGTATTATGAAGTTGCGTAGTGGGTTGATTGAAGTCGGAAAGGATTATGACTTCATCATCATAGACGGCACACCATCCTTGAATATCAGTACCCTTAATGTTGTATCCGCATGCGATATGGTGTTCGTACCTACTCCGGCTGCGATGCCTGATTTTGCATCGACTTTACAGTTTGCAGGCTTGGTTGCGGAGACGGTGCAAACTTACGACGAAGGTGGTTTCTATCCCAACATCCCTGATATACGCTTTTTCGTCACAAAGTATTCAACCCGCAGCTATGCCCAATTCATGGGGCAAATCATTAGGCGGGTTTTTACTGTCGAGAGAGGGGATGTGCTCTCTACAGAAGCTCATGCCTCAGACGAGATCGGCAAGGCGACCAACTTTACGTACTCCATTTATGAACAAAACCCAGCGGAAGCAGACAACCGCAAGCGGTTGAAACAAACATGTGAAATGTTCGACAAGCTGTTTGATGAGATGCACGATGCGGTTTGGGAAACTTGTTATGAGGATTTATTGAGAACTTCACACATCGACAAAATTGATCAAATTATGGCAAATGCTGATGCTGTGAAGAGCGAATTAGAAGAACTGAAGAATAACGCCGGAGAGGGGGTGTAACTATGGCTAAGGATAAGTATGGGAATATTGATGAGATGCTATCTGGGGCTGATACAGACGAGCTTGTAGACATAACTCCTAAAAGAAACCGCAGGCCTTCACCAGCGCTTGGAGTCATGACTGGAGACAACCGCCCAACCAGCATTACAGATGGGCTTAAAGCAGAAAAGCAAAAAGCTGAAAAGGCACTGGAAGAAGCTCAGCTCAACTTTGAAAAAGAGAAGGCCGATCTGCTTCAAGCGTTAGAGGAAGTGAAGAATTCCGACTCTGAAGGGGCACCAATAGTCCTTACTATGCCTGTTACGAAGCAGGAGATCACATTCGAGCTTCGACGTATCGATCCTTCATTAATTGATGTATCTCCAGAGAATGAGCGTATCCAAGAATTCCTCGATGAAATTTCTTTGCAAGATATTCTCCCGTCAATTAAGAAACATAGTCAGCAAAAGCCCGGTACCGTTCGCCCCAAAAAAGATGGTCGTTTTGAGTTAATAGAGGGCTCTCGACGTTTGGCGTCGGTAAAGCTAGCTAAGCAAGAGTACTTGGCTCTCGTTGGTGATGTTCCTGACGCTGATGTTCGGGAACTCAGCATTATCGAGAATAAGCACCAGGATGTAAGTCCCTACGAAAAAGCTAAAACCTATCAGAAGCAAATTGAAAGGGGGGAGTTTGAGAATTGGACCCAGTTGGGGGCAGCCAAAGGAATTAGCTCTTCACATATATCGCGTTTCCGTGCATGTGTGGAGCTGGATGAAATTTTTGTGCGTATTCTGCCATCCCCTTCAGATATGCCCCTTTCCTATGGTGAAACCATTGCCTCGCTGAGGAAGAAAGGTGAGAGCCCCTTGATTGCCAAGGCTGAAGAGTTACTTGACCTAAGAAGGGCTGCATTAAGAGACAAACTGGAGTTGCCTGATGTGGAGCAGGTGATCAAGCTTCTTAAAGGGGCAGTTAGAAGCAAGGTGAAGGAGCCTAAGACTTGGAAGCCTGTGGTGTATAAGTCTAAAGACGGCAAGACCCTGAAGCATTCGGTTACCAACAAGGGGGCTACCAAGTTTGAAATAACCGGTGTAGATGACTCCCAGCTAAAGAAAATCCTGTCATTCTTGACGACCACCCTAAAAGTAGGCTCTTGATGAGCGGGGAATTCCCTTGACGGGAATGTGGATCAAAAGGGGCTCATTCCCGTCAAGGGAATAGAGCCCCAAAACTTGGTAACTTATTGATATATAAGGGAAAATATTGGTATTGAGCCAAGAAAACCTTTAAAAAATTTAAGTCGAGAAGGTGCCCATAGGCTTGAAAATTTTAAAGGGAATGGGTGCTATAGGTGATCATCCGCCTTGAAGCCCAGGCATCGAGAAATGTGCTCAAAATCATCAAGGCCGAAAAAGTCTAGTGTGAGTGAACCGGAAAGTTTGGCTGGGTTAAAGCGGATTCTTATCTGCCGCCCAAGAACCTCTCCCATAATACGTTCATGCCGCTTAATGTCTGAATCTCGATCTTCCTCCTTCCCTTTGGCGATTGATTCAAACTTATGAACCGGCGTTCTCTTGGTCAGCAAACCCCTAAGTAGCTCCTCCCGCTTTTGCGCTGGAAGCCTGGCGATTGCCCGAGTGTGTCCCAACGTTATCCTGGAAGGGTTCTTGTGCCAGAGATTAAGTTCTGCATCCGTTAAGCTGGTCCCTACACGCTTGAGATGGGTAACCGTATAAACTTTGTCGATACCCAATGACCGCCGAATGTCCTTATTAGAGAGACCCTCCTTGCTCAGGATCGCCACGATATATGCTTTTTCAGCGTCTGTGAGATCACTTTTCCCCTTGTAGTACTCAATAGCTTCTTCAGCATCGATCAAATAGGGCAGGTTACTCATTGATTATTTCCTTATTAGTCATATGACTAAATACACCATAGCATGGCACTTAGAGTTAGTCACACGACTAAATGGGAGTGGTAGGGAATGTTAATGCTTAACCACATTTAGTCTTGTGACTAAATGGTGGAGGCCGACTGTCCTGAAATTAGGCATTTTGCTAGTCATGTGACTAATAAGACTGCCTTTGCCCTATATGTAGGGCTTTGGGGAGATGAGGAGGGGCAGTACTCAAAAAGGCTAAGGGCAATATATATTGAACAAATAAATAAAAAGACACTATTTAGGGCACTTTTTATTGACATATAGCGCGAGCTAAAACAGAATGTTCAATATTAATTGCACTTTCAGGCTGATCAAGGATGAGAGCCCCAACAAAACTTACAACGATGCAAAGTAGCGAGCAGGGACAGATAAGCTGCTTCGATATTGAGGTGTTTCACCTCAATCAGCGCCGTTCGAGAAATCCAAAGTACGATGAAATTAAAGAGTCGGTTCGATGTAAAGGTATCCAAGACCCTCTACACATTGTCTTTCATCCAGGGCAGCAGAAATGGGTTTTGTCCCAGGGGGGACAGACAAGGCTTCTAATATGTCGGGAGTTATACAAAGAAACTCAAGACGACTCATATCTTTACCCGCCACTCACAAAGCAAAAGTTTACCTCTGACCTGGATCTGAGCATTAGACACCTGGTAGAGAATAATCTAAGAGGGGACAACACATTCCTGGAAACCGCGAATGCTGTCCTAAATATCCGACGGCTACTGGTTGAATCACTTGGAGCAGATCCGACGCAAGATGACCTTGCAAACGAGATGTCGAGTAGAGGAATGCCAATTCGACGACAGTCAATCACAGCAATGCTGTACCTTGCTGAGGAGTTATCCCCCTACATAACAAACCAGTTTTTCCTCGATTCAGTCAGCCGAAAGGTAATTGATACCCTACGGTCCTTGAGGAATGAATTAGTAGATGTGAAGCCCCACAGTCAATTTGACTCTGAGCTCGTGACCTTCATCAATGCCCATAACGGCAGTGTCTCTCTGAAACAAATCCAAGCCCACTTCCAGACGCCTGAAAAAGACTCAACCCCAACCAGTCGCCCCTCGAATAGAGCAATCGCAACTAATGTACTTGAGTCATTTGGCCTGGCAGATGTTGTTCTTGGTACTGATAACTTACCCTCTGGTTATGTCGTAGCCGTACCTCAACATACAGAGAGTCCTCTCGAAGCGGAAGTTTACTTCTTACTTGTTAGCCTTTCTGGGGCGTTGGATGGGCAAGTTACCCCTGAGGTTTTGGAAGAGATGGGAATAGATGAAACCTGCGTTGATGCAGAGAACCTAGTTTCTATCGTCAGAGATCGCCTGAACCTGACAAGTGCGGACCTTTCAATTTTACCTTCTAAAGTTTTCTGCCATGCAAGTGAAGAAGGCTTTGAGTCCCTGATCCGGCTCATTGTTGGGGTTAGAACCAGCTTACAAAGTAATAATCAACCTTTGGAGAATCAGAGATGGCGTTAAGCACAAAGCTAAAAGACGAGTCATCCAGGTTCATTTCCTCCTTATTGCTGAGCGCATTAGAAGGGTGTCAGCAGGGAGATATGGAGCTGGCGGAAAGGCTAGGCCTATCAATTGAGATAATGCAGAAGCTTGTTAGGCTTCGGGCGGACCAGATTTTTAGTATATCTGGTAATTATGTCCGAGACCTTAGCGCCTTGGAGGTTTTCAGGATCGATTCACCGAAAATATCCAAGATTATTGAACTGGCTGCTGAAGAAACGCGGCAGTATGAAATGATCGACGAGTTTCTACGCCGTGGAGCGTGCAAGATTATGATGGGGGAGTTGTTTGGACTCCGTTCAACGCAGGTTGCGAGTCGGAAAAAATTCCTGAATTTACCGACCGTAAAGGGCCGTCTTCCGGTATCCACCCTGGAAGAGCAGCATCAAATCTATGATGCCTGGTTGAACTCTATCAAGATCGCTGGCTATCGAGAACGGCTACTTTACGTGGCCAGGGAAACTGATCTGTCTATGTCGAAGATCTATCGAGAGGTTCAGGAGATTGAGGAAATCACAAACACATCCACCCAAACTAAGAAAACTAAAATCTGCGCATAAGGAGGCTTTCATGGCTGATAGCGACACAAAAAAAATGGCCGCCATTGGGGCCAAACAAGACATCGAAATAGAACTGGCGACAAGGCCAGCCCTGCGGTTATGGCAAGGCCGGGAAAAGACGCAGAAACGCCATGGTATTCTCGGGTTGCCAGGCTTTTGCAAGATTGTCAGGGGGGTTGAGCAGTCTATAAAAGAAGACGATCCCTATGCTGACTACCATTATCATCGTCTTGAGCAGGCTATTGAGGATCTGACGTTTGATCTGGATAGTGAGTTGAAAGATGTCAAGACCTTCATTGAGGAAAATATTCCACCCGCAATGCGGCTTCCGGATATTGGTTCCAAGAATCCCGTGGTGGTTCCGATCCGATTTGCTTCACGCCTTGGTTTTCAGCTTGTGTACCAACTTCTTAAAGTAGATCAAATAGTTTTGAAGGTGCTTTTGGCCAATCATATTGGCTTGCTACCAAACAAAGAAAAGTTTGAAACCTTGGCTCGTGTTGAAAAGCGTGTACGTGGTGTAATTCACATGGTGTTCTCTTACCGCCATACCGGCGTTACCAGGGATGATATGGCCGCTAATAACCAAAAGGCTCAAAAGGCAAAAGAGTTAATGGGGGATCTAGAAGTAGGGTACCTAGAAGGAACAACAAGATCAGATAATGCTCCACCATTGCCAATGAAGCGGCTCCAGACTATGGGTAAGGCTCTGGACAATGATAAAGCAGATAAAAAGGTCAAATTGGGTAGGAAGCAGGAAGTGGCAGATAGTGAAGACGCGTTGGCCGCGGAACTGGATCGAGTGCTGAAACCAGTTGATGAAGAAATGTCACGTACCACCAAGAAAAAGACAGCAACAGCTTGAGGCTTAATGGCCATTAATATCGATTTTAGGTGCTTAAGGCACCTTTTTTTTCGCTGGCCTTTCTTGGGTCAGCACCACTAGGTATCTGGATCAATACAAACATTTTGTGAGTCAAAACAGCTTGATAAACTTGGCTCGCTACCTCATGTGAAGTGTGGATCGTAAGTGAGAAAACTATGTCGTCTCCTTTAAATATAAATTTAATAATACCTTTTAAGGATAATAAGACGGGACGCCTTAACTTGTACCGGAACGAAATAGAGTGGTTCAAAGAGAATCTCGCAATCAGGGTGGAAGATCTAAAGGAGGAACTTACTAGTCTGTTTGGCGAAGGATTTGAGTTGACGCTTGCACCAAGATCGGATGGCAATTCCAGAAAGTACTACTGGAGGTTCAAGTCAAGTAAGCGGGATAGGAAATACAACAGGCTCCATACGAATTCAGTGGTGGAGTATGTCGGCATGTTTGATGAAGCGAGAAAGCTTCGGTTAAAGGAAATTGAAGAAGAGCTCATCTACATCAATGCAAACCTCAAGTTAATCAAAGGGATGTTAGACTCGATAGATCAGTCGGTTGAGGAACGTGCAGAATTGAGAAAAGCTAACATATAAGCAGAACGGCAGTGATATGTACTTGACCATAGAGTGGCCATCTGCAAAAATTTATTCACTACTTCCTGATAGCTTTCGGGCTTAGCTGCAAAGCAGGGCTTTGCTACTCTTCACTCCAGCATCCATCAATGCTTTCACATCAAGATCTGGCGAATTGGTTTTGAGCTACATCCTGTTTGTGAATGTTAATCAGAGTATCTCGTCTCGCTAGGATATTCCGATTAGCGTTCACTACAGTGACTATAGAACTGCTAATGGACTCGGTTAGCCAGCAAGACAATCTTGCAAAATGGATGAGACAACGAGTGGCTTTTGTGTGGCGCAGCCATGCCGTGCAAGTGCTATAAGCCTGCACGAAATCCTGGGGAACAATGATCCGAATGCCCCATAGAGGATCGTACTTTAACAGGGGTACTCGCTATACCCGTACTGCAATACCAAGCTTGACTTGGTAAGATTTTGAAGAGCCTGCCATTGCGCAGGCTTTTCAGCTTTAAAAGGGTCATTTGGTGTTGACCCAAAAAAAATAATTACAAAGATCAGATCTTGTACTGTACCTCTGCCCAAAAACTTTGGAGGTATAGTCAATGAAAAAAAACGCAATAGCTGTAGCTCTGTGCATTTTCAGCACGATGGCAACAGCGAAAAATAATCCCGCCGATATAGGTGAATCCAATCGCATTGAAGTGATGCAGACTGGGCGTTATACCTATGTGAAAAACATCCCCCCGATTGATCAACTCAATCCACTCAAAGTAGTAATAAAAACACGTATTCCGCAAAGCATTGAAACGGTTGGCCAGACAGTTGAATTCTTGTTAGCCAGATCAGGATACGCTCTGGCCGATAGCAGTGTTTTGAGCGAAGAAGCACAAATCCTGCTTAACCTCCCGTTACCACAGGTACACAGAAACATCGGGCCAATGACTTTAGATAAGGCGCTACATACGATTAGTGGTGATGCCTTTGAATTAGTAGTCGATCCTGTACACCGTAAAGTTGCTTATGAGTTATCAACGAAATTAGCGAGGAATGAATGATGTCAAGCTCAAAATTAGGCAAATCTCTGATGCGTACGATAGACGGCGGGAAAGTAAAAGATGAGTCCTCGATAGACACAGAAAAAAATGAAGCTTTTGAAGAAGCTGAGATGAATGTTGGCTCTGCTGAATTCAATGGCTCTGGTGCGGAGGCATCTTCCAGTAATGAATCGCTCATAGGCAGTTTGGATGAAATCTTTTCATCAGGCGAACCAAAGCCCCAGTTAGATAAAAAACCTCGTAAATTGAAAGTGTCACGGAAGAGCAAGCCAGGCAGCGTTGTGAGTGCGATTGCACTAATCGTTTCTGTAGGAGCAGTAAGTGTTGCTGGCTACTCAGCAATAAACCAGAAGAGTGGGCAGGAAGCGACGCTGAGGAATATAGAGAGCCTGGATGTTGCTATTGGTAATCTGAATACCAGAACCGATGACCTCACTGCAGAATTATCAGGTACGAAAAAAAGTGTCCAGTCTAACTCTGATCGATTAGTAAGCATCGGCATTCTTCAGAAAGATCTTCAGAATTTGAATACGTCTTTGAGTTCTATGCGTGGTGAATTAGATGGGCTCAAAGTCAAACTAGAATCAAATTCCACTTCAATTGGTAAGCAACAGCAGCGAGTAAACGAGTTGAAGGACGAGCTAAAAAAGGTGGCTGCTAGGGCTGCTAGTGCTCCCAAAAGAGTCGTACAAAAAGCGCCTGCGAAAAAGATGAGCACAGACCCCAGCAAAATCGAAGGATCTTACCTTGCATCCATTGATCTTTGGGGTACGCAGAAATCAGTGATGTTACGCGAAGTTAATGGTAACTGGATTCCTTTGACAAGGGGAGATTACTACAAGGGTTGGAGACTTGAAGGAGCCGATGGTTATGAAGCGATATTCAAGCAAGGTACCAAGACTAAACGACTAAAGATCAAGGAGTAAAGTAGTGGAACCTATTGAGTGGATTGTTGGGCTTGTGTTGCTCTTTGGCGGTTATGAACTCTGGAATAAGGATGGTCCCGATGAGAATACTACTGCCACAGTCATTGAGCAAACAGTTGTTTCAGATGAACCGGTGTTTGAGAGAGAGCGATTTTATAAAACTGCCGATGGCTACTACATCAGTGACCTTTCACCCAAGACTTTGATATCCGATGGGTGTGAACGTTCCTTTCTTATAACGGACTTGTCAGTAGCTCGGGCAAACGAGGAGCAAATAAAAGTAACAGAAGTAGAAATACAGTGTGAGGGCTAAATGAATAAACTCGCATATATAGTTATGGGATTAGCCGTATCCACATATGTCTCAGCAAATAACCAGACCACTCAAAGTAACAATAGTGCGACGGTGATATCTGACATGAAGTCTACTCTGGACAAGGAAGCAGCAGTCACACTAACCGAGAAAGATAAAAAACTTGCTAAACAATGGATGCTGTTGGAGACGGATTGGGTCAAGTACAAAGAAATCATGAGTGGTCCTCGTGGCATATGGTCCCCAGGACTTGATCCGATTACCGCCCTAGGCGTGTCAGAAACTGATCCGCAAGAGCGAGAGCGTTATGCAGAGCTTTGGATCAAAATCGAAAGTCGGAGAGCAGAGCTTGAGGTGGCATTTGAAGTTGAGCGTCAACGAGCTGCAAGCCGGGTTTTGGGAGATCAGTTAGCGGTTAATAATTCATCCTGGATACGTCAGTGGGAGCAGAAGCGAGTTGAAGTAAACAAACAAGTTGTATTGTTTGTTGATTCCAATTGCAAAGAAGACTGCAAACTTACGTTTGAAGAGCTTCATGCGTCTGTTGGGGACAATGCTAGGCTGGACATCTATTTCAAACAAGGAGCTACTTCTGAGGGGATCGGCCAGTGGGCATCTTTTATGAAAATACCTCCTGAAGTCGTACGTTCCCGTGAGGTCACACTGAACTTCGATGAAGGGAAGTCAGCAGAGCTGGGAATTGATATGGCAGCTCTGCCACAGGTCAGAGTAATCGACCTCAAGTCCGGTGCGATAAAAGCAACTTACAAGTAGTAGTGATATATGAGGTTACTACTGATCATTACGCTTGGATTCCTATCTAGCATCTCATCTGCGAATGAAAACAGTGTCCCAGAAATGTATAGCCTGGTAGCGGAGGAAAATCACGTACCGGCGAAACTTTTCTACGCCCTAATTCTGAATGAATCCAGATCCAAAACTTCAGTGGGGGTGCAATCTAGGGTTTTACCGTGGCCATGGACAATTAACCATCGAGGAAAACCACATTTTTTTCCAAGCAGAGATCAAGCATACATGTTTGCCAAGTCCTTGATAGAACGCGGAGATAAACAATTTGATGTCGGGCTTGGACAGCTAAATTGGCGATGGCAAGAACAGCGCTTCAATGGATTGTGGGAAGCATTTGACCCCTACACCAATCTAAATGCGGCAGCACGTCATTTAAGAGAACAGTACAACAGGCCCGAGTGCAATAGCTGGGAATTGGCTGTTGGGTGCTATCACCGTCCTGGTCAGCGGATACAGGATAAAGAAAGAGCAAGAAAATATAGAGCGAGTGTTATTTCATTATGGGCAAGAATATAAATTTGATTCCGGTAATAAGTACACTATTCGGGTTTTTAATTACCTCTAATAACACTGTTGCTGCCGAGACTAAGAGTACAGGCAGTCCTTGGGTAAAAACCGAGGTGATTGCAGATAGGGGAGGGCACCCTATAGACAGTTATCTTCCGGGGCATAATAAGAGCTATGCCAAAACGAAAGCGAACTTCGAAAAGAGGCGATCGACAAAACTGGTTAATGCTCATTTTCCTGTGGTTACTAATACCATGAGCGTTGGGAAAGTTGGTGATGATGAAGCCAAGTACATTAAATATCAGGTCGCAATGAGACCGATGTTTATTATTGGTTACGACCCAGTATCCATTAGCTGGCTGAAGACAAATAAGGAATTACTTGCAGATAAGAAAGCCATTGGTCTCGTGGTTAATGTAGAAAACAAAGAACAAATGGACGCACTACAAGAAATAGTTGGCAATGACGTTATGATGCAACCAACACCTGGCGATCGACTGGCCGAACATCTGAAGATAAAGCATTATCCGTTCTATATGGATAATCAGGGAGTGATGCGCTAGTGGCCGATCATCCATTAGAAGTATTGCTGAGACCACCTGTGGAGTTGTGGTCGGGGACAGTAGCGTTATCAGCCGGAATTATTTCTGCTACAGCCCCTTCAACACTCATGATGACACCGAGTGTAGGCTATACATCCGCCGCTGTCCTTGCTGGACTTGGGCTTTATCGCTTGAAGCAAGGGTCACAGATACTGAGGTATCAACGGAACCTAAAGCGACTTCCTCGATTTGCAATGTCTTCTGCTCAGATACCCTGTTATCAAAATCACCTATACCTTGGGCAAGGGTTCAAATGGGGGCAGAGACATACTCAGCGACTGAAGGACACTCTATCACCAGCAGCAAAAAGATACCTTGAACCATCAAAAATTTATGCGGCGATCAGGAAATTCGAGAGGGAAGTCGAGAACACGAAATTACAGGCGCTTGGACACCTGACCAGCAAAGATCATTTTCTCAATCCATTCAGGCCATTGCCTCCAATAGGTGGTAATCCGGCGATTCACGCTGTAGAGCTCAACGAAGAACAGGTCCTTCTACCGATGAGTGAAAGGGTTGGGCACACGCTTGTTCTAGGTACTACACGTGTTGGTAAGACGCGCCTGGCAGAGATACTGATTGAACAGGACATTCGTCGTGGCGATGGGCCTGTTATTGTCTTCGATCCGAAGTCAGATGCCGGTTTATTGACCCGTATGTATATGGCCGCAAAGCGCACAGGTAGGGAAGATGACTTCTATGTTTTCCACCTAGGCTTTCCAGATATTTCCGCTCGGTACAACGCGGTTGGAAACTTTGCACGGATCACAGAAGTTGCGAGTCGCATAGCAGGTCAATTATCAACTGAAGGAGCCAGCGCCGCATTCAAAGAGTTTGCTTGGCGTTTTATCAATATTGTTGCTCGGGCACTGGTTTCACTTGGCCAGCGTCCAGATTACAACAACATCCTCCGGTATGTGACAGACATTGAACCTCTATTTTGTGAGTACCTGGAATGGTGGCTTCCGCGTAATGCGGGTCATGGTTGGGTTGAAGACATCAATGACATGACCCACGTTGCAGAAAAACAATATAAGTCAAATCCACGCCTGGCTAAACATGCCAACGCTAGAACTGAGGCACTTAGAAAATATGTTGAGCAGATGGGGGTGAGTGACCCGATCGTATTGGGGCTACTTTCAGCGTTGCGTTATGACCGGACCTACTTCGATAAATTGGTAGCGTCACTCCTGCCGCTACTTGAAAAACTAACCACAGGGAAGATTGGCAAACTCATCGCTCCTGATTACTTTGACGTGAATGATGATCGCCCCATATTTGATTGGACACAGATCATCCGTAAGCGTGGCATTGTCTATGTTGGACTGGATGCCATGACTGACACAGAAGTAGCCAGTGCAGTGGGCAACTCCATGTTCTCTGACCTGGTATCGACCTCTGGAATGATCTACAAGCACGGATTCCAGCATGGGATGTTGGATGGTAAGGCCAACGTGATGCCCAAGATCTGCCTTCATGCAGATGAATTTAATGAGCTAATGGGCGATGAATTTTTGCCGATGGTAAACAAGTCGGGTGGTTCTGGTATGCAGATCAACGCCTATACCCAGTCCAGAGGTGACATCGAAGCGCGTTTAGGGAATGCCGCTAAGGCACGCCAAGTGGAGGGTAACTTCAACAACCTGATCATGCTAAGGGTAAAGGAAAAGGAGACCGCTGAGCTGCTGACGAGTCAGTTACCTGAAGTGGAGATTTCTCTGAAAATGACGGTATCAGGTGCTTCAGATTCATCGGATACCGAGAACCACATAGACTTTACCTCCAGTACCCAGGACCGTATCTCAACGCTTCGAGTTCCTATGTTGGAGCCGAGTCATGTCATATCACTACCCAAGGGACAGGCATTTTGTCATTTGGATGGGGGACACCTTTGGAAAGTGAGGTTCCCTCTTCCGGTAGAGGACGATGACGAGATGCCCGAGAACTTACAAGCGCTCGCCAAGGAAATGGAAAAGAACTATCACACCGCAGAAGCATGGTGGGTTTAGCTGATGGCTGAAACGAGTGTAGCCAGAGCAGAGCACCCTGTTGCCAAGAAAGGATTCATCGGTAAGACGATGGACCTCTTTTTTAAAATCATAGGCCTCCTTCTGTTCTCAGCTTTGATGTCGATCATTATTGAATGGATCGGAATGATGTTCTTTTATCCAGAGCAAGGTTATACCGGATACGAACATGCTGAAGAGATGATACGGAAGGAAATCAACTATCTGGGTAGCTCCCTCGATGGGGATTCAATAAATGGCGAGGCGGTTCTAACAGCGAGTGGCAAAGTTACCGATCTAGTTAACTTCCTGTTCATTGATTCAGGCATCGTGGACATGCTGTCCGCAACGAGAACGCCAGATGCCAACGATAATAAGTTCGTACGCTTGGTTAAAGGGCTAATCGCTGAGTATTACAACTACTTAATGGCCGCGATATACATATTGATTATGTTCTTGATCCGGCTGTCTATCCTGATCCTGTCAATTCCAGCGTTTATACTGTTTGGTCTTGTTGGCGTCTCGGATGGACTTATGCAGCGAGACCTAAGACGCTGGTGTGGAGGAAACGAATCTGGTTATATCTATCACTGGTCAAAACGATTCGCGATGCCGGTTCTGATATCGGCCTGGGTTATTTACCTGGCGATTCCCAACAGTATTCATCCAAACTTTATCATTACCCCATTCGCTGTCCTATTTGGGCTTGTGCTAATGGTTATGACCAGCAAATTCAAGAAGTATCTTTAAGGGTTATCACCCACTTTATATATCTAAATGGTCGCGACACAGTGGCCATTTTCTTATCAAAAAAGGGTCATTGGGTAATGACCCAATAAATCAGATTTAACACCTGTCCGTTTGTTCTAATTCCTATCATCGCATTCCCACCTGAAATTCAAGTGACTCGATGATGAACAAACTTATAACTCTTCTCTTGGTGAGCTTCTTGAGCATTCCACAGGTGTCTCTGGCTGATGTCTGGGCGGAACGCGAGGCTCTCGCGAAAATTCAATCTGAGCTGTCCGCCCTGGAAGCATTGGTTATGACAGCCAAGATGAAAAGCAATTCTGAAGATCGAACGACGTTCGATTACGAAGTTCTGTTAGCTGATCTGAGAAAGGTCCAATCGGGTATTTCTCATCATCTGACAGTGCCGATGGAGCCAGTCGTTCCATCGTCCATCGATGCTCTAAGTAGTGACTACACGGAGCATCAAAAATGAAACCTGCCCAATCTGCTGCATTTCAAGAAGGTACCGGAAATGTTTTTACTGCTGGGGAACTTCTCTGGACTATTCAGGCAATCGGCTCAACGGCAGTGTTTCTTTATGTTTCTTGGCTGTGTTACCGCGCATACGAAGACTATGGGACTGGGGCTATTGCTGCAAAGGATATGGTAATCGTTTGGTTACGAAGTGTCTTTGTGATGATGGTCCTCCTGTACCTAATTGTTAAATAACCTAACGCAAAAATACTTAAAGGAGTTTTTCCTATGAAACAAATGTTCGTGTCTTTCAAAGCTACGCTGGCCGCCATTAAAACGGCAGCCGTTAGCTTCATGGTTTTCGGCATTTCCAGTGCTCACGCTGCCCTACCTGATACCGCAGACCCGACTAACGCTGCGGCGGACGGTGACTACATTGGTCTGATAAAAGGTTATGCCTTTGATATCGCCATCGTTCTAGGGCTGGTCCTCGGCACCATTGCGTTCTTGGCTGTATGTAAGAACATGATCGCTGTTTACAACGATATCGGTGCTGGCAAGAAAACCTGGGGTGACATGGGGATGAATGGTGGCATGGGTGTGCTGCTGCTGGTATTTGTTGTCTATTTGCTGACTGAGGCAGCCGGGATCATCTTCTAATGACAGACCCTGGAATGAACGGAAGAGAAATCGAGTTCATCCCCGACCGGCTCATCGAAGAGCCGGTTGTTTTCCGGGGCCTGACCGATACCGAAGTAGTAGTGATCATTGTGGCCGCAATCATATTTTGGATTCCCGCCTGTGTAATCCTACTCATCCCATTTGGTTGGGCGTTGTTCGGGGTAGGTATTGGTTTTGGTATGGCCATTGGTACTTTGTTGGTTGCTGGTAAATACCTTCAAGGACTCAAACGCCGCATGCCTGACGGACTTCACATCGTTTATCTGAAAAAGATAGCCCAGAAAAAGTACTCACTCTTCAATTTTGGTTACATCGAGACATCACAGAGTTGGGATATCCGACGAGAACAACCCGTTAAAAAAATCAACATGGAGCCTAAGGAGTAGGCTAGATGGCAAGATTAAAAAAAGCGTTAAATGGTCGGGATTCTCACATACTGACCCTGAGAATTCTCATAGGTACATTGACAGTCGCGCTACTGTATTGCATCGCTGGTTGGAAGGCTGCACCTGAGCACATCAAGATCGACATTCCACCCGATCTACGTTCTGGATCAACACGTGGGATTCAAGAGCGTCACCCTTTCAATATCTATGCGTTCGGCTATTACATCTTTCAACAAATGAACAACTGGCCAGTTGAAGGAATTGCTGACTATAAAAAGCAAATTGATCGCTTGAGCTGCTACATCACACCACGCTTTAAAGGCGAGTTAGAGCGTGATTACCAGCAGCGTCTGAAAAGGCACGAACTAAACCGTACCAGAGCACTACAGGAAATGCCTGAGCGTCCATATAACGACAAACGTGTTTATATCGAGTCCGAGGATTCATGGGTTGCCTTTTACGATGTGAACGTCAAAGAAACCTTCCGCTCTGAAATAGTGAAAGACATCTTCATTCGCTATCCCGTTCGTGTGGTTCGCTGGGATGTAGATCCGGAATGCAACTTGTGGGGCCTTGCCCTCGATGGTTTCTACCGAAATCCGAAACGCCTTGAAGGCAGCCAGCAAGAAAATGAGAACGTTCAAGACACAAGCGGCGAAGTGGCGGGGAGATAATTATGAATAATTTTCTTAGCAAAACTGCATTCATTTTTATTGTCATTGGTCTCTATAGCGGAACCACCCTGGCAACAGAGATAATTCACTACAGCAACCTTCCTGTCGCCATTGAATTGCGTAAGGGCGAAGAGCGCAGCATTCAATTTGGCGATCATGTGCAAGTGGGCATTACTAAAGGCCAAATGGTAAAGAACCTATTTCGGGTGCAGTCTGCTCAGGGCGCCATTCACCTACTGCCATATAACGAGTTCGACAAGCAAAGAATCCAGGTGAAGAGACTGACTGATGGCCGGGTGATTCTTCTGGATTTGATTGCGTCTAAAGAAGACCCACTGGCTACTCCCTTGGAAGATGTTCGTATAGTGCTGGAATCTGAAAACGTGGTTCCAGTAGATGAGATTCAAGTTTCAGATTCCCCAAGGAACCCCCCGATCGTTACGCCGATTGACCTTACGCGGTTTGCATCACAGAGACTCTATGGCCCTACCAGGCTTCATCGTGATCGACCTGGAATTACGGAGACTACATTAGGTGTTAAGGGCGCTATTCGTGTCTTTAAGGGTGAGAACAAATACAGAACTTATTCAAGGCCGATATTGGCTTACCAGGGTGGAGGCTACTACCTTGCGGCCATCCACATTAAGAATACTTCTGACCACGAAGTGGGCCTGGATTACCTCGATCTAAATCTGCCATTCTCGCACGCAACCTTTCAGCATCACATGCTTTATCCAAACGGTACACCCGGTGATAGCACCGTACTTTACTTAATTTCAGAGAAACCTTTGAAAGAAACGCTTTACCCGTTGACCTATTACCAGGATTTAAAAGCCGACGCAGAAGAACTGGCACGGCTTGAAGCCAAGTCCGGGCAGTACGCAAAGCGAAACTATCAGAAGCATAAATAGGGGGGTATTGAATGAAATCAAACATAGTGATCAAAGCCCTTGCGATTCTCATCGTAGTCATTCTAGTGGTCGTGATCGTCAAAGGCCGTA
>NZ_CP045371.1 GCF_009363535.1 Microbulbifer sp. THAF38
CACACCTTCACAGAGCGTAACGGCCATCACCCACACCTGCATGAATTATGGTTTTTTGAGTCTGAGGTTAACCCTACGCAATTGAAGGAATGGATTTATTCCAGGTATTCAAAAAGCCTTAAAAAATCGGGTTTTTCTTGCTCCAAGTTGCGTGGGGTTGATGTGAAGCTTTGCCTCACCAACAAGGAGATTGATTCAGGTAGAGCGGACCTGGACTTGTCTTCTGAACGATCCATAGCGGCTTACGCTGCAAAGGGGATTAACGTTGATCAGTCCTGGGAAGAGTTTTCCACCAGCGGCGTCTGGGGTGTTCCCGAGGAGCTAACTAAACACCACCTCAAGAAACCCCGCACCTATACCGATGGTGGGACCGTTATCAGCTATAACGCCATGGCCTTTGCTCTGCATTACATGGACCTCACACACTTGCTCAGAATCGTTAAGGATGAGCAGGAGCGCAAGCAGATAACCCGCGATCTTATGCGGTTTAAAAAGCTTTTTATTGAGTATGCAGAGGCCACTTTTGGTAGGGCTCAGCTGTATTGGTCCAGGGGCTTAAAAGAGCGTTTTGGTATTTATCAGCTTGATGATTCAGAGGTCGGTGAACAGCTGGAAAGCCTTGTTGTTCATCTCAACCACTTGTCTGTTGATGACCTGCAAAAGATCGTTAAATTCAGGCTTAGGCCGGCAATCATGGCCATCGTTGAGAACCCTGAATATGCCGATGATGAAACTCGTTCTCTTAAGGTTCGGGAGTTCATAGATAACCAAAGCGAGAGGGTTATGCGTTTTGGGTAGCTAGTTTTTAAATTGGCCCCTGAGTGTGGTTCAGACACCCAGGAGCCTGCACATAGAAACCAAGGAGATAACTATGCGCGACACCATTGTAAGCCTTAATCGTGAGGGGCAAGTAATCAAAGAGTCCTCTCGTATGGAACTCATTGATCGTCTTGAGTTTTTGTCTGGTGCCTTCAATGAGTTTTCAGACACTCTTCATGATGAAACTGGGCGATTTCATATTTTTACGTTCCTCCACTATGAGTTTGAGTCTTTAAAATCAGACCTTTTGGCAATTGCCAGGCATGTAGATGCGGAGGAGCGGAAAGAGCGTAGCGAGAGCCCGCAGCGAGCGGTTTGAGCACCGCACGCATATCCATGCCTGGTGTTTGTATAAATATTTATCCCCTCGACTCGTAGGGGGAGCATTTCAAATAGGGGTGGTTACCGCGGTAACCACCCTGAAACCCCTCTCTCAATTCTTTTTTTCAGTTTCTCCACTTTTCTGACTTTTCCACTTCGGCGCATTGCGTTTTTGGCTGTAGCATTTCGATCTATAGCAATCCCGTGAAGCGAAGCGGGCATTGATTGCGGGTGCCTGTCGTAAATGATTCTTTAGGGTGAGGGCCTTCGGCTCCACCGCTATTCCATCACCCACGACAGGCCGGGCCCCGCAATCAATGATCACGGGATTGGGGCACGTTCTTACAGGTTACCTATTGCCCTCTTTCTTCTGTCGGTGTTATAACAGGGTGTAAGAAAATTGAGGGTTAGAAAATGCCGACCACAAACCCCCGCGTGATGCTGACTGTTACTGGGCGAACTCGAGAGATATATACCGAGACAGCCCGGGCCATGGGGATACCTACAGCACGACTTATGACTCAGGTTCTCAAAGAGGCTGAGGGCGGGATAGAGCAGCTGGGCCTGGCTTTGGCTAAGGCTAAGTCAGGTAGCGTTAATGGCCTTGAAGGTCTTGCTGAGGCTCTTCAGGAGAGGATTGATATAGCTGGAGATGCCCAGCTGGATCTTCAGCAGGAGATCGAGAAGCAAAGCAGCAGGAAAGCACCTGTAAAGCGCAAGAATCAAAAATAACTAATAACCCCCACCCAACCCCCCGTTGATAGTTTGCCGACCGTCACAGGGGCTGGGAGGGGTGCTCAAGGCCACTGGAGGGTCTTGATGGATGGATTATAACAACAAGGCCCTTACTGTCTCGTCAGAGGCGGAATTCTCCTCCCCCGAGAGGGCTCAGAATGGGCCCCTTGGTACTAATACGGAATCTGCGTCACCCTACGGCCACTTAAACGCTCTACAAGCCCCGTCATATAAGGGTTTTGGTCGTTTAGGGGTGGTTTCAAAAAGATACGTTTTACAGAGCGTGATCAAAGACGTTTTGGCGGATGTTTCCCAAGATGGGGGGCGCTCTAAATTTCATCGTTTTATCGCCTGCAAACAGCTCTCCGCTGCCTTCCGTCCATCCTCCCCGAAGAAGGGCGATTACCAGATTCTCAAGCGCTGGGAAGATCAGATATCTATTGCCAAGGTTGGCTATTCCAAAACGGAAGAGGGCAAGATCAGAGGAGCGTTCACGGGCATGTGCCGTTGTGATTCTGTTTGGATCTGCCCCGTATGCCAGCCTTCCATTGCTGAGTATCGAGCCCTCGAGGTTCGCAAAGCCCTTTACGATCACAAGAAAGCAGGCGGACATATAGCCTTCGTAACCCTTACGGTTCAGCACAAGAAATCAGATCCTCTTGCCTCCACACTCAAGGCCGTTACTGACGGGATCAAGAGGGTTAAGAGCGGTAAGGCATTTCAGACAATCAAGGACCGCCATGGGTTTATAGGTTCGATAAGAGCCCTTGAA